>DAOMFD010000345.1:0-1509 GCA_035429605.1 Steroidobacteraceae bacterium | reverse complement strand
GGCGCGTGGCATAAGCTGCGCACCGACCCGATCCTCAAGTTCATGATCGTGTCGCTGTCGTTCTACGGCATGTCGACCTTCGAAGGGCCGATGATGTCGATCAAGACGGTCAACGCCCTCTCGCACTACACCGACTGGACGATCGGCCACGTGCACTCCGGCGCGCTCGGCTGGGTGGCGATGATCTCGATCGGCACGATGTACGCGCTGATCCCGAAGCTGTACGGCCGCGAGCAGATGTACAGCACGCGCATGATCGACGTGCACTTCTGGACCACCACCATCGGCGTGGTGCTCTACATCACCTCGATGTGGATCGCCGGCGTGATGCAGGGCCTGATGTGGCGCGCGACGAACCCGGACGGGACCCTGACCTACGCGTTCATCGAGTCGATCAAGTCGACCTACCCGTACTACGCGGTGCGCCTGCTCGGCGGCACGCTCGTCCTCGCGGGCATGTTCATGATGGCCTGGAACGTCTGGAAGACGGTCGCGGCGCGCACCAGCACGGCGGACGCCCCGGTCGTGCAGCCGGCCTGATGGGGAGAGCCGAATGAACCACGAATCAGTCGAAAAAAATGTCGGCCTGATGGGCGTGCTGATCGCGCTCGTCATCAGCTTCGGCGGCCTGGTCGAGATCGTGCCGCTGTACTTCCAGGGGGCGGGGACGCAACCGGCGCCGGGTGTCGTGCCGTACGACGCGCTGCGCCTCGCCGGGCGCGACGTGTACATCCGCGAGGGCTGCTACCTGTGCCACTCGCAGATGATCCGGCCGTTCCGCTCCGAGACCGAGCGCTACGGCCCGTACTCGGTCGCCGGCGAGTCGGTGTACGACCACCCGTTCCAGTTCGGCTCCAAGCGCACCGGGCCCGACCTCGCGCGCGTCGGCGGCCGCTACTCGGACGACTGGCACCGCGTGCACCTGATGAACCCGCGCGACGTCGTGCCGGAGTCCAACATGCCGCGCTTCCCGTGGCTCAAGGACGCCAAGCTCGACGGCCCGCTGGTGTCCAGGAAGATGGAGGCGCTGCGCAAGGTCGGGGTCCCGTACACCGACGCCGACATCGCCGGCGCGCCGGCAGCGGTCGAGGGCAAGACCGAGCTCGACGCGCTCGTCGCCTACCTGCAGGGCCTGGGCACGAACGCAAGGGCGGGCAACTGAGCCATGGACGCCGGCACGCTGCGCGGGATCTTCACGCTCGTCGTGATGCTCGCGTTCGTCGGACTCGTGGCATGGGCCTACAGCAGACGCCGCAAGGCGGATTTCGATGAGATGGCGAACCTGCCGTTCCACGAGTATCCGCCCGGAAAAGAACCAGGGAGCAAGACCCCATGACTAGCGGTTGGAGTCTCTTCGTCGTCCTCGTGACGATCCTCAACATCCTCGCCTGTGTCTGGCTGCTGCGCTGGACGTCCAAACCCAGGGCGCCCGGAGAGAAGATCGGCGGCGGGGCCGACACCGGGCACGTGTGGGACAAGGACCTGCGCGAGTACAACAACCCGCTGCCG
>DAOMFD010000344.1:0-1521 GCA_035429605.1 Steroidobacteraceae bacterium | reverse complement strand
GTTGCGACGACTGACGCTGCCGCACCGAGTACCGCGGCGCCCGCGCCAGCGCCGTCGCGCGACATGCCCGCTCCACGGCCAGACACGACCGCATTAGCCCCTACGAGCCCCGAGCCGCGTTCGGCACCGCCGAAGGACCTGGCGACCGCTGCGAACGTGAGCCCGCCGGCCAGTGCCGCAGCGCCAACGACGCCCGTCGAGCGGGCTGCAGAGGCGCCGCCGGAACCCGTCGTCGGTGCACCCACCCAGGCCGCGCCAGCCGCGGCAGCATCGATCCCACCGGTCGCCACGACTGCAACCGTTGAGCCCGCCCCGGTTGTTGCAAATCCAGCCGTGTCGTCAGTGGCGGCGCCCAGCTCCACGGGCGCTTTCGCGGCAACACAGGGCGCATCAACGGGGCCGGCAAGCAATCTGCTGCAGGTCGCCGCCGTCTCGGAAATCAGCCGCGGCCGTGAGCTGCAAAGGCAGCTGCGAGCCGCGGGGTTCGACGCCTACTGGGAAAGCGTGAAGTCCAAGAAGGGCGCAGACATCGTGCGCGTGCGCGTTTCGGTCGACCCGGCTACGCAGAGCATGGCCGAGACGGTCGCGCGCCTGAAGGCGATGGGCTTCGACCCGATCGTTGTCACGCCCTGATCAGCACCGCCGGACGGATACCGTGACTCCCGCCAGCCGCTTCGTGCCCTATTCGTACGCGCGGGACAACGCGATCCTGCTGGTGCCGAAGAGCGAGCGCGACGCCGAGGTCTGGATCTCGGACGCCACGCCGCTCGCCGCACTCAATGAAGTGATGCGGGTGTTTCCCGGAAAGGTCAAGCCGATCGTCGTCGAGCCGACCAAGCTCACCGAAGCGATCTCGCAGACCTATGGCGACCAGAGCGGGTCGGCGCAGCAGATCGTCGGCGACATCGAGGGCGAGTTCGACATCACGCGCATGATGCAGGAGGTCCCGGACGTCGAGGACCTGCTCGAGACCGAGGACGACGCGCCGATCATCCGCATGATCAACGCGCTGCTGACGCAGGCGGCGCGCGACGGCGCGAGCGACATCCACATCGAGCCATTCGAGTCCTACTCGCTGGTGCGCTTCCGCGTCGACGGCACGCTGCGCGACGTCGTGCGGCCGAAGCGTGCGCTGCATGCCGCGCTGGTGTCGCGTATCAAGATCATGGCCGCGCTCGACATCGCGGAGAAGCGCCTGCCGCAGGACGGACGGATCACATTGCGGGTCGGCGGCCGTCCCGTGGACGTGCGTGTTTCGACCTTGCCGACCGGCCATGGCGAGCGCGCGGTGCTGCGTCTGCTCGAGAAGGATCTCTCCAAACTCGAACTGACCAACCTCGGCATGTCGAAGGAAGCGCTCGACCGGTTCGATACGCTGATTCACCAGCCGCACGGGATCATCCTGGTGACCGGCCCGACCGGCTCGGGCAAGTCGACGACGCTCTACGCCGCAATACGCCGGCTCGACAAGAACACGACCAACATCATGACGGTCGAGGACCCGATCGAGTACGACATCGA
>DAOMFD010000343.1:0-1529 GCA_035429605.1 Steroidobacteraceae bacterium | reverse complement strand
ACCTGCACGGCGAATTCGCCACCCGTGAACCAGGGCACCACCGAGTCGGCCGCCGTCGGCACGTGGGTGGACCACGGCAACGGCACCTACACCTACACGTTCAAGCAGAGCGTGCTGGGCATCGCTGACATCCCGTACGACCCGAACCTCACGCACCGCGTCGGCTACGAGATCCGCATCAACTCGTCGGGTGGCTCGAGCGAACCCTACATCCCCGCGAACAATGCGCTTTACGACCTGGTTCCGGCGGGCAACGTGCCGACGGCCATCACCGCGTCCGGACGCACGATCGTCGCGCAGACCGACTGCGACGCATGTCACCAGAAGCTCGAGGCGCATGGGGACGGCCGCCACGACGTGAACTACTGCGTCATGTGCCACGAGTCGTACTCGTACGACGCGCAGACCGGCAACACGATCGACTTCCGCGTGATGATCCACAAGATCCACATGGGCAACGACCTGCCGAGCTACGTCGCGAGCGTGCAGGCGGGCGAGCCCTGGCCCTATGGGATCTATGGCTTCTACAACGTCTTCAGTGGCTATGGCGACTACGAGTACCTGGGCAAGAAGTACCCGGGCGTCAGGTACCCGCAGGACATCCGCAACTGCCAGACCTGCCACCACGAGAACAACGCGGATGCGCCGCAGGGCGACGCGTGGCGCACGACGGTCAACGTCACCACCTGCAGCGCCTGCCACGACACGATCAACTTCACGACTGGCGAGGGACACGGCGCGGGCGGCGCGGCGACCGACGAGCAGTGCTACACCTGCCACGGTCCGAACTCCGCCATGGCCGGCGTAATGACGGCCAGCGCGCACGTGATTCCCGAGCAGGCGGCCGCGGCGAAGTTCAAGTACGAGGTCCTGAACGTCGCGAACACCGCGCCGGGCCAGATGGCCACCGTGACGATCCGCGTCGTGGATCCGACCAACGGCAATGCGCCGTACGACATCAAGGCGCCTGGTGGCCCGTTCCAGAATTCCGCGGCCTCGCTCACGGTGGACGTCGCGTTCTCGACGAGGCCGGACTTCACCAACACGGGCAGCGGTTCCGCTACCGCGACCACGGGTACGCCCGCCCAGCCGATCCGCATCGACTTCAAGGCGAACGGCGTGCCCGATCCCGCCTACCCCGGCGGATTCACGGCGACCGCGGCGACTGCGATCCCGGCTGCTGCCACCGGCTCTGGCACTGCGTTCCTGGAAGGGCACCCGGGCGTCGACCTGGACGGCAACGGCACGCCCGATCCCGTGCCGGTGCAGGCCGCCGAGAAGCCCTTTGCGATCACCGACGCCACTCCGGTGGCCTATTCGCCGATCGTGGACATCAACCGGTGCGACAACTGCCACAAGCAGCTGGCGCTCCACGGCAACAACCGCGTCAACAACGTCGAGCTCTGCGCCGCCTGCCACAACCCGAACGCGACCGACATCAATCGCCGGGTGGCCGGCACGAAGTGCGAGACGGTCACCGGCACGCTCGACGACCAGGCGATCGACCTGAAGTACATGATCCACGCGAT
>DAOMFD010000342.1:0-1556 GCA_035429605.1 Steroidobacteraceae bacterium | reverse complement strand
CCCAAGTGCAAGCTCTCGCGCCGCGAGGGCACCGACCTCTTCCTGAAGAGCGGCGTGAAGTCGCTCGAGTCGAAGTGCAAGCTCGAAGTGCCGCCGGGCGGCATCAAGGGCGAGCGCCGCGCGCGCGTGTCGGGCTACGGCCTGCAGCTGCGCGAGAAGCAGAAGCTGCGCCGCATGTACGGCGTGCTCGAGCGCCAGTTCCGCGGCTACTACCAGAAGGCGGCCGGCCGTCCGGGCGCCACCGGCGAGACGCTGCTGCAGCTGCTCGAGGGCCGCCTCGACAACGTCGTCTACCGCATGGGCTTCGCCACGACGCGCAACGAGGCGCGCCAGCTGGTGAGCCACCGCTCGGTGACGGTCAACGGCGAGGTCGTCAACGTCCCGTCCTTCCAGTGCAAGGGCGGCGAGGTCGTCGCGCTGCGCGAGAAGGCGCAGAAGCAGGCCCGCGTGCAGCAGGCGCTGCAGATCCGTGGCCAGGTCGGTTTCCCCGACTGGGTCGAAGTCGACGAGAAGAAGTTCTCCGGCGTGCTGAAGTCGCTGCCCGAGCGCGGCGACATCCTGCCGGACATCAACGAGAGCCTCGTCGTCGAGTTGTACTCCAAGTAATCACGCAGGGTGACTTTCATGCAGTCGTCCATTGCCGAGTTCCTCCGCCCGCGCGTCGTCAAGGTGACGCCGACGGCCCCCCGCCACGCCCGCGTGGTGATCGAGCCCTTCGAGCGCGGCTTCGGCCACACGCTGGGCAACGCGCTCCGGCGCGTGCTGCTCTCGTCGATGCCGGGCAGCGCGATCACCGAGGCCGAGATCGAGGGCGTGCTCCACGAGTACACCAGCATCGAGGGCGTGCAGGAGGACGTGGTCGAGATCCTGCTGAACCTCAAGCAGGTCGCGATCCGCCTCAATGCCCGCGAGGAGTCCGAGCTGCGCCTGTCGAAGAAGGGCCCGGGCCCGGTGCGCGCCGGCGACATCCAGGGCGACCACGACGTCGAGATCCTCAATCCCGACCTCGTCATCGCCAACCTGACCAAGGCCGGCGAGCTCGTGATGACGCTCAAGGTCGAGAAGGGCCGCGGCTACCGCCCGGCCGGCCAGCGCCTCGCGTTCGAGGAGGCGAGCCGCCCGATCGGCCGCCTGCTGCTCGACGCGTCGTTCAGCCCGATCCGCAAGGTCACCTACAACGTCGAGGCCGCGCGCGTCGAGCAGCGCACCGACCTCGACAAGCTGATCATCGACATCGAGACCAACGGCACGATCGACCCCGAAGAGGCGATCCGCCGCGCCGGCTCGATCCTCAAGGACCAGCTGTCGGTGTTCGTCGACCTGCAGGGCCAGGACGAGGACAAGATCAAGCCGAGCGAGCATCACTTCGACCCGCTGCTGCTGCGTCCGGTCGACGAGCTCGAGCTCACGGTGCGCAGCGCGAACTGCCTCAAGGCCGAGAACATCCACTACATCGGCGACCTGGTGCAGAAGACCGAGGTCGAGCTGCTGCGCACGCCGAACCTCGGCAAGAAGTCGCTCACCGAGATCAAGGAAGTGCTCGAGAGCCACGGCCT
>DAOMFD010000341.1:0-1566 GCA_035429605.1 Steroidobacteraceae bacterium | reverse complement strand
ACAGGAACTGGTCGTTGATCGTGACGTCGCCCACGTGGTGGCGGATCGCCTTGAAATCCGACAGCGGCAGGCCGACCGCCTCGAACACGCGGTGCGCCGAGACGTCGCCGCTGAAGCGGGTCTTGGGCGGCATCTGCGGCAGCAGCGCGCCCAGGTCGCCGGACAGCAGTTCACGCAGCGTCTTCAGGCTGAACACGCCTTCGTCCTTGATCCGGCCGGCGAACTCCGCGCCGAGCGTGCCCAGCCGACGCGCGGAGCCGAGCGAGAACTTCGCGAGTCCCGGCACGCGCTGCAGGTTATGCACCACTGCGCGCGAGTAGAGCTCGATCGCCGTGGGCTCGCGGTCGACGTGCAGGAGTCTCCGCGTCTCGGCCTCGTCCAGGTCCGGGGGCTCCGGCGAGATCGAGTGCAGCGCCTTCAGCAGCTCGGTGCCCGATTCGCCGTCGACGATCGCGTGGTGCATCTTGCTGTAGACGGCGAAGCTGCCCTTGGGCACGCCCGGGATGTTGTGCAGGCCCTCGATCACGTAGGCCTCCCACAACGGCTTGCTGCGGTCGAGCGGGCGCGAATGGATGCGCGCCACCTGGATGCACAGCTGTCGCCAGTCGCCTGGGTGTGGCAGCGCGATGTGCCGCACGTGGAACTCGACGTCGAAGCCGGGGTCCTCGATCCAGTACGGCCGGTCGAGAGACAGCGGGACGCTCACCAGCCGCCGACGGAATTGCGGGAACTGCTCGAGGCGCGAGGTGAAGAACTTCAGGATGTCCTTGAAGCGCACGCCGCCGCCCGGCGCCGTGGACGGGTCGTAGATCGCGAGCGACGCCACGTGCATGAAATTGTTCCCGGTCTCGAACTGCAGGAACATCGCGTCGGAGCCGGAGAGCTGCTTCATGTGGATCTGCCGCGATTGCGCGCGGCCGCCTGTTTTCGGAAGGGGGATGTGAGACTACTGGCCGGGGGTCGCCGAGTCCATCGGCGGGGCCTTTGCCGCGCTGCGCTGGACGGCTGTCCTATACTCCCGCCGTTTCCCCGGGGAGGATCGCCTGCCATGACGACGACTCGTTACGTGACCGCGCTGCTGGCCACGCTGCTGGCCGCGGCGCCGGTTCTTGCCGCGGACACGACCGCGCCGACGCCCAGCGCCGCGACGACCCCGGACAAGCCCAAGGCCGATGACCAGCCCGTGCCGCAAGGCAAGGTATGGGTCACCAGGCACAAGGTCCGCATCGACGGGCAGGTCATCGCCTACACGGCGACCGCCGGAACGCTGCTGATGAAGAACGACAAGGACGAGCCCGTCGCCCTGTTCGGCTTCACGGCGTACACCAGGGACGGCGCCGACCCGGTCACGCGACCGGTCATGTTCGCCTACAACGGCGGCCCGGGCTCGGCCTCCGCCTGGCTGCACATGGGCATCCTCGGCCCGCGGCGTACCGCCATCGAGGACCTGCAGGTCAACAGCAAGGGTCCGTTCCGCACCGTCGACAACGAATACAGCATCCTCGACCGCACCGACCTCGTCATGATCGACCCGGTCGGCACCGGCCTGTCGCGAGTCGTCGGCAA
>DAOMFD010000340.1:0-1574 GCA_035429605.1 Steroidobacteraceae bacterium | reverse complement strand
CAGGTCTCCGACGACCCGGCGCGCTATGGCCTGCGCGTTGAAGACGTCGGGCTCTTCCCGTTCGTCAGCACCGAGCCCGGCGCCGTCGAATTCGGCACCGCGATCGCAACCGTCACCGGCCTCAAGCCCGACCTGCGCTACCGCTACCGGGTGGTGCGCGCGGGCCGCTTCGTCAAGGGCGCGAGCGGAACGGTCCGCACGCTGCCGCCGCCGGCGTCGATGACCAACCTGCTGTTCTGCGCGATCTCGTGCAACGGCCAGCAGGACGGCGCGTGGCGGCAGTTCAGCGAGTTCGTCGAGCGCTCGCAGCCGTCGTTCATCATCATGATGGGCGACCAGGTCTATCTCGACGAAGACAAGCCCGACATCTTCGACGACCACTTTCATTCCGACAGCACGGCGCGGCGCCGCGCGATGGCCGAAAAGTACCGTCTCAACTGGTCGCGCGACGATGTGCGGCGAGTTCTGGCCAACACTCCGACCTACATGGTCTGGGACGACCACGACATCCGCGACGGCTGGGGCTCGATCGCCTCCGACAGCCCGACGATGGCGGCGCGGCACCCGCGCGGCGCGGAGATCTTCCGCCTGTCGACCGAGTTCTTCGAGGACGCGCGCGACGTCTACTGGCACTTCCAGGGTTGCCGCAATCCGCTGCCCGGCGACCACCGTGAACCGCTGACCGGGCTGCCCGATCCGGCGTTTCCCAACTACATCGATGGTCCGCTGCCGCATGGGCTGCGTCGCGGCATGCCGTTCGTGTTCCGCTGCGGCCGAATGATGATGCTCGTGCTCGACAGCCGCGGCGAGCGCGATGTCTTCCGTAAGGACTTCCCGATCCTCGGCGCGCGACAGTGGCAGTTCATCGACGACGTGTACGCGCGCCTGCCGCCGGACGTCGATGTGCTCGCGGTCGTCACCGCGACGCCGATTGCCTCGCAGGACCCGGACGGGCAGACGCAACGGCTGATGGGCGACCGCACCGACGACGTCGAGGCGTTCAAGCGCGGCGATGAGAAGGAATTGTTCAGCCCCAAATCAACCAAGGACGTCACCGACCTCCTGCAGGCCGTGGCGAGCACCAAGATCAGCCGGTTCACCGGTCAGAACCCGAACCTGGGCAACTTCCAGATTTCGAACCTCGACGAAGCGCGCGACCAGTGGTCGCACCGCTTCTCCCGGCGCGAGCAGAAGGACCTGCTGACCAAGACCTTCAAGGCGCGCCACACGAATCGCAGCGCAGCATCCGGGCGAGAGGTGATATTCCTCTCCGGCGACATACACATCGGCTGCATCTTCGACATCACCTGCCTGCGGCCGCCCACGAAGGCGGTTTCGCTGACGTCCTCGGGCATCAGCCAGACCGACGACACGCAGCCCCTGGTCGGCACCTTCATCGACGAGGAGTTCTCGCTCGCGTTCGGCATCCGTTCGACGCTGCGCGACGTGGTGAATCAGTTCAACTTCGGCGTCGTCCAGGTGCAGCCAACCGGCAACGGCGCCGAGATCTCGGCTGTGCTCGCACACGAAGGCAACAGTTTTGTGTTTGGCCTGGATGTTAAGGACCTGATCTA
>DAOMFD010000339.1:0-1582 GCA_035429605.1 Steroidobacteraceae bacterium | reverse complement strand
GGCCCGCAAACGGTCGTGCTTGTGCGGGCACGGCGCGCGTCGCTAGCATCCGGCGGCATGAACGATGCTGCCGATGCGATCCTCGCCGTGGTGCGAGCGGTGCCTCCCGGAAAGGTGACGACCTACGGCGCGGTGGCAGAGCGGGCCGGCTGGCCAGGGCGCGCGCGCCTCGTCGGGCACGTGCTCGGGAAATTACCGAAAGCGAGCGGCGTGCCGTGGCACCGGGTCGTCGCGGCCGGCGGTCGCATCGCATTCCCGGCGGGGTCGCCGTCGCGCGATCGACAGCTGCGACTGCTGCGCAAGGAAGGGGTCCGGGCGGTCGATGGACGGGTGGATCTCGAGCGCGACGGCTGGGGCGCGGCGCCCGGCGACCTCGACCGTTTGCTGTGGCGCGTCGGCGATGAGAACTGAGTCCGGAATCGGCGTCACGGGCAGCATATGATTCGCGGTGGGCCAGTGGCAGGACGGGTCGAATGGGCGATCGTTACGTAGTCTTCTCGCACGGCAAGGACAGCGAGCCCTGGGGCAGCAAGATCGCGGCAATGGCCGAGATCGCGCGCGAGGAGGGCTTCCAGGTCGAGTCCGTGGACTATCGCGGCATCGACGATCCCAAGGACCGCGTGACGCGCCTGCTCGCGTTCTGCAAGGACCTGCGCGGCTCACTGGTGCTGGTCGGCTCGAGCATGGGCGGCTACGTGTCCGTGGCGGGGTCGTCGCTGCTGCAGGCGCGCGGCATGTTCCTGCTGGCCCCGGCGCTGTACATGCCGGGCTATGAGAAATTCAGCCCGCGGCCGGCCGCGTGCCCGACCACGATCATCCACGGCTGGCGCGACGACGTGATCCCGGTCGACAACAGCTACCGATTTGCGCGCGAGCAGAAGGCGACCCTGCACGTGGTCGACTCCGATCACGGCCTGCTCGACCAGATCCGCGCGATCAACCACTACTTCTCCTACTTCCTGTTCTCGATCGAAGAGTTCCTCTGACGGAAATTGGGGACATTCTCCTATTTCCCCCTGCGGAAATAGGAGAATGTCCCCAATTTCCGTAAGATGCTGCGCAGCCACGTCCGCCGGAGGTGCACATGGGCACGCGCACGAAGATCACCGTCCTGGGCCTCGCGTTCGCAGTCCTCGCGGCGTGCGGCGCCGAGCAGCCTCCGCAGGACAAGGCTGCGGCGCAAGCCAAGGGCCGCGACACCGATGCGACCGTGCTCGACGACATGATCCAGACCGAGGACAAGGCGCGCGGGGTCGAGGCGACGCAGATGGCCGCGAAGGCCGCGACGGACGCGGCGATCGACCAGCAGACGGACGGCGGATCGCCAGACCAGTCCAGGTGAGCGGCCGCGGCCTGCGCGCCACGGGGAATCCCATGCAACGCATCCCGGAACCCGAACTCATGGACGAGTTCGAGCAGGCTCGCGCCTACGCCGAGGCGGACTTCTCCGAGCCGAACCAACGCTTCGTGCAGCTGTTCGAAGCCGAGTTCCCCGCGCTCACGTCGGGCTGCGTCGTCGACCTGGGTTGCGGCCCGGGCGACATCGCGGTCAGGCTCGCTCGTCGCCACGCCGGGCTGCACG
>DAOMFD010000338.1:0-1583 GCA_035429605.1 Steroidobacteraceae bacterium | reverse complement strand
CGGCGGCGTCGGTGGCGACGTGCGCCACGAGGCGGTCGTGGCGGAGGAGATGGGCGGGCACGGCATCACCAGCCTGGGACACGTGGTGCACAGCATCGTGGCGCACTACGTCCTGAACCACGGCACCGAGGAGCAGAAGCACCGCTGGCTGCCGCGCATGGCGACCGGCGAACTCGTGGGCGCGATCGCGATGACCGAGCCGGGCGCAGGCTCGGACCTTCAGGGCATCAAGACGCGGGCGCAGCGCGTGGGCGACGAGTACGTCGTAAACGGCTCGAAGACCTTCATCTCGAACGGGCTGCACGCCGGGCTGGTGGGCGTCGTCGCGCGCACCGACCCCACGAAGGGGTCCAAGGGCATTTCGATCATCATGGTCGAGACCACGGATCGCGCCGGCTACCGGGTCGGGCGCGTGCTCGACAAGATCGGGCAGAACGGCTGGGACACCGCGGAGATGTTCTTCGACGACTGCCGCGTTCCCGCCGACTGCCTGCTCGGCGGGGTCGAGGGGCAGGGCTTCATCCAGCTCATGCGCGACCTGCCGTACGAGCGCGCCTTGCTCGCGCTGGGCGGCGTGTCCGCCATGGAGTACGCGCTCAGGCTCACGGTCGACTACGCGCGATCGCGCAAGCTGTTCGGCCAGTCGCTGCTCGAGATGCAGAACACGCGCTTCAAGCTGGCCGAGGTGAAGTCGCAGGTGCACGTGGCACGCCTGTTCATCGACGACTGCATCGAGCGGCTGCGCAACGACACGCTCGACACCGTCACCGCCTCGATGGCCAAGCTCTGGATCACCGAGGCCCAGTGCCGCGTGATGGACGAGTGCCTGCAGCTGTTCGGCGGCTACGGCTACACCACGGAATACCCGATCGCCAAGCTCTACGTCGACTCGCGAGTGCAGCGCATCTACGGCGGCGCGAGCGAGGTGATGAAGGAGATCGTGGCGAGGTCGCTGTGAGCCGCCGCATGGGACCGCTCGACGGCGTCCGCATCCTCGAGCTCGCCGGCATCGGCCCCGGTCCGTTCTGCGGCATGCTGCTCGCGGACCTCGGCGCCGAGGTCGTCGTGGTGGACCGCAAGGGCGGCTCGCTGCCGTTCAACGCGCCGCCGAAGTTCGACGTCACCAGGCGCGGCAAGCGCTCGATCGCGGTCGACCTGAAGCAGCCCGGCGCGGCGGAGGTGATCCTGCGCCTCGTCGAGCGCTGCGACGGCCTCGTCGAGGGATTCCGGCCGGGCGTGATGGAGCGGCTGGGGATCGGCCCCGAGGCGTGCCTCGCGCGCAACCCGCGCCTGGCCTACGGGCGGCTCACCGGCTGGGGACAGGACGGGCCGCTCGCGCAGGCCGCGGGCCACGACATCAATTACGTCGCGCTGAGCGGCATCCTCTACCACGGCGGCCACCGGGACTCGGCGCCGTCCATCCCGCCGACCGTGGTCGGCGACATCGGCGGCGGCGCGATGTTCATGGCGGTGGGGCTGCTCGCGGCGATCCTGAGCGCCCGCAGCACCGGCCAGGGGCAGGTGATCGACGCGGCGATCACCGACGGCTGCGCGCTCATGAGCGCGCTGCTGCAGGGGATGCG
>DAOMFD010000337.1:0-1591 GCA_035429605.1 Steroidobacteraceae bacterium | reverse complement strand
GGCACGCGAACCAGCGACGCGACGTCCTCGGCCTCCACGCAGCGCTGGAATTCGTCGACGCTGACGCCGGACAGGATCGCGAGCGCGATGCGAGGCCCCACGCCCGACACCTTGATGAGCTCGCGGAAGAGGCTGCGCTCACGCTCGGTGCCGAACCCGAACAGCACGTGCGCATCCTCGCGCACCACGAGGTGCGTGTGCAGGATCACTTCCGCACCGACCGCCGGCAGGCCGTAGAACGTCGACATCGGCGCTTCCAGCTCGTAGCCCACGCCACCCACGTCGACGACGAGCGTCGGTGGATGCTTCCCGGCGATCCGGCCGCGCAGGAATCCGATCATCGTCCGTCGACCCCGGCACTGCGGGCGATCGCGACCCTGGCCTGGCGCGAATAGGCGTGGCACAGCGCGATGCCGATCGCGTCGGCCGCGTCGGGCCCGAGTTCGCCCGTGAGCCTGAGCAACGTCCTGACCATCAACTGCACCTGCTCCTTCTGCGCGGCACCCTGCCCCACGACCGCGAGCTTGACCTCGCGCGGCGCGTATTCGAACACCTCCGGCGTCGCCGCGAACACGGCGCACAGCGCCGCGCCGCGCGCCTGGCCGAGCTTGAGTGCGCTGTCGGCATTGCGATGCATGAATACCCGCTCGACTGCCACTTCCGCAGGCCGGTACTCGCGCACGAGTTCGTGCACGCCTTCGAAGATCTGGCGCAGCCGCGGAGGAAACTCGCCGCCGCTGGTGCGAATCGCGCCGCTCGTGACGTAGCGGGCCTCGCCCTCGCCCCAGTCGATGATGCCGAACCCGGTCGCGACCGAGCCGGGATCGAGTCCGAGTATGCGAACCGACTCGCCGCTCGCCGCGCGGTCCCGCGACGGGATCGCCCAGCGCCGGCCAACACGACTGAGCCTGGGCAAGTCCTCACCCCGCGGGAGACGCAATGACGGCGGCGTATGATAACGCACGCTGTGAAGCCGGCAGAATTCGATCTCGATTCCCAGTCCGCCCGAGTCCGGGCGGCGCTCGAGCACGTGCAGGCCCTCGAGCCGGCCCGCGCCACCGAGCGCAGCCTGGAACTCGCATCGCTGCTCGCCCAGCTGCGCGCGGACGAGGACGTGGTGCTGGCCGGCTTGCTGATGCCCTGGCTCGAGGCCGGCTCCCTCGACGATGCGCGAGCGCAGGACTACTTCGGCGAGACGGCCGTGCGACTCGCGCGGGAAGTCGAGCGCGTCGGCAGCATCGGCATTCCGCCCGAATGGAATCCGGGACACCCGATGAAGCCGCAGCAGGCCGAGGGCCTGCGCAAGCTGTTGCTCGCGCTGGCCTCCGACGTGCGCCTGGTGCTGCTGCGGCTGGTCCTGCAGCTGGTGCGGATGCGTAACCTCAAGGAGGCGTCCGCCGCCGAGCAGCGCTGGGCCGCGCTCGAGACCCGGGAAATCTACGCACCGCTCGCCAACCGGCTCGGGATCTGGCACATCAAGTGGGAACTCGAGGACCTCGCCTTCCGCTACAGCGAACCGGAGGAATACAAGCGCATCGCGGGCTGGCTCAAGTCGAAGCGCGCCGAGCGCGAGCGCTACATCGAGGACGTC
>DAOMFD010000336.1:0-1598 GCA_035429605.1 Steroidobacteraceae bacterium | reverse complement strand
CGAGGAACGACACGTTCAGCAGGTGGATGCGGTCCGGCAGGATGTGGTCCCGGAACCGCCCGGGAAACACCATCACGGTGTCGAACGCGATGGAGCCGCAGATGAGCGCTGTCATGGAAAGATGAGCACCAGTACCCAGGTTGAGCCGAGCAGCACGAGCGAGCAGAACACGGCGGCGGAGGCCACGTCCTTGGCGAATCCCGAGAGGTGGTGGTGCTCCGTGCCGATGCGGTCCACCACGAGCTCGATGCCCGTGTTGAGCAGCTCGACGATGAGCACGACGACGACCGTCCCGACCAGGAGCGCGCGCTCCAGGCCGCTGCGGCCGAGCCACAGGCCGGCCGGCACCAGCACGATCGCGAGCCACGTCTCCTGGCGGAACGCCGCCTCGCTGCGATAGCAATTCCGGAAGCCGCGCATGGTGTGCGTCGTCGCGAGCCAGAGCCGTCGCAGGCCCGTGGGACGCACGCCGTCACGCATCAGGCCGGCCTCCACGCGAGGTCGAGCTGCTTGGCCGCGCGCACGTCGTCGAGGCGTCGCACGGGCAGCGTGTAGGGCGCTCCCTTGAGTTTGGCCGGGTCGGTGCGGGCTTCCTCGCGAATCGCGACCATCGCGTCCACGAACGCGTCGAGCTCCTGCTTCGACTCCGTCTCGGTGGGCTCGATGAGCAGGCACTCGGGGACGAGCAGCGGGAAATAGGTCGTCGGGGCGTGGAACCCGTAGTCGAGCAGGCGCTTGGCGAAGTCCATGGCGCTCGTGCCGTAGTCGCGGGCCTCCCGGCGCAGGGTGACGATGAATTCGTGCCCTGCGCGCCGCTGCGGGTACGCAAGCTCGAACCCGGCGTCCGCGAGTCGCTTCATCAGGTAGTTGGCATTGAGCGTCGCGAACTCCGCCACGCGCCGCATGCCGTCGCGGCCGAGCATGCGCATGTACACGTAGGCGCGCAGCAGCACGCCGGTGTTGCCCATGAACGCGGAGAGCCGGCCGATGGTCTGCGGCAGGTCGCGCTCGTCGAGCCAGCGGTAGCGGTCGCCATCGCGGCCCACGACGGGCACCGGCAGGAACGGCAGCAGGCGCTCGCCCACGCCCACGGCGCCCGAGCCCGGGCCGCCGCCGCCGTGCGGCGTCGAGAAGGTCTTGTGCAGGTTCATGTGGATGACGTCGAAATCCATGTCGCCCGGCCGGACCTTGCCCAGGATCGCGTTCAGGTTGGCGCCGTCGTAGTAGAGAAGCCCGCCTGCCGCGTGGACGATGCCGGCGACCTCGCGTATGCGCCGCTCGAACACGCCGAGCGTCGAGGGATTGGTCAGCATGATCCCGGCGGTATGCGGTCCGACCGCGGCGCGCAATGCGTCGAGGTCGATGTCGCCGTTCGGCAGCGACGCCACTTCCTTGACCGTGCAGCCGCACATCGTCGCAGTCGCCGGGTTGGTGCCGTGCGCGGCGTCAGGCACGATGATCTCGGTGCGTCCGGGATCCTTGCGCGCGAGGTGGTACGCGCGAATCATCGCCACGCCGGCGAACTCGCCCTGCGCGCCCGCCATGGGCGTGAGCGACACGCCGCGCATGCCGGTGACTTCCTTCAGCATCTCCTGCAG
>DAOMFD010000335.1:0-1599 GCA_035429605.1 Steroidobacteraceae bacterium | reverse complement strand
TCGCCATCGTCAACCCCGCCGCCGGCATGCCGCGCTCGCGCGGCAGCTGGGACGCTGTCGAACGGTCGCTGAGGGCTGCGCGAGTTCCCCTCGAGGTCGTTCGCACGGAGTGCGAGCACGACGGTGTCGAGATTGCGCGGCGGGCGGTCCGGGAGGGTCGCCGTCGGTTGCTCGCGGTGGGCGGCGACGGATCGGTGAACGACGTCGTCAACGGCGTGATGGACGCCGGCCTGGCCGACACGCGCGAAGTCACGCTCGCCGTCGCACCGACCGGCACCGGCAACGACTGGGCCCGATCCCTCGGGATCGGGCGCGAGCCCGAGTCCGTGACGGCCGCGATCGCGGCGGGGCGCACGATGCTCCACGACGTCGGCATCATCACGGGACCCTCGGTCACTGGCTACATGGAGCGCGCGAACGGCACGGAGTTGCCGCATCGACACTGGTACATCAATGTCGCGGGCGCGGGCTACGACGCCTACGTGACGGCACGGGTGCCACGCCCGGTCCCGTCGGCATTCACCTACCTCGGCATCGCGCTGCGCGGCCTGCTGTCGTATCAGTCGCCGCAATTCCGGGTCGACGCCGACGGGACGCGGTTCGATCAGCGCATGCTGCTCGTGTTCGCCGCGAATGCGCGGTACTGCGGCAATCGCATGCACGTGGCGCCCGACGCACTGCTCGACGACGGAATGCTCGACGTGGTTGCAATCGAGGAGGTCGGGTTGCTGCGCGCGCTGCCGAAGATCGTGAAGCTCTACCGCGGCCGTCTCTACGGCGATCCCGTCGTGCGCCACGTCCGCTGCGCGCGGGTGCGCATCGAGTCCGATCCGCCGGCCGAGGTCCAGGCGGATGGGCAGATGGCCGGACACACGCCCGCGGAATTTTCGCTGGAGCGGCAGGCCCTGACGGTGATCGTGCCGCCGGAAGGCCCCTGCCCGCCGCGCAGGGGTCCGCACACAGCGTGAATCGTGTAATGGAAACGCCGGATCTCGCCGTTCACCGTGGCGGCTGCCACTGCGGCGCCGTCGCCTTCGAAGTGGATGCGCCGACCCGCGTGACCGTGCACGACTGCAACTGCTCGATGTGCTCGATGACCGGCTACCTGCACCTCATCGTGCCGGCGAGCCGCTTCCGGCTGGTGCGAGGCGCGGAGATGCTCGAGACCTACACGTTCAACACGGGCACCGCGCAACACCTCTTCTGCCGTCGCTGCGGGATCAAGTCCTTCTACGTGCCTCGGTCGAATCCGGACGGGTTCAGCGTCAACCTGCGCTGCGTCGATCGCTCGACCTTCGAGCGCGTGGACGTGGAGCCGTTCGACGGGCGCAACTGGGAAGACGCGGGCGAGTCCCTGGCGCACCTCTCGCGCACGTAGGCGCGCTCAGGCCACGCGGTCCTTGCGGACCGGTGGGTCTGCCTTCCAGAGGTCCTCGCGTTCCTGCGGCAGGCCCCGCACGTTCGCCGACACGAGCGGCAACGTGCGACGGCGGCGACGCGCCCGCTCGCGTTCCTCCGCCGCACGCCTCGCCGCATGTCGCCTGGACCGTGCGAACGCGCCGAGCGCGACGCCAAGCGCGACCGCTGCCACGATGAATG
>DAOMFD010000334.1:0-1619 GCA_035429605.1 Steroidobacteraceae bacterium | reverse complement strand
AACCCTTCGGCAGCCCAATGTCCTCGCGACCCTGTCCGGGCGCTACGGGCTCAATGGTCCGCTGTATCCGGGGAAATGGCTGTCCAAGTCGTTCCGGCCGGTGAGCGACCGCAGTGGCCGCGGCTACAACTCGTTTGGGCACTTCGGCCGCGTGGTGCAGCGCTTCCCGATGGCGACGCTCATTGCGCCGTCGCGCTACGATCGTCGCCCGGCGTATCAGCTCGTCTACCGCGCGTACCATTCCCTGTTCGGCGCCCTGCACATGGTGGACGAGGTGCGGCGGCTCGAGGCGGGGCGGTATCTCGGCATCGGAACCTTCGGCTTCACGGACGCGCAGCGCCGCGTACCCTATCCGTTCCTGCTGACGGGGCCGGTCGCGACGTGTCGCGACGACATCGGCCGGGAGCGGGCGGGGTTCAGGATCGAGAGCGAGGTGCCGGCGCTGTCGGGCCGGGCCTGACCGCAAGACGCGGACCTCGCGCGGGACCAATGGGCGCTCATCTCGCCCAGGAGACGTTGACCATGGACCTCGCAACCGTCGTCGATGTGTCGCAGATCGTCGCTGCGCTGACGGTCGTCGGCGGCACGCTGTTCGCCGTGCTGCAGCTGCGCGAGATCAAGCAGCAGCGCCAGGAGGCGGCCGCCCTGGACCTGCTGCGCGCGTTCATGGGACCGGAGTTCGCCGAGGCCATGGCGATCGTCACGAGCCTTCCCGACGGCCTGACGGTCGATGGCCTGCGGCGCGCCGGACCCGACGCCGAAAAGGCGGCGACGCTCATGTGCACGACGTTCGAGGCCATGGGCGTACTCGTGCATCGCCGGATTGCGCCGCTGTCGCTCGTGCAGGACATCGCGGGCGGCATCATCCTGGTCACGTGGCGCCGGCTCGAGCCGTGGCTGACCGAGTTGCGCATCGAACAGGGCAACCCGTCCGACTCCGAGTGGTTCCAGTGGCTGGCCGAGCAGCTCGAGCGACGCAAGACCGAGAAGCAACCGGCGTACCTTCTGCACCGGGAATGGCAGCCGTAGGAGCGGGCGTCGAGCTGATATCCTCGGACGAGCACGCATCGGGGAGGCGTCGCATCCACATGAACCGAACGATTTGCGCCCTGCTCGCAGGGCTCCTGGTGTCCTGTGCGGCGTCCGCCGCGGATCTCAGTCCGGAGGAGCAGGCCGTCTGGCAGCTCGAGGAGACGTACTGGCGGGCCGTGCAGGCGGGCGACGTGGACGCCTACCTGGCGCTGTGGCACCCGAACTTCGTGGGCTGGCCGTGCTTCGCCTGGGAGCCGGCGGACGTGAGCCAGATCGGCGACTGGGTGCGCGAGATTCGCGACAAGCACTGGAAGGTCACCTATCAGCTCAAGCCGCGTGCGGTGCGGGTGACGGGCGATGTCGCCACCGCGCTGTATGCCGCGGAGTACGTGACGGACTACGGCGACGGCACGCGCAGCGGCGCGGGGATCTGGCGGAAGTTCACGCACACCTGGATCAGGCAGGACGGCCGCTGGCGGATCATCACCGGCATGTGCGCCGCGCAGGAGCCGCTCAAGACGCCGCGTGAGTGAGGGGCGGCGGCCCCGGAAATACACGGGCCGAGCGCTTTGCTGCGGCGCTCGGCC
>DAOMFD010000333.1:0-1623 GCA_035429605.1 Steroidobacteraceae bacterium | reverse complement strand
TCACGCTGCGCGAGATCGTCGCGCAGTTGAAGCACATCTACTGCGGCACGATTGGCGCCGAGTTCGCCCACGTGTCGAACGAGACCGAGCGCCTGTGGCTGCAGGACCGCTTCCAGGTGGGGCGGATGCAGCAGCACTACTCGCCCGACGCCCGCAAGACGATCCTGCACGGGCTTACCGCGGCCGAGGGACTCGAGCGTTATCTCGCGACCAAGTACCCCGCCCAGAAGCGCTTCTCGCTCGAGGGAGCGGATAGCCTGATCCCGCTCCTCGAGGACCTGATCCAGGCGAGCGGCGCGCACGGCGTCGAGGACATCGTGATCGGCATGGCGCACCGCGGCCGCCTGAACGTGCTGGTGAACGTGCTCGGCAAGGTGCCCGAGGTGCTGTTCTCGGAGTTCGAGGGCAAGTACGACCTGGGCAAGCTCAAGGGCTCGGGCGACGTCAAGTACCACAAGGGTTTCTCCTGCGACGTGCGCACGCCGTCCGGCAACGTGCACGTCGCGCTCGCCTTCAACCCCTCGCACCTCGAGGTCGTGGATCCGGTCGTCGAGGGCTCGGTGCGCGCCCGGCAGGAACGCCGTGGCGATGCCGCCGGCGACAAGGTGATGGCGGTGCTGATCCACGGCGATTCCGCGTTCGCCGGGCAGGGCGTGATCCAGGAAACGCTGCAGATGTCGCAGGCGCGCGCCTTCTACACCGGCGGCACGGTCCACGTGATCGTCAACAACCAGGTGGGATTCACCACGCACGATCCGCGGGACACGCGCTCGACGCTCTACTGCAGCGACGTCGCGAAGATGATCGAGGCGCCGATCCTGCACGTGAACGGCGACGACCCGGAGTCCGTCCTGTTCGCAGGCCGGTTGGCCCTCGAGTACCGGATGCGGTTCCACAAGGACATCGTGATCGACCTCGTGTGTTACCGGCGGCTCGGCCACAACGAGGCCGACGAGCCCGCGGCGACGCAGCCGGTGATGTACGCGACGATCCGTGCGAAGCCCACGACACGGCAGCGCTACGCCGAGAAACTCGCGACCGATGGCGTGCTCGCGGCCGGCGAGGCAGATGCGATGGCCGAGGAGTACCGGCACGGCCTCGACGACGGCGACGGACGACCGCAGGCGCGCAACGTGATCGGGATGGTCGGCAACGTGCACACGGTGGACTGGAGCCGGTACCACGACGTCGACTGGACCGAGCAGGTGCGCACTGCGGTCCAGCTCGCGACGCTGAAGGACCTCGGCATGCGAGCCACCACGTTCCCCGAGGGTTTCACGTTGCATCGCCAGGTGCAGAGGATCATGGACGATCGTCGCCGCATGGCCGCCGGCGAGGTCCTGCTCGACTGGGGATTCGCGGAGACGCTGGCCTACGCGACGCTGCTCGACGAGGGCTACGAAGTCCGCCTCACCGGCCAGGACAGCGGCCGCGGCACGTTCTTCCATCGCCACGCGGTCGGTCACGACCAGAAGACGGGCGCGTCCTACATCCCGCTGCGTCACCTCAAGGCCGGCCAGCCGCGCTTCCGCGTGACGGATTCGCTGCTCTCCGAGGAAGCCGTGCTCGGCTTCGAGTACGGCTACGCGACGACGGACCCGAACTGCCTCGTGATCTGGGAAG
>DAOMFD010000332.1:0-1632 GCA_035429605.1 Steroidobacteraceae bacterium | reverse complement strand
TCGCGTACTTCGCGTCGCGCACGCCGAGCGCCACGTTCTCGAAGTCGCAGAAGACGGCCATGTTGTTGATCGCTGGTTTCGCCATGCCGCCATCCTACACCCGAGTCGCCACCAGCGCGGCCGCCGCGAGCATCAGCGTGCCGGCGACGCGGTTCACCGCGCGGAGCGCGCGCTCGTCGGAGAAGAACCCGCGGGCGCGCGCGCCGACGAACGCCCAGCCCGCGTTCACGCCGCCGATGATGACCACCAGCATGGCGGCGACGACGAGCACGTCGGCGGTCGTGAAGGCCGCGAAGTTCACCACGCCCGGCAGCAGCGCCGCGTAGAAGAGGATCGCCTGCACGTGGCCCATCATGAGCAGCAGCCCCGCGCCGTAGTTGCGCCAGAAGTGACCCTCGTGCGCGGAAGCACGCACCGTCGCCGCGTGTGGCCGTGCTCGCCACAGCGAGACGCCCTGCCACGCGAGGTAGGCCGCGCCGGCCCAGCGCAGCACCGTGAAGAACTCGCCCATCGAGTGCGCGGCCGCCGCCATGCCGGCCGCGGCCAGCGTGAGGAACAGCAGGTCGCCGGTCAGCACCCCGGCCGAGAGCGCGAGCGCGGGCCGCAGTCCGTCCGCGATGGCGCGAGCGACGATCGCCGTCGCCGCGGGTCCCGGCGTCACCGCGGCGACGAGAACCGTCGCGGAGATCGTCAGGAACGCAGCCGGGGTCATCGAAGGCTACAGCCAGCCCTTGCGACGGAAATAGAGGTAGGGCACGACGGCCGACACGACCATCGCGAGCAGGGCGAATGGATAGCCCCAGTGCTCGTCGAGCTCCGGCATGAAGTGGAAGTTCATGCCGTACACGCTCGCCACCAGCGTCGGCGGCATCAGCATCACGGCCGCCACCGAGAAGATCTTGATGATGTTGTTCTGCTCGAGGTTGATGAGCCCGAGCACCGCGTCGAGCAGGAACTGGATCTTGTTGCCGAGGAAGGTCGCGTGGTCGGAGAGCGACTGCACGTCGCGCAGCGTGGACTTGAAGCGGCCGCGCTGGTCCTGCGACAGCGTCACGGTCGTCGCCTGCTGCACGTACATGAGCAGGCGCTGGAAACTCACCAGGCTCTCGCGCGCCTTCGACACCAGGTCGCCGTTGGAACCGATCTTCAGGATCATCGCCTGGAGGTTGCTGCTGCTCGGCAGGGTCGTGGCCTTGCCGCCGGCGGGCGCCGTGCCGTTGCCGCGCGGGAAGATCGTGTGCGAGACCGAGTCGAGTTCCATCTGCACGCGCTCGAGCAGGTCGGCGATGCGCTCGACGAACGATTCGAGCAGCCCTGCGAGCAGCGTCGCCGACGACGTGCACGCGGCGGGCGAGCGCTCCACGTACTGCATGAAGCGCCGGACCGGCGTCGGGTCGACGTAGCGGTTGGTGATCAGGCGGTCGTTGGCGAGGATGAACGTGATCGCGCTCGACTCGGGGGTGGGCGAGTCGAGCTTGCTGCCGACGGTGGCCGTCATGTAGACCGCGTTGCCCTCCTCGTAGAGTCGATTGGACGTCTCGATCTCCTTCATCTCGTCGCGCGTCGGAACGTCGACCGTGAGCAGCGACTCGACGGCCTTCTCCTCGGCCGGCGTCGGCTCGAACAGGTCGG
>DAOMFD010000331.1:0-1638 GCA_035429605.1 Steroidobacteraceae bacterium | reverse complement strand
GGCAGCCGCGCCAGCTTCGCGGTGTAGTAACCGAGCGCCAGTGCCGTCGCATTCAGCAGGAACACGAACAGCGCCACGCGCGGCACGTAGTCGAGGAAGAACTCCAGGTTGGCGACCAGCGCGCCGAGCACGAACAGCGCGAAGAACGCGAGCGACAGCATGCGGAACGGCCGCCGCGCGCGTTGCGCGAAGTTCGGGAAGCGATGGGCAACCGTCATCCCGAGCAGGGTCGGGATCGCGAGCAGCACCACGATCGTGCCCAGCACCTGCAGCGGGCTCAGGTCGACGACGCGCAGGATCTCGCGCGTTGCGGGGTTCAACGCGCCCCAGAACGCGATGTTGAACGGCGTGAACAGGATCGAGCCCAGCATCGAGAACGCCGCGATCGTCACCGACAGCGCCGGGTTGCCGTGCGCGTAGTTGACCAGGAAGTTCGAGATGTTCCCGCTCGGGCAGGACGCGACGAGGATCATGCCGAGCGCGATGCTCGGGGACGGCCTCAGTGCAATCGTCAGCAGGTAAGCCACCGCCGGCAGCAGCAGCGAGTGTGCCGCGAGCCCGATCAGCGTGCCCCGCGGCGCGGTGGCGATGCCCTTGAAGTCCTCGAGCCGCATGTCCAGCGCCACGCCGAACAGCACGAAGGCGAGGATCAGGTCCAGCGCGACGAGCGATCCCGGCGTGAAGTGCAGCCGGACCGCGTCGATCGCGTTCATCGCCCCTTCGGCTCCTGGTGCATGTCCTTGAAGTGGATGAGGCCCGGCACCCACATGTGCTTCACCGGGTCCACGTCGACGTGCACGACCGCCGGGCCGCCGCTCGCCAGCGCACGCTCGAGCGCGGGCTTGAGCGCCGCGGGATCGGCGACTCGTTCGCCGTGTGCTCCCATCGAGCGGCCGAGGTCGTCGAAGCGGATCTCGCCCAGGTCGGACTTGATGTTCTCGTCCGGGTCGAGCGACTTCTTCACCAGCATCTTGACGGGCTTGAGCGCGAGGCTCTGCGTCATCTTCACCATGCCCCACTGCTTGTCGCAGAGCACGACGTACACCACGCGCAGTCCGTTGCGCACGGCGGTCTCGACCTCCTGCGGATGGAATCCCATCGCGCCGTCGCCGATGATGCAGCAGACGGGCAGGTCGGGCCGCGCGACGGCCGCGCCGAGCGCCTGCGCGACGCCGGCGCCGAGCATCCCGAACTTGAACGTCGAGAGGATCGTGTTCGGCACGCGCATCTCGTGGTACATCATGGCCCACACGGCCGTGTTGCCGCCGTCGGCGACGAGCACCGAGCCTTCCGGGAACACCTGCTGGCAGGTGTGCGCGACGTGCGCGGTGTTCATCGGCGAGTACATGTCGGTGAGCTTCTTGTCGAGCTTGGCGCGCTCGTCGGCGACGGTCTCGCGGTACTTCGCGACCTTGCGCCGGCGCGCGTCGAGGTTCATGCGGCCAGCACGTGGCGCAAGCGCCTCGGCAAGCGCGGCGAGGAACAGCTTCGCGTCGGCGAGGATCGCGAGCTCCGCTGGCTTGTTCGCGCCGAGGATGTGCCCGTCGAGGTCCACCTGGATCATCTTCTGCTCGGACGGGTGCCGCCAGTACGGCGCCTTGCCCCACCAGTCCGTCTCGCCGAGCCGCGACCCCACGA
>DAOMFD010000330.1:0-1653 GCA_035429605.1 Steroidobacteraceae bacterium | reverse complement strand
GAGCATGGTCGCGAACGGCGCATAGAACCGGAAACCCGGCCGGTCGATGACGAGGTCGCCTGGGAGCCGGCCGAGCGGCGACCGGGACAGCCAGGGCCACAGCAGCCCGGCAGCGACCAGCAGCAATCCGGCGGCGATCAACAGGCGACGCATGGGAGCTCCGCGTAGAAGGGTAAATTAGTGGCCGTGGATCGTGGCCGCAAGCGCGTCGCCGCGACGTTCGAATCTGCCGCCAGGGGAGTCATGGCCAGGCACGTCCCGTCGGATCTCTCCGCCTCCATTTCGGTCGGCACGGGCCTGAGGCTCGCATCGACGCCGGACACAACGCTGACGGGAGGAAGCGTCGGCACGTGCCTGCGCTGGATGAGTGATTCCGGACCGCTGTTCGTCAAGACGACGGAGGCCAACCTCGCCTGGGTATTCGAAGCCGAGGCCGACGGGCTGCGTGAGCTCGCGGCGGCCAGCGCGATCCGCGTGCCGCGCGTGCTGGGCGTCGGCGCGACCACGGATCATGCGTGGCTGGCGCTCGAATGGCTGGACCTCCGTCCCGCGTCACCGGTCAGTGAAGCCATGCTGGGCGAACAACTCGCAGCGCAACACCGCGAGACCCGCAACACGTTCGGCTGGCATCGCACCAACACCATCGGTCTGAGCGTTCAGCGGAACGAATGGCTCGACGACTGGCCCGGCTTCTTCGCCGAGCGCCGTCTCGGATGCCAGCTCGACCTCGCGGAAGCGGGCGGACAACCATCCCGGCTCGTCGACCGCGGCCGTCGCCTTTGCGAGCGGGTGCCTGAATTGCTCGCCGGGCATTCACCCGTGCCATCACTGCTGCACGGCGATCTCTGGGCGGGAAATCACGCCGAAGACGGCACGAGTCGCCCGGTGATCTTCGATCCGTCGGTCTATTACGGGGATCGGGAGGCGGACCTCGCCATGACGCGACTCTTCGGCGGCTACGGCAGGGCGCTCTACGCTGCCTACGAGGCCGCGTGGCCGCTCGATCCCGGTGCCGGCCAGCGCTTCACCCTCTACAACCTCTACCACGTGCTCAACCACCTCAACCTGTTCGGTGGCGGGTATCGAGCGCAGGCGCAGGCGATGATCGACAGCCTGCTGGCCGAGGCGGGCGGATAGCGTCGTTCGGCCGCGCTGGGCGCTAGCTGCTCGGGCCCGCGCGCTGGCCGCCCGTCGCTGTCCGGTGACTCGGTTCGGGCAGCGGCCAGATCCTGGACGGCAGCCACGCGACCGCGATCCCGGCCACGCAGCCGGGCAGGGTGCATGCAAAAAAGTAGGCCGGCGCAGGGGCGGGTTCCTGCACCGGCCTGGGGACGGGAGCGTGTCCCGCGATCGCCGGTGGTCCTGGGGGGTGGACTCGCCCGACGTGCACAGGATGCCGCGTGATTGTTACCGAGCCATGACGGCGACCGTCACAGCTTCGCCATCACGTGCCGCACCACGGTGTAGTCCTCGAGCGCGTACATCGACAGGTCCTTGCCGTAGCCCGAGCGCTTCAGGCCGCCGTGCGGCATCTCGCTCACCAGCATGAAGTGCGTGTTGATCCAGGTGCAGCCGTACTGCAGCCGTGACGCGACCGTGAGCGCCTTGCCGACGTCCTGCGTCCACACGGAGGAGGCGAGGCCGTAGTCGGAG
>DAOMFD010000329.1:0-1705 GCA_035429605.1 Steroidobacteraceae bacterium | reverse complement strand
ACCGACTCGGCGCTGTCCCAGTCGCGCGCGCCGCGGAACCGCGCGACGACGCGACCCTGCGCGTCGACCAGCACCGTCGTCGGGATCGTCGAGGCGCCGAGCAGGTGCTCGAGCGTGAGCCGGGCATCGATGTAGTGGCTGATCGTGGCGTTCGAGTGCCCCAGCCACCGCAGGGCCTCGGCGCGGTAGTCGTCGATCGACACGCCGATGATGGCGTAGCGCCCGCCCGCCTTGCTCCACGCCAGGCGCTCGAGCGAGGCCGCTTCCGCGCGACACGGCCCGCACCAGCTGGCCCACACGTTGATGATCATCGGCCGGCCGCGATACGACGACAGCGATCGCGGCGGACCGTTCAATCCGGACATGACCACGTCCGGAAGCGGCTGCCCCACCGGGACGGGCCACGACGTGCCGGCTGCGGGTGCAGCGGCCGTCGCCGCGAAAACTTCGGGTGCTGCGGCCAGCAGGATCACGCACGCGACCAGGGACCACGGCCTCAAGGGGAAGAAGTCCGGATTCATGCGTGAAAGTATGCCCGAGCCCGCCAGCCTGGCGCTCACGCCGGACTGGATTCCCGAGCAGCACGGGCCGCAGCTTCGGTGCGCAGATGCCGTGCGGCGGCATCGCCCCCGTGCGCCCGCAGGATCGAATCCAGCGTCGCCACCGCATCGGCATAGCGCTGCGCCTCGAAGTGCCGCTGCGCCATCTCGAATGCCTCGCGGGTCGCCTGCTTGTGGGCGACGAGGTCCGTGGCATCGAACTCGAAGACCTCGTGCAGCACCACGGCCTCGACCCGCCCCTTCATCTGCACGCTGCCGAGCGTCCGGCGACTCGACAGTGAACGCTCCGGATCCGCGAGCCCCGCCAGGAACGCGTCGCTCACGATCACCGCGCTGCCATAGGTCTTGGTCATGCCTTCGATGCGGGAGGCGACGTTCACCGCGTCGGCGAAGATGTCTCCCTGGCGCCGCTGCACTTCGCCCACGATGCCGAGACGCAGCCTGCCGAGGTGCAGGCCGATGCCGATGCGCACGGCAGGCTCGCCGCGTCGGGCGCGCGCGGCGTTGAATTCGCGCAGGCCGCGCATCGTCTCCCGCGCCGCCTCGAGTGCGTCGCCCGCCCCGCCCGGGAAGACCGCGAGGATGCCGTCGCCGGAGTAACGGTCGACGAAGCCGCCGTGCTCGCGGATCGGAGGACCCGCGACGGCGAGGTAGTCGTTGACGAAGCGGAAGTTCTCGTCCGGCGTCATGTGCTCGGACATCGTGGTGAAGTCGCGGATGTCGGAGACGAGCACCGCGGCCTCCATCTCCACGTTGTCGCCGAGTCGCACGTCGGTGATGCTCTCGCGGCTCAGGTAGCGCAGGAACTCGTGCGGAACGTAGTGCGAATAGGCCGAATTGATGCGCAGCAGGTTGAGGTGCGTCCGGATGCGCGCGAGCAGCTCGCCTTTCGCCACGGGCTTGGTGATGTAGTCGTTGGCGCCGACCTGCAGCCCGGTCTTCAGGTCCTGCGTCTGGTTGCGCGCCGTGACCATGACGACCGGCAGCTGCGTCGGCAGGCGCGTCTTGCGGATCTCACGGCAGACTTCGAACCCCGAGAGCCTCGGCATCATCACGTCGAGCAGCACGAGGTCCACCTGCTCGCCGGCCTCGAGCATCTCGAGCGCGCGCACGCCGCTCTCGGCCTGCAGCACCTCGAAATTCTC
>DAOMFD010000328.1:0-1710 GCA_035429605.1 Steroidobacteraceae bacterium | reverse complement strand
CGGCGCGTGCGACGACGCATCGTGGATCCGGCCATTGCTCAGAGCTCCCGGAGCCCGACGGTCACCGGCAACCGCGCCGCACGCACCCCGGGCAGCAGGCCACCGACCAGCCCGAGCCCGAGTGCGTACAGCAGACCCGTCACCAGCAGGCCCGGCGTGACCGTGAACGCGAACGCGATCTGGCTGAAGCTCGCCCAGTTGAGCGTCGACGCCTGGTAGCCGTTCAGCCCGAAGTACACGAGCGCCCCGCCGGCGATGCCGCCGAGCAAGCCGAGCGCCCCGGCCTCCAGCAGCACCGACGCGACGACCGGCGCCGCGCCGAACCCGAGCGCGCGCAGGGTCGCGATCTCGCGGGTCCGCGACGAGACGGCTGAATACATGGTGTTCAACGCCGCAAACAAGGCGCCGATGCCCATGAGCAATGCAATGGTGGTACCGACGTAATTCACCAGCGTGACCAGGAGGCGCGACTGGTCGGCATAGAACTCACGCTCCCCGCGCACCGACGCGTTGAGCCGCGGGTCGCCCGCCAGCGCACCGGCAAGCGTAGCGAGTGCCGCCGGCGACGTCAGCCTCGCCCGCACCACCTGCACGGAACTGGTCCGCCGGTACACGCCTCGCAGCACCTCGAGGTCGGTCCAGACCTCGGACTCCGAGACGCTGCCGCCACACTCGAACACGCCGACCACGCGCCACTCGTGCGAACCCCACGTCACCTTGCGACCGAGGTCGACGTTGCCGAACTGCGCGAACGCACCGCGTCCCACGATCACCTCGTCCTTGCCGGGCTCGAACATCCGGCCCGCGATGATCCGGAAGTCGTTGCGGACGGCGGCAGCGCGATCCGTCACCCCGCGGAACGGGACATTGGCGGCCGTTCCCGTGCTGCGCATCGGCAGGTCCACGATCGTGTAGAACTCCGGCGACGCGATCGCCCCGTGGGCGTCGCGCGCGATCCCGGGAGCCGAGACGATGACCGAGACCTGCTCGCGATCGAACGAGCTCGACAGCTCGTCGCCGGCGCCGCCGCGCAGCACGATGGCCACATCCTCGCTGCCGGACAGCTCGAGTGCCGCGCGGAAGCCCTGCGCCATCGAGAGCAGCGACACGAGCACCGCGACCACGCCGCCGATTCCCACGATCGCCACGAGCGACGTGCCGAGCCGCTGCGGCAGGTTGCGCAGGTTCATCGCGGTGATCGCCACGAGCTGGTTGATCCAGGGACGCATGCGTTCCTCAGTCGCGCCGCAGCGCCTCGACAATCTGCAGCTGCATGGCCTGCGCCGAAGGAACCGCGCCGGCCGCTAGGCCCAGCCCCACCATCCACGCGAATCCCGCCATCACCGCACCCGCGTCCAGGCTGAATCCCGGCAGGTACTGGCGGAATACCGGCTCGAACTGGACGCCCATCCACCACGCAGCCGCCAGGCCCAGTGCGCCGCCGACCAGCGTGATGAGCACCGATTCGGCGAGCACCATCGCCAGCACGCCGCGATTGGTGAATCCCAGCGTCTTGAGCACCCCGATCTCGTTGGTGCGCTCGCGCACCGACTGCGCCATGGTATTGGCCGTGACCAGCAGCATGGTGAAGAACACCGCGGTGACGATCGCACCGAGGATCTTGCCGATGTTGCCGACCTGGTTGACGAACGACTGCGCCATCGCGCGCTCCGAGGAGGTCTTGGTCTCGTACGGCGAGTTCGCGAACAT
>DAOMFD010000327.1:0-1713 GCA_035429605.1 Steroidobacteraceae bacterium | reverse complement strand
CGGCGCAGCAGATCGACGTCGCCCTTCGGATCGAACACGATCACGACCTCGCCGCGGCGGATGTCCTGCGCGATCAGCAGTTCGGCCAGGCGCGTCTTGCCGACCCGCGTGGTGCCGAGCACCAGCGTGTGCCCCACCCGGTCTTCCAGGTCCATCCAGATCTCGGCCTCGTCGGGCTCGACGCCGTGGATGGCGGGATCGCCGCCGACGCCGGCAGGGACCGACGAGTCAGACGAGAAGACCTCCAGCGCGTTGCCAAGAACGCCGGCTTCGAGCAGCGGCTCGTTCTTCGGCAGCCGCGCCTCGAACAGGCGCTGCGTGTGGCGTTGATCCCATTGAAACCCGCGCCCCAGGAAGAGCCGATCGGTGGCCCACGGGATCTCGGCGGAGGCCACCTCGTAGCGTCGCCGGCGCCGCAGGTTGGCCCGATAGCGCAGCGTCCGCAGGCCCGCGGCACCTCGCCATGCGGCATGGGTCGCCAGCGCAGTCGCGAGCAGCAGGTGCCAGGGAAAGGCCAGCAGGAAGAGTCCCGGGCCGAGCAGCACCAGCGCCGCTGCCAGTGCCGAGACCACAGCGGCGCGGAGCTCGTGCGCCGGCCGCAGTTGAGCCTCCAGCGGATAGGTCATCGATCCGGAGCCGCCTCGTTCTGCGCCACACGAGCGAGCGCCGAATTGATCCGCGGCACCGGATGCACGAAGCGGCGGGGATCGACGATCACGATGCCGTGGACGCGGCTGTCCGCTCGCCCGTCCTGCTTCCACGCGTAGCCGAGCAGGTTCACGCCGCCCTCGGCCCGAAGGTGCCAGCCGGCCCGCAGGACCTCGCGCTGCAGCCGCTTCGCGGTGTCACGCTTTTCGCTCGAGCCGGCGCCGTCGTGCTGGACGTACGCCCGAAAGATGCCGGGCGACACCAGCAGCAGCCCCTCCTCGACGCCATGCACCAGGGCGCCGCTCGTGTTCACCGTCAGTGTCCCGTCCACGATCCCGCGCCGAATCCAGTCCATGAAACGGCGCGCGGGATCCGCGGCATCCGTCTGCACAGCGTCCAGGAATTCGGGCGAATCTTCGGCTGGCGACGGCGCCGCAGGCTCTATGGCGGACTCCACCGCATCGAATGTCTGAACGGTCGGCGCACCGGACGGCACCGGCGCCTCGCACAGGGGCCAGGTGCGGGCAGCCGCACGCGCCACCAGCTCCGCGATCGCACTGCCCGGCGACGCGTCGCCGCTCAACACGGCGCGCAGCTCCGCCATCAGTGCGGGATCTTCATCGAGCCACGCCCGGACGCTCGCTGGTACCCAGCGCTCGAACAGCTGCCCAGGAAGGTCCGGACTTCCGCCACCGAGATCGTGCAGCAACGCGGCCGCGAAGACCGCGTAGGTCCATCGATGGCCGAGCGCGCCCAGCACTTCCGGTGCCGCGTTGCGCGGCAGGATCTGGCCGCGCCGGTGATCGAGCGCGCGCAGCGCGGTGACGAGGCCGCGGTGCAACTGTCCGCCAGGGCCGCCACAGCGTTCGTAGCCCGACGCCGACGTCGGCTGCACGTATTCCGCATAGGCATCGATCAGCGGCTGCACGGCCATCGCGAAGGTCTCCGGCGGGAAGCCCATCCGGACGCGGAGCACCGCGATCGGTTTCGCGAGGCCGCATCGTTCGACGATCACGGACGCCGCGAGCGACGACCGATCGCTCGGAGATCGCATGTCGCTCCATG
>DAOMFD010000326.1:0-1717 GCA_035429605.1 Steroidobacteraceae bacterium | reverse complement strand
TCCGGCCAGAGCGTGTTCAACGTCGGCAGCCTGCCGCTGACGCTGTTCGCCGACTGGTCGCAGAACATGGCCTCGGGCGTGCAGTACGACACGGCCTGGGCGGTCGGCGCCGCGCTCGGCAAGGCTTCCAACTACCGCACCTGGGAGGCGAGCGTGATGTACGAGTCCATGGACAAGGACGCGATGTTCGCGCAGTTCATCGACTCCGACTTCGCGGGTGGCGTCACGGATGCCGACGGCTGGCAGTTCAAGGCAGGCTACGCGCCGGTCAAGAACGTCGTCATCAACGCGACGTACTTCCTGAACACGACCAACAAGGACGTCTACGCCGTGAGCGGAAATGTACTGACCGGCCTCTATGCCGGCCCGTACGCGGAAGGCAAGGACATGAACTACGACCGCTTCCAGCTGGACTTCAACTACAAGTTCTGACGCGTGAGTCCAGGCGCCCGCGTGCAGGGATGCGCGCGGGAACCCGGGCCGTCCTGATCCAGTCGAACACGTCGCAGGGTGCGCAAGGGACGCGCGGCCGCTTGCCCGCGGGGCGGCGCTGCTGTATACCGTCGCACCCCGCCGGAGACCCGCATGGAAACGTCCGATCTCTCCCACCACATCCTGAGCCGGTTCAATGCCGACCTCGAAGGGGTGCGGTCGGCGGTCCTGCAGATGGGCGGGCTGGTCGAGCAGCAGCTGCGCAACGGGGTCAAGGCCCTCCACGGCGGTGACAGCCGGCTCGGCGAGGAAGTCGCGCGCCTCGACCACAAGGTCAACGCGATGGAAGTCGCCATCGACGACGACTGCAGCCGGATCCTCGCGACCCGGGGCCCGACGGCGTCCGACCTGCGGCTCATCGTCGCGGTGATCAAGACCATCACCGACCTCGAGCGCATCGGCGACGAGGCCGAGAAGCTCGGCCACATCGCGGCTCGCATGGGTTCACTCGACCGGCCGGGCGACCGGTATCGCGAAATCCGGCACATGGGAGACTCCGTCGCAGACATGGTCCACCGGGCGCTCGATGCCTTTGCGCGCATGGACACCGATGCCGCGCTCGCCGTCGCACGCGGCGACCGGGTCGTGGACGAGGAGTTCGACGCGATCCAGCGCCAGTGCATCACGTTCATGATGGAAGACCCGCGGACGATCCGCCGGGCGCTCGACGTGCTGTGGGTGGCGCGTGCGCTCGAGCGCATCGGCGACCACGCCAAGAACATCTGCGAATACGTGATCTACATGGTGCTCGGCAAGGACATCCGCCACCTGTCGATCGAGGACGTCGAGGAGCAGCTGGCCGCACTACGTGCGGCCCGCGCGGGAGCGGCTTGAGGTGAGACATGTATCCGGACTGGCTGACCAGGCGTAACGGCAATCTCCTCGGCTTCCTGGCCTGCGTCGGCCTGATCGGCTACGCGCTGTTCGTGCAGTACGGCCTCGAGCTCGAGCCGTGTCCGCTGTGCATCCTGCAGCGGATCTCGGTGATCACCGCGGGCTTGGTCTTCCTCGCGGCATTCCTGCACGACCCGGGCGACCGCATGGCGCGGGTCTACGGCGTGCTCGTCGACCTCGCCGCGCTCGGCGGAATCCTCGTCGCGTCCCGCCACATCTGGATCATCGCGCAACCGCCGGGCACGGTGGCCGAGTGCGGTGCGAGCCTCGAATACATGATGGACGTGCTGCCCCTGAACGAGGTGCTCGGCAAGGTCCTCACGGGCTCGGG
>DAOMFD010000325.1:0-1734 GCA_035429605.1 Steroidobacteraceae bacterium | reverse complement strand
TAGTCGCGGAAGTTGGTGAACTGCAGGGGGAGGTCGAATCCGCCCTTGCGGACCAGGGCGATGGCGGCCTGCAGGTCGTCGCGACTCTTGCCGGTCACGCGCACCTGCTTGTCCTGGATCGCGGCCTGCACCTTGAGCTTCGAGTCCTTCACGAGCCGCTGGATCTTCTTGCCGAGCTCGGTGTCCACGCCCTGGCGCAGGGTCACCACCTGCCGGGCGGTCTGGCCGGTCGTGACCGGTTCGTCCACCTTCAGGCAGGCCACGTCGATGCCGCGTTTCGAGAGCTTGAGCCTCAGGATCTCCAGCATCTGCTTCAGCTGGAAGTCGGCCGGCGCGGAGAGCGTCACCACGGCCTCCTTCAGCTCGAACTTCGCGCCCGTGCCCTTGAAGTCGAAACGCTGGTCGACCTCGCGGCTCGCCTGGTCCACGGCGTTGGTGACTTCGTGTGCGTCGATCTCGGAGACGATGTCGAAGGAGGGCATGGGTCAACGCTCGAGGGTGGCTTCGGGATTGCGGACCGCAGTGTAGCGGGCATGGCCCGAGGACGTGCTCCAGCACTCGCCGACGAGCCGGCCGCGCTCGTCGAGCTTGCCGTGATACAGCACGGCCTGAGTGCCGTCGAAAAGCGAGAGCTGCAGTTCCTCGTCGCGAGCATCCCCGGCCAGGGTTGTGTCGCCGCCGCCGGCCGTGCGCACGGTACCGGTCACCGTGTGGAACGACTGTGCCAGGTCGGCCACACCACGCGTGGTCGTGCCGCGGTCGTCCGTGAACGTGATGTTCCACGTCCCGGAAAAGTCGGCGTTGTCGGTGAGCGGCTCCTCGACGAAGCGCCAGCCTGGGCCACGTGTCGCAGAAAAGGTCAGCACGGTCGCACGGCCACCTGAAGGTGGTGCGCCGGGGTTCGCCTGGGCCCGCGCCTCGCGGCCCATCGATTGCGCCGCGCCGGAGAGCGTCACTTCACCCTCGAGGTCGTCGCCCGAGACCGTCGCCTCCAGGTGATTGACGCTGCCCGGCAGCTCGGCGACGAGGCGTCCGTTGGCGTCCACCGTCGCCGCGACGCGCACGCGCTCCTTGCCGTTCACGAGATAGAGCACGAAGCCGCCATTCTCCCGCTTGACATCGAGTCCGAAGGGAACCTCGCCGCCCGGCAGCTCGACCACGGCGCGATACATTCCGGGCGCGAGCTCGTGGCTTCGCGGCTTGCAGCCCGCGACCGCAGTGAGCAGCAGCGACAGCGCCAGCGACGTGATCGCGAGTCGCACCCGCAGGCAGCTCGCGTGGTGAATCGAGCGAGCCGCGGTCAAAGGCCCAGCGCTTCCTTGATCTTGTCCACCAGGTCTTCGCCGCCGTGGTGCTCGACGTAGTCGATCACGATCGGCCCGAACTTCTTGGCGGTGTCGATCGGGATGCCGAGCTCGGTGAACGATGCGGCGAGTCCCGCCCAGCGGCCGGGGCTCTTCTTGCCCCCGAACAGCGACCCGAGACCTCCCGCGAGCGAGCTGAGCGTGCTCGGCGGCGGCGCCTCCTTCAGGAGCTTGTCGGCGCCCGGGATGTCGACCACGAACTGGTCGAAGTCGGCGCGCGCCATGTTCTGCTGCGCCGCGCGCAGCAGCGCCACGAGGCCGCCACGCGCCTGGTCCTTGGTGATGCCGAGCTCCTTCATGAGCCGCTTGATCAGTTCGTTCATCGCCGGTCCTCCCCGCGCGGATTCTACGTCAAGGCCGCCAGACCAGC
>DAOMFD010000324.1:0-1758 GCA_035429605.1 Steroidobacteraceae bacterium | reverse complement strand
TAGTCGCGGCGGAACAGCGTCCCGCTCGCATTGGCCGCCCTTTCGCGCTTGTAGTAATCCATCGCCGGCACGAGTACCTGCAACGCTTCCGGTCCGCGGCCCTGCTTCGCGATGGAAAGCCCGAGCAACATGCGCCGTCGCGACATGTCCTCCAGCGGGTCGTCGGCGAACGGGCTCGGTGGAAGAGCCAGGCGCCGCCGGCTCGCCGCTTCGGCGTCCGCGTAGCGCCCGACCCGCAACGCCGACTCGCAGACCATTCCCAGGCTGATCTGGAGAATCTGCGCACGATACGCGGATGCCGGGCTGTCGGCGGCGACCGCTACGGCCTCCACCGCGCGCACCGATCGCGTCGACAGATCGTAGGCCGCAGCCGCGTCCCCGCCCAGCAGCTTGATGCGCGCACTGCGCAGTGGCAGTCGCGCCGCACCGATGGCGCGCCGTGGATCACCCTCCGGCATCATCCTGGCGAACTCGTCGAACGAGTTGAGGCTGGCCTGCAGCGAGGCGTTCGCTGCCGACAGCTGGCCGAGCTCCGCCTGCAGGATCGCCAGGTTGTACCACGTGTCCTCGAGCTGCGGATTGAGGCTCGACGGTGCGCGTGGGTCGCGTGCCAGCTCGACGGTCCCGCGATGCACGTCGATGGCCTGCTGGATCCTGCCCTGCTCTAGCAGGGCGGATGCCATCAGGCCGCGTCCCTGGATCCAGAATCCCCAGGTCGTGAGGTCGGTCGGGTTGAAGCGCACCGCGTCCTCGCCGGCCTGTGCCGACTGGGTCGCGAAGCGCAGCGCGGCCGCGTAGTCGTGCCGGGACATCGCCAGGTGACTGAGCATGTCCGAGGCGAAGTAGCGGTTGCTCATCTCGCGCAGGTCACCGGGCCGCCTGGCCAGCGCCTTTTCCGCCAGCTCGTAGACTTCCTGCTCCAGTCTTGCCGACTGCTCGAAGCGACCGAGCGCCAGGGCGTGGCGAGCCTCCGAATCCGTCACGTCCGCATAGGCCGCGGTCGCGTCGAGGTCCGTGAGATCCAGCGCTCCCAACCCGGCCAGCAGCTTGCGCGCCTCCTCGCAGACCGCGATGCCCTCCTCCTTGCTGTCCTTGGAGTGACTGAGGTAATTCAGCGTGTCCGCATAGGTGATCTTCACCTGTCGCGCAGCGTCGGGCGCATATGCGTACGGCCGCAACGCGTCCGCTGCCACCTGCAGGTCGTTCGGTTTCGATCCCGGCCCGCCGCCCGGTCCCCAGGCGTAGAACGGCGCCATCAGCGACAGTGCGAGCCCGTAGGTCACCGCCTCGCTCGTGTTCCCGCCCGCGCGCATCTTCTCGAACAGCGCGCGCGCCTCGGCGATCTTCGCCGTGCCGCCCTTAATGTCCTTGCCGCCCAGCTGCGCCTGGCCTTCACGGATGAGCGCCATGCCACGGTAGACCTGTGTCTGCGGCGTCATCAGTTCCGCCGGCAGGCCGTCGTAGTACGAGACTGCCTCGTGCGCGAGCTTGCCCATGGTGTCGAGCCGTCCCGTGGGGGCGAGCTCGGCGTAGAAGTCCTCGATCAGGAAGCCGACCAGCTTCTCGGCGTCGGTCCGCGCCTGCTGGGCCTGCGCATCCGCCTTCTTCGCCCGCTGAGTGGCAACGAACCCGAACACGGCGCTCACCGCAGCGACGAGCGCCAGCACCGCGCAGACAGCGGCGATCGTCCGCGCACGCACCAGCGCGCGGCGCGTCGCGGCCTCGCGCTCGCGCTGCGCCGCGAGCTGCCGCTCCGCC
>DAOMFD010000323.1:0-1769 GCA_035429605.1 Steroidobacteraceae bacterium | reverse complement strand
GCCCACCAGCTGCCGCCCGCGATCCCCATCGTGAGGAACAGCCACGAAATCGTGGTCCACGGGCGCGTCCAGCGCGCCCACGCCTCGTCGAGCCGGCCCTCGAGCATGGCCGCGACCGCGAATGCGAATGCGACCGCGGACCCGACGTAGCCCGCATAGAGGGTGGGAGGATGGACGGCCAGCGCGAAGTCCTGCAGCAACGGGTTGAGGTCGCGTCCGTCCATCGCGGCCGGGACCAGGCGCTCGAACGGGTTCGACGTGAACAGGATGAACGACAGGAACCCGATGCTCACGACGCCGAGCACGCCGAGCACGCGCGCGGCGAACGACAGCGGCAGGTTCCGGCTGAAGACGCCGACCGCCACGGACCAGGTGGCGAGCGCGAGCGCCCACAGCAGCAGCGATCCTTCGTGCGCGCCCCACACCGCCGTGAAGCGGTAGAAGGTCGGCAGCTCCGAATTGGAATTGCTGGCGACGTACAGTACCGAGAAGTCGTTCTGGTAGAACGCCCAGCACAGCACGCCGAACGACATCACGACGAATACCCACTGGCCGGTGACGGCCGAGCGCGTCGCAGTCATCCAGCGACGGTTGCCGTACGCGGCCCCTGCGAGGCCGAACCACGCCTGCGCCACCGCAAGCAGCAGCGCGACGACCAGTGAGAACAAACCCAGTTCTACGACCATGCGGTCCTCCCTCGGCCGGCGCGGCTCAAGTGCTCGTCTCGGCGCCGCCCTGCGCGGCGGCCGCGTGTGGCTTCAGGCTCTGCTTGACCTCAGGCGGCATGTAGTTCTCGTCGTGCTTGGCGAGGACTTCCTCGGCGACGAAGGTGCCGTCCGGCCGGAGCTTGCCGCGCGCGATGACGCCCTGCCCCTCCCGGAACAGGTCCGGCAGCACGCCGGTGTAGCTCACGATGATCTCCTGGCCGTAATCGGTCAGCGTGAAGTGCACCTCGAGGCTGCCGGGCTCGCGCTTGAAACTGCCCTTCTCGACGAGGCCGCCGACGCGGAAGGCCCGGTTGTCCGGCGCCTCGCCCGCCTTGATCTGCGACGGGCTGTAGTAATAGAGCAGGTTCTTCTGGAATGCCTTCAATGCGAACGCCGTGGCGATCCCGACTCCGACCAGGATCACCGCCACCGTCACCATGCGCTTGCGACGCGGGGTCATGTTCGTGCCTCCTTATCCGATGCCATGCGCCGCATGGCGAGCTCGCGCTGCTCGGCCTCCGTGCGCCGGGCGGACACCCAGTTCAGCACCAGCACGAGCGTCGACAGGCCGTACGCGGTCCAGACGTAGCCCGCGTAACCGCCCATGTGCAGAAATTCACGCAGTTCCATGGTTCAACCAACCTCCTTGAGCCACGACGCGTTGCGTTCGCGGCGCAGGATCTCGGCCCGCAGGCGCCGGCAGATCAGCCAGCCGAAATAGAGCTGGAAGCCGGCGATCATGATGAACAGGGGGATCAGCATCGGCAGGGCGATGGACGGCTTCGCGAGCTTGGTCACGCTCGCGGCCTGGTGCAGCGTGGACCACCACTTCACCGAGTAGTGGATGATCGGCACGTTGATCACGCCGACGATCGCGAGCACCGCGCTGGCCCGATCCGCGCGCTGCGCTTCGTCGAAAGACGCCCTGAGCGCCATGTAGCCGAGATAGAGGAACAACAGGATGAGTTCCGAGGTGAGTCGCGCGTCCCACACCCACCACGTGCCCCACATCGGCTTGCCCCAGATGGAGCCGGTGGCGAGCGCGAGGAACGTGAACGAGGC
>DAOMFD010000322.1:0-1783 GCA_035429605.1 Steroidobacteraceae bacterium | reverse complement strand
AGCGGAGCGAGGGTTCGCGCGGCACGCATGCGCACGGCACGCAACGGATCGGTGAGCAACGGGACCACCGCGAGTCGCTGTTCGGGTGGCACGGAGTCGTACACGCCGACGGCCGAATGACGCACGAGGGGGCTCGGGTCCTTGAGTCCCGCTTCGGCAGCCAGCACGGCGTTCTCGCCGCCGAGCAGCGCCAGGCGATCGAGCGCGGAGGCGCGCGCGATGGCCGATTCCTCCTGGTTCGCGACCAGCTGGGCCAGGGCGATCGTCGCGTCGGGTTCACCACGATCCGCGGACGCGAACGCGGCAGCGAAATCCTGGAATCCCTGCTTCGGGTGCGGATAGCGCTTGCGGAGCTGTGCCTCGGCCCAGGTGGAGGACATCTCCCGGTGGCACGAACTGCAGGCGTTCGGCACGCCGAGGCTGGTCGTGAGGTCCGGCCGCGGAATGCGGAAACTGTGGTCGTGTCGCGGGTCGACCACCATGTAGGTCGTGGTCGCCATGTGGCAGTCGACGCAGCGCGATCCGGGCGTCCCGGGCTTGTGGAAGTGGTGGGTCGCCGCGTCGTACTTCGAGGCGAGGTGGCACTGCGCGCACAAGGTGTTGCCCTGCGCGCGCGGCTTGCCGGTGTGCGGGTCGTGGCAGTCGCCACAGGTGACGCCTTTCGAGTACATGCGGCTCGAGAGGAACGAGCCCCAGTTGTAGTCCTCGTCGCGCTGCTGGCCGTCGGGGTAGTAGAGCGGTGCCGTGAGGGTCACGGGCAGGTAGTGATCCATCAGCCGCTCGCCGGCGTGGTAGCCGTTCGAGAATTGCCCCCGGCGCGAGTGGCACTGCGCGCAGACCTCGATTTCCGTGTCGCCGTGGCGCGGCTTGCTGCGTACGGCGCTGCCGGTTGCAGCGTCGATGTGCCATTGGGCGGCGCGGCGGTCGCCGAAGTGAACGGTGAGGCCATTCGACGGTGTCGAGACCTTGCCGGTTGCGTCATCGTCCGTGCCCGAATCCGCGGCGGCATGGCTCGCCGACCCGGCTTTCCGGGCCCAATCGACGTGGGCGGAGCCCGGGCCATGGCAGGCCTCGCATCCGACGCTGAGCTCGGCCCAGCGCGTGGCGAAGGTGTTGGACTTCCGGTCGTAGTTCTTCTGCAGGTCGGTCGCGTGGCAGTCGGCGCACATGTAGTTCCAGTTCTGCTGGCGCCGGGTCCAGTGCAGTTCGTCGGTGTGGTCGATCTTCTCGTCGGGATAGAGATGGAACCAGCGCTGCCCACCGTCGGCGGCCGGCCGCGCATCCCAGGCGATCGGCAGTGCCTGCAGCCGTCCGCCGCCGATGTCGACGAGATACTGCTGCAGGGGGTACACGCCGAACGTGTGCGTGACCGCGAAGTCCGCGAGCTTGCCGTCCGCGCCATCGGTGCGCACCACGAACCCGCCGTCCTTGCGGATCATGCGGCTCGTGACTCCGAAGTGCTCGATCGAGGCATTGTCGAAGTTGCCGAGCACCGTGCGTTCGTCGGCGACCTGCATCGCCACGGAGTGCTGCGATCCCTGCCAGGCGGCGGATTCCTTCGCGTGGCAAGCCGCGCACGCCTGGGATCCCACATACCCGGCTGGCCGTTGCGGCGTGGACTCCACCGTCTCGACCTGCTGAGTCGCTGCGGGCGGGGATCGGAACGGGCCGTAGCGCCACGCGATCGCCGCCACGAGCAACAGCACGGCGACGGTGATGACGATCGGCAGGGGCCTCGATTTCACGCTACGGCTCGCGGCGGACGACGCGCAATTGTGCAGTC
>DAOMFD010000321.1:0-1783 GCA_035429605.1 Steroidobacteraceae bacterium | reverse complement strand
CCACCAGGCGCCGCGCGATGTCGTCGAGCGCCTCGTCCCAGCCGACGCGCTCGAAACGGCCATCGGGCATGCGCTTCAGCGGGTGCCGAAGCCGGTCGGCGTGATTCTGGTAGTGCTCGAGGCGCGCCGCCTTCTGGCAGAGGTAGCCCTTCGAGTTCGGATGCGCCTCGTCGCCGCGGACCCGCGTGAAATGGCCGTCGTCGATCTCGACCTGGAGACCGCAGTTGCGCGAGCACAAGATGCAGGCGGTGGTCTCGATTCGGCTCATCGCAGCGTCCTCGTGTCAGCCGCCATTGAGGATGGACAGGCAGTTGCTCTCCACGGACCGGAGCACCCGCTGCCGCGCGTCCGCGTCGACCATCGCCCTCGCGAGCATCACGCCGCCCACGATCTGCGCCAGGATGGCCCATGCCTTGTCCGCCGAGCCAATCGCTTTCGCCATCCGGTCATGCACGTCGCTCACTCCTGACTCGAAAGCCGCTCGCACGGTTGAGTCGGCACGCGCCACCTCGGCCGTGAGCGAAGGTAATACGCAGCCGCGCTCAGGGTGCTCGACGTGCGCCACGCTCAGGTAGTTCCTGATGACGCGCGCCACCGCCGCGGGCCCGTCGGCCTCCGGGGCCGGGTACAGCGCCGCGGATCGCGCGAGTTCGTGCTCGACGATGGCGGCAAAGAGATCACTCTTTCCCTGGAAATGCCGGTACAGCGATCCCGTCGTCACGCCTGCGGCGGCGGCCAGGGCGTCCATGCCGGCGGCCGCGTAACCATGCTTCTTCGCGTGCCGACCGCCGGATTCCAGCAGCCGACGGCGCGCGGCGTCCTTGTGTTCGCTCGAATAGCGCAAGGCTGCCTCCGGTGTCCCTGGGTGCGTTGACGTACACCCGCTCGTTTCATAGGATAACGATCGTTACCTACAAACGTCCAGTGCCACATGAGGCGCCCGCGGACAGGCTGGGATCAGCGACGGGTAACAAGGTGGACAGGACACATGCAGGGGCCGGCCCGTGGCAGGAACTGACTCGAACGCAGGAACTGGCTCGAAGAAGGTCGCGCTCGTCGTCGGCGCCGGAGACGCAACCGGCTCCGCGATCGCGCGTCGTTTCGCGCGGGAAGGCTTCGTCGCCTGCTGCACGCGCCGCAGCGCCGACAAGCTCCAGCCCCTGCTCGATTCGATCCGGTCCGACGGCGGCGAGGCGCACGGCTTTGGATCCGATGCGCGCCAGGAGCAGCAAGTCACCAAGCTCGTCGAACACATCGAGTCTGCCGTTGGACCGATCGAGGCGTTCGTGTTCAACATCGGCGCCAACGTCCCCTGCAGCATCCTCGAGGAGACGCCGCGCAAGTTCTTCAAGATCTGGGAGATGGCCTGCTACGCAGGATTCCTGACCGGCCAGGCCGTCGCGAAGCGCATGGCGATGCGCGGCCGCGGCACGATCCTCTTCACCGGTGCGACGGCCTCGGTCCGCGGCTCGGCGAACTTCGCGGCATTCGCCACGGCGAAGCATGGCCTGCGGGCGCTGGCGCAGAGCATGGCCCGCGAACTCGGTCCCGCCAACATTCACGTGGCCCACGTCGTGATCGACGGGGCGATCGATACGGCATTCATCCGCGACAACTTCCCCGACAAGTACGCGGCGAAGAATCAGGACGGGATACTGTCTCCCGAGCACATCGCGGATGCGTACTGGTACCTGCACCAGCAACCGCGCGACGCGTGGACGTTCGAGATGGACCTGCGCCCCTGGATGGAGCGCTGGTGACCGTCACCCATCGAGCCCGCACG
>DAOMFD010000320.1:0-1838 GCA_035429605.1 Steroidobacteraceae bacterium | reverse complement strand
GTCCACCACCAGGATGCTCTCGCGCAGGTGCTGCACGATGAACTCGTTCAGCTCGCTCAGGTTGGCGAGGTCGATGTCGCGCTGCTGGACCAGCGCCTCGCTCTCGCGCAGGCGGTTGGCGAGCGGGATCGCGAGCAGCGTGACGGCGAACAGGCTCGCTCCCGTGAGTCCCGCGATCAGGAAGTCGGTGCTGTGGCTGGTGCCGGCGAGTCCGGCCACCACGGTCTGGATGAGCAACGCGAGCGCCAGCATGGATGCCGTGAACAGCGCCAGGCGGGGGCTCACGATGGTCGCGGTGCCGCCGGCCGGGACGATGAGCAGCATGCCGAGCCCGCTCGCGGCGCCGCCGCTCGCGTGGACGAACATGAGTATCGCCGCGGTGTCCACCGCGAGTTGGAACAGCGCGAGCCACTCCACCGACGGCCAGCGGCGCTGGACCGGCTGGATCGAGACGAGGCCGAACGCGAAGTAGGCGGCGCAGATGCCGATGAACAAGCCGGGGCTGTGGGCGCCGACGCTGCGCTGCGGCGCGTCGAAGAAGAACACCAGCAGCAGCACCATCGGCACCGTCAGCCGGAAGATGTTGAGCAGGCCGAGCACCCGCCAAGGGAGGTCGGCCGGTCCGGCGCGGGCAGGGCGGGGATCGGGCATGACACGCATCGACGGCAGTTTGCCTGAATCGACCGCCGGGAAATGAGGACATTCTCCTTTTTCCGGCAGGAAACAAGGAGAATGTCCCCATTTCCCGCAGTCCCCATTTTTTGGAAGATGGGGTCTGACCCCAATTTCGCGGGTTGAAGGTAAACTACGCGGCCTTGTACCCGAGCGGGCCGCGCCCATGAACCTGCACGAATACCAGTCGAAGCAACTCTTCGAGCGCTACGGCATCCCGGTACCGACCGGTTACGTGGCCACGACGCCCGACGGTGCGGCCGACGCCGCGCGACGCCTCGGCGGGAGCGTCTGGGTGGTCAAGGCACAGGTGCACGCCGGCGGTCGAGGCAAGGCCGGCGGCGTGAAGGTCGTCAGGACCGTGGACGACGTCGCCGCGGCGGCGGCCGGAATGCTCGGCAAGCGCCTCACGACCAAGCAGACGGGTGCGGACGGCCTCCCGATCAACCAGGTGTACGTGGAGTCCGGATCGAAGATCGAGCGCGAGTTGTACCTGAGCCTCCTGCTCAATCGCGACACCGGCCGCATCGCATTCGTCGCCTCCGCGGCCGGCGGAATGGACATCGAGGAAGTCGCCGCGAAGACGCCCGAGAAGATCATACGTGTCGAGGTCCACCCGGCCACCGGGCTGCAGGGATCGCACTGCCGCGCACTGGCGTTCGGCCTGGGACTGAAGGGCGCGCAGGTCGCCGAGTTCGAGACCATCGCGCGCGGCCTCTACAAGCTCTACCTCGAGTGCGACGCGAGCCTCGTCGAGGTCAATCCGCTCATCGTCACCGGCGAGGGCCGGGTCGTCGCGCTCGACGCCAAGATCAACATCGAGGACAACGCGCTGTTCCGCCAGAAGGACCTCGTCGCCTGGCGCGACACGTCGCAGGAAGACGAGATGGAGCGCGTCGCCGGCGAGGCGGACCTCAACTACGTCTCGCTCGACGGCGACATCGCCTGCATGGTGAACGGCGCGGGCCTCGCCATGGCGACCATGGACCTGATCAAGCTGCACGGCGGCGAGCCTGCCAACTTCCTCGACGTCGGCGGTGGCGCGACGCGAGAGCGCGTCACCACCGCGTTCAAGCTGATCCTCGAGAACCCGAAGGTGAAGGCGATCCTGGTCAACATCTTCGGCGGCATCGTCCGCTGCGACATGATCGCCGAGGGCGTCATCG
>DAOMFD010000319.1:0-1844 GCA_035429605.1 Steroidobacteraceae bacterium | reverse complement strand
GCGGGACACCCGCGACCGGAGCGCCGTGGCAGCAGTCGTGCGTCGCAGGCTTGGCGACCTCGGGCGCGGCCGGCGCGTGGCAGCACGCGTGTGCCGAAGACGACGCGGCGCCCGCGGGCGCCGCTCCGGCATGCTGGTGCTCATGGATCGCCGGCGACGGGGCCGCCGCCGGCTCGGCGTGGCAGCAGGATCCCGCGGACGGGCCTCCACGCTGCGCATCGTGCTGGGTCGGGTCGTGCATGTGACTAGTCTACTGCGCCGCGCAGCCTCCAGCCGTTCACGATCAGGTACAGCGACGGGATGATCACCAGCGTCAGCACGGTCGCCGAGACCATGCCGCCCACCATCGGCGCGGCGATGCGGCGCATCACCTCGGACCCCGTGCCGGAACCCCACATGATGGGCAGCAGGCCCACGATGATCGTGATGACGGTCATCAGCTTCGGACGCAGACGAAGCAACGCTCCCTCGACGATCGCGCTGTGAAGTTCGGCGCGGGTCGGCGCCCTGCCCTCCGCCCTTGCCCGTTCGCAGCGAGCCTCCCAGGCGTGGTCGAGGTACATGACCATGACGACGCCGGTCTCCGCGGCCACGCCCGCGAGCGCAATGAACCCGACCGCGGCGGCGATCGACAGGTCATAGCCCAGTGCGTACAGGAGCCAGATGCCGCCCACCAGCGCAAACGGCAGCGCGAACAGGATCAGCAGCACGTCGCGCGCGTTGCGGAAATTCAGGTAGAGCAGCAGCACGATGATCGCGAGTGTGAGGGGTACGACGACCTTCAGTCGTTCCACCGCACGCTCGAGGTACTCGTACTGCCCGGACCACCCGAGGCTGTAGCCCGGCGGCAGCTTCAGGTCCGACGCGATCCGCGCCTTGGCCTCCTTGACGTAACCGCCGAGATCGCGGCCGGCGATGTCCACGAAGACCCATCCCGAGGGGCGCGCGTTCTCGCTGCGGATCATCGCCGGGCCTTCCGCCACATCGACCCGGGCCACGTCGGCGAGCGTGACGTTGGCACCGGTGGGCGCGACGATGGGCAGCGCGCGCAGCTTCTCGAGGGAGTCGCGGAAATCCTGCGGGTAGCGCAGGTTGATCGGGTAGCGCTCCAGTCCCTCCACCGTCGAGCTCACGGTCATGCCCCCGACCGCGCTGCCTACGATGTCCTGCACGTCCTTGACGTTGAGGCCGTAGCGGCCGGCGGCGACGCGGTCGATGTCCACGTCGAGGTATCGCCCGGTCGCGGTCCGCTCGGCATAGACCGAGGTCGTCCCCGGCACGTTGCGCAGGATGTTCTCGATCTGCTCGCCGAGCCGCTGGATCGTCGCGAGGTCCGGCCCCATGATCTTGATGCCCACCGGCGTGCGGATCCCGGTCGCCAGCATGTCGATGCGCGTCTTGATGGGGTAGCCCCAGGCGTTCGACAGCCCGGGGAACTTGACCCGCGCGTCGAGCTCCGCCTTGAGCTTCTCCGGCGTCATGCCCGGTCGCCACTCGCTCCGGGGCTTCAGCTTCACGACGGTCTCGAACATCTCGATCGGCGCCGGATCGGTCGCCGACTCGGCGCGTCCTGCCTTGCCGAAGACGCGCTCGACCTCGGGCACGGTGCGGATCAGGCGGTCCGTCTGCTGGAGCAGCGCGCGCGCCGCATCGGTCGAGAGCCCAGGGAGTGTCGTGGGCATGTACAGGAAATCACCCTCGTCGAGTTCCGGCATGAACTCCGTGCCGAGCCGCGAGGCAGGCCACAGCGTCGCCGCCACGACCAGCGTCGCCAAGATCGTGACGGCCCACGGCGAGCGCAGCGCGAGCTCCAGGAACGGCCGGTACGCGGCCATCGTCGCGCG
>DAOMFD010000318.1:0-1856 GCA_035429605.1 Steroidobacteraceae bacterium | reverse complement strand
ACGACGAGGAGACGGAAGACCTGCTGCGCGCGGTCGAGGGCGAACTCGCCTCGCGGCGCTACGGCGACGCCGTGCGGCTCGAGACATCGGTCGACTGCCCGGCGCACCTGCGCGACTTCCTGCTCGAGCACTTCGAGCTGGGGCCCGAGGACCACTATCTCGTGGACGGGCCGGTCAACCTGCACCGCCTGATGTCCGTGTGCGAGCTCGTCGACCGCAGGGACCTCAAGTACCCGCCGTTCGTGCCCGCGGTACCGAGGCGGCTCGCGGGTCGCCACGACCTGTTCGAGGCGATCCGCGAGAAGGACGTCCTGCTGCACCACCCGTTCCACAGTTTCGCGCCGGTCATCGACTTCCTGCGCCAGGCGGCGTCCGACCCGCACGTGCTCGCGATCAAGCAGACGCTGTATCGCACCGGCCCCGAGTCGCCGGTCGTCGACGCGCTGGTGGCCGCGGCGCGCGCCGGCAAGGAAGTCACGGTGGTCGTCGAGCTGCTGGCGCGCTTCGAGGAAGCGGCCAACATCGCGCTCGCCAATCGCCTCCAGGAGGCCGGCGCGCACGTCATGTACGGCGTGGTCGGCTACAAGACGCACGCCAAGCTGATCATGGTGGTGCGCCGCGACCCGGACCGGCTGCGCCGCTACTGCCACCTCGGCACCGGCAACTACCACCCGCAGACGACGCGGCAATACACCGACTACGGGTTGTTCACCTGCGACGAGGCGATCGGCGAGGATCTGCACGAGCTGTTCCTGCAGCTCACCAGCCCGACGCGCATCGCGCGCATGCGCCGGATCCTGCAGTCGCCGTTCACGCTGCACGAGGCGATGCTCGAGAAGACCCGGCGCGAGATCGACCACGCGCGCGCCGGCCGCCCGGCGCGGATCATCGCCAAGATGAACTCGCTGATCGAGCCGCAGATCGTGCGCGCGCTCTACGAGGCGTCGATCGCCGGGGTGCGCGTGGACCTGATCGTGCGCGGCATCTGCTCGCTCAGGCCGGGCGTGCCGGGCATCTCGGACAACATCACGGTGCGTTCCATCGTGGGGCGATTCCTCGAGCACACGCGCGTGTACCACTTCGAGAACGGCGGGGAGCCGGAGACCCTCTGCGCGAGTGCGGACTGGATGGAGCGCAACTTCTTCCGTCGCATCGAGGTGTGCTTCCCGGTGCTGCGCGCGAGCCATCGCGCCCGGGTGCTCGCGGACCTCGAACTCTACCTGGCCGACAATTGCGACGCGTGGGAACTCGCTGCCGACGGCACCTACCGCCGCTGCTCGCCGGGAACCTCCGCAGCGGTGGCCGCCCAGCTCGCCCTGCTCGAGACGCTGGCCGACTGAGCCGCCGGCTCAGGCCACGCGCAGCCGGAACCCGGCCGCCCGCAGGTATTCCGCCTCCTGCTCGAGGTCCGCCTCGGTCAGCGGGTGCTCCGCAAGCCAGCCCTTCGGGAAGCCGAGTTCCAGCGAGCGCTCACGCACGGCGAGGTCCACCCGTGGCAGCGCCCGCGGGCCGCGCCCGCGGTTCAGCAGCACCGCGAGGCGCAGCAGCACGATGAGGAAATGCGACTTGACGTGCCATGGCGGCACGAGCGATTCGCACGGCTCGAGCGCCAGCTTGCGACGGTGGCTGCCGACCACGACCGACAGCAGCCGCTGTTCCTCGCGCGGGAAGCCGGGCATGTCGGCGTGCTCGAGCAGGTAAGCCCCGTGCCGGTGGTAGTGCGAGTGCGCGATGTCGAGTCCGATCTCGTGCAGCCGCGCGGCCCAGCGCAGCACGAGCTCCGCGAGCGGCTCCTCGAGGGCCCACGGTTCCCGCACCTGCCGGAGCAGGCCGAGCGCGGTCGTCTCGACGCGGTC
>DAOMFD010000317.1:0-1866 GCA_035429605.1 Steroidobacteraceae bacterium | reverse complement strand
ACGAGCGCATTGCGAAGATCGTCTACGGCTGGCCCGCGCGCTTCGACGCGGCACGTGCGCTCACGCTCGGGTTCACCGCAGATAGCGACATCGAGTCGATCGTGCGCGCTTATGCGCAGGATCATGCGCGGGGTCAAGTGCCATGACGATGAAGAAGACGGAGCTCGAGAAGCGCAAGGGACTGAAGATCGCCAACGCCCTGCGGCAGTCCGGTTCGCGGTTCGACACGACGACGCCGACGGACCGGCGCGCGCAGCGCGAGCGCGACCGGGCCGCCGGGCTGGTACCTTTCGCGGTCAAGCTGCCGGGCGAGCTGCTGCGGCAGCTGCACGAGCAGTCACAACAGCGCCAGCTGCCACTGAACGAACTGGTCGAGCAGTTGCTGCGCAGCGGATTGAAGACGAAGGAGGAAGGACGATGAGCACAGTCACGACAGCGAGCGGCTTGCAGTACGAGGAAATGCGCGTCGGCACCGGCGCCACGGCGCGTTCCGGGCAGGACGTCGTCGTCCACTACACCGGCTGGCTCACGGATGGCCGCAAGTTCGATTCCAGCCGCGATCGTGGCGAGCCGTTCTCCTTTGGCCTCGGTGCCGGGCAGGTCATCGCCGGATGGGACGAAGGCGTTGCCGGCATGCAGGTCGGCGGCCTGCGCAAGCTGACGATCCCGCCGCGGCTGGGCTACGGCGAGTTCGGCGCCGGCGGTGTCATTCCGCCGAATGCGACGCTGGTATTCGAGGTCGAACTGCTCGAAGTCGGCTGAGCCGCCCAGCTCGCGTCTGCGGTGCCGACGGCGCAACACGCACCTGGAAGAAGTTTCACCGCGGCGGCACCGGAGTACCGGTGCCTGCAATCGCCCTCAGTCCGCTTGCGCCGGCACAACTCCGTCCTGCAGCATCGCAAGCAGCATCTCGTCCAGTACGCGGACGACACACGCCGTGTCATGCGGACTGTTGAGAAAGTACTCGACCGTGCCGGGCTGCCGCAGGTAGGGCGGCAACTGCGACACGTCGCGGTAGACCGCGGCCGCCGTGAGGAAGCGCGTGAACACATTGGCGCCGTCCCGCCCTGGACGTAGCATCAGGTCCGCCTTGCGCTGCTCCTCGGCTGTCAGCTTGAAGACGGTGGTGCCTTCCTTGATCGTCTCGGTCACCTTGATCTGGTCGATCGTGTTGACGTCGCCCCTGGTCGGGTCACGCGAAAGGATCACGAAGTCGGCGAGCTTGCCCACCTCGATAGAGCCCTTGGACTTCTCCTCGTAGTGCTGCCACGCCGGCCAGATCGTCATCGCCTTGAGCCCGGTGATGACGTCGACCCTCTGGTCGGGGCCGATGATCTTGCCAGAGCCGCGTGCCACGCGGGTCACGGTGGCATCCAGCACACGCATCGAGTCCGGGAACGCCACCGGCGCGTCATGGTGCGACGTGAAAATCATGCCGCGCTTGCGGACCCAGCCGGTCGGCGAGATGTTCTGCCCGAGCACCGGGCCCACGGTCTTGCTGGTGTGCCAGTCGCCCCAGTAGAAGGTGTGCATCGGGAACAGCGATGGCAGCACGCCGAGCCGCTTGTAAGAATCGACCTGGTCCTCGCGCAGGAACTGGCCATGGATCAGCACCGGACGGCGGTCCTTGACGCCACCGTTCTTGAGCTGCGCGATCGTCGTCGTTGCAATGAGCAGGTCCGAGGCCGCCTCGCCGTTGGCGTGGGTCAGCAACTGCATGTCGTTGGCGTAGGCCCAGTTCACGGCGTCCAGCACCTGCTCGTTGGTCGCCGCGGCGTAACCGGCGTAGCCCTTCGGGTAGTCGCCCACCGGCGCCACGTAGGGCCGGTCGCGCCAGGCGGTGAAGCCCTGCGGCGAGCCGTCGAT
>DAOMFD010000316.1:0-1876 GCA_035429605.1 Steroidobacteraceae bacterium | reverse complement strand
TCCGTGGCCGCGACGAACGGCCCGGCGTGGCCCTCGAGGCATCGCCGCAGGTAGGGTTGACGCGGCGGCTGGTCGGGGTGCAGCAGGTTCCAGCGCTCGGCGTCGAGCGCTTCGCGGCGCAACTCGGAGAAGCTCGTGACGCTGAACACGTCGGCCGGCACGCCGAACTCGCCTTCCAGGATCTCCGCGGCGGCCAGCACCTCGCGCAGGATGGTCCCGGACCCGAGCAGGTTGACGCGCACCTTGCCGCGGCCGCCGGACTTGAGCAGGTACGCACCCTTCAGGATGCCCTCCTCGACCCCGGACGGAAGCGCCGGCTGCGCGTAATTCTCGTTCATGCAGGTGATGTAGTAGAAGACGTTCTCCTGCTCGGCGTACATCCGTCGCAGCCCGTCCTGAACGATGACGGCGAGCTCGTACGCGTAGGCCGGGTCGTACGCGACGCAGTTCGGGATGGTCGTCGCGACGAGCTGGCTGTGGCCGTCCTGGTGCTGCAGGCCCTCGCCCGCGAGCGTGGTGCGTCCCGCCGTGCCGCCGATCAGGAATCCGCGCGACTGCATGTCGCCGGCGGCCCAGGCGAAATCGCCGACCCGCTGGAAGCCGAACATCGAGTAGTAGATGTAGAACGGCACCATCGCGATGCCGTGGTTGGCGTAGGACGTGCCGGCGGCGATCCAGCTGCACATCGCGCCGGCTTCGTTGATGCCTTCCTCGAGGATCTGCCCCTTCCTGTCCTCGCGGTAATAGAGCAGCTGGTCCGCGTCCTGCGGCGTGTAGAGCTGACCCATCGAGGAGTAGATGCCGATCTGCCGGAACATCCCTTCCATGCCGAACGTCCGCGCTTCGTCTGGCACGATCGGCACGACGTGTGCGCCGATCCCCTTGTCCTTGACCAGGATCGAGAGGATGCGCACCAGCGCCATGGTCGTGGAGATCTCGCGGTCGCCGCTGGCCTCGAGCAGCGGGGCAAACGTTTCGAGCGGCGGGACCGTGAGCGCGGCCGCGCGGGTGCGTCGCTGCGGGAGGAATCCTCCCAGCGAGCGGCGGCGCTCGCGCAGGTACTCGAGCTCCTCGCTGCCCTCGGCGGGGCGGTAATACGGCACCTTGGCGATGTCCTCGTCGGACACCGGGATGTTGAACCGGTCGCGAAAATCCTTGAGCGCCTCGTCGTCCAGCTTCTTCTGCTGGTGGGTGATGTTCATGCCTTCCCCGGCGCGACCCATGCCATAGCCCTTGATGGTCTTGGCGAGGATCACCGTCGGCTGTCCCTGGTGCGCGACCGCGGCCGCATAGGCGTTGTAGACCTTGTGCGGGTCGTGGCCGCCGCGATTGAGGCGCCAGATGTCGTCGTCCGACATGTTGGCGACCATCTCCTTCAGCTCGGCGTACTTGCCGAAGAAATGCTCGCGCGTGTAGGCGCCGCCCTTGGCCTTGAAGTTCTGGTACTCGCCGTCCACGCACTCCATCATCAGCCGGCGCAGCAGCCCGCGCGTGTCCTGCGCGAGCAGCGGGTCCCAGCGCGAGCCCCAGATCACCTTGATGACGTTCCAGCCAGCCCCCAGGAAGGCTGCTTCCAGTTCCTGGATGATCTTGCCGTTGCCGCGCACCGGGCCGTCCAGGCGCTGCAGGTTGCAGTTGATGACGAACACCAGGTTGTCGAGCTTCTCGCGCACGGCCATGGTGAGCGCGCCGAGCGACTCGGGCTCGTCCATCTCGCCGTCGCCGAGGAACGCCCACACCTTGCTGTCGGTCGCCGGCACGATGCCGCGATGCTCGAGGTAGCGCGTGAACCGCGCCTGGTAGATCGCCATCATCGGGCCGAGGCCCATCGACACCGTCGGGAACTGCCAGAAGTCCGGCATCAGCCACGGATGCG
>DAOMFD010000315.1:0-1880 GCA_035429605.1 Steroidobacteraceae bacterium | reverse complement strand
GTCTCGCAGCAGACCGACAAGCCGCGCGTGCGCAGCATCATGCTCGGCGTCCGCTCCAAGGTGATGGAGGGCCACACGCTCGCCGACGGGCTCGCCGAGTTCCCGCGGTCGTTTCCCGAGATCTATCGCGCCACGGTCGCGGCCAGCGAGCAGTCCGGCCACCTCGACGCGGTGCTCGAGCGGCTCGCGGAATACACCGACAACCGGCAGCAACTGCGTGAGCGCACGCTGAGCGCGATGCTCTACCCGGTGCTGCTGTTCCTGGTGTGCGTCGTCATCGTGTTCTTCCTGCTCGTGTCGGTCGTCCCCAAGGTGGTCGAGGTGTTCCGCACCAGCCAGGCGCAGCTGCCTCTGCTCACGCAGGGACTGATCGCGTTCAGCGACTTCATGCGGCACTTCGGCATCTGGCTGGTGGTCGGGGTGGCGGGCAGCATCTTCGCGTTCAATCGCTGGGTGCAGCTCGAGGCCAATCGCCGGGTCTGGCACCAGTTCCTGCTGTCGTTGCCGCTGATCGGCAAGGTGGTGCGCGGCAGCAATACCGCGCGCTTCGCACGCACGTTGAGCACGCTCACGGCGAGTACCGTCCCGGTCCTGGAAGCGCTGCGCATCTCGTCCGAGGTCGTGTCGAACCTGCCGATGAAAGCGGCGGTCGAGGCAGCCGCCGTGCGGGTCCGCGAGGGCGCGCCGATCGGCAAGTCCCTGGCCGTCGGGCGCTTGTTCCCGCCGATGATGATCCACCTGATCTCGAGCGGCGAATCGAGCGGCGAACTCGACACGATGCTCGAGCGCGCGGCCATCCACCAGGAGCGCGAGCTCGACGCGCTGCTGCAGGGCGTGGTCGGCCTGCTCGGCCCGCTCATGATCCTGCTGATGGGCGGCCTGGTGCTCGTGATCGTGCTGGCGATGCTGCTGCCGATCTTCGAGCTCAACCAGCTGGTGAAATAGACGTTTCGCCCAGAGCCTGCGCCGGCACGGAGCCCACCATGAGAACAACCAGGAGCTGCTGGTCACTCGCCGCCCCCGTCGCCGCCATGCTCGCATTTGCGCTGGTGACGTCGAGCGTTGCGCGCGCCGACGGACAATTCCCGACGGTCAGCCCGGACGGGCTGCAACTCGTCAAGTCGACCGACCACGGAGCGGTGTACGTCAAGCAGGGGGCGACCTTCTCGCAATACCGCCAGATCGGGTTCCTCGAGTGCTACGTGCAGTTCGCCAAGGACTGGGCCCAGGACTACAACGAGAACGAGGCCGACTTGTCCATGCAGGTCACGCCCGAGGACCAGACGCGCATCAAGAACTGGCTGTCCGCCGAGTTCAACAAGGTGTTCGTCGACGAACTGGGCAAGAACGGCGACTTCCAGATCGTCACGTCGCAGGCGGCCGGGGTGCTGATGCTGCGTCCCGCGCTCCTGAACGTGGTGGTCACGGCGCCCACCACGGATTCGCCCTCACCGAGCGTGGACCTGGTTGCATCCGCAGGCCAGATGACGCTCATGCTGGAGCTCTGGGACGGAGGCACGAGCACGCTGCTCGCGCGGGTCATCGATGGCGAGGCCGATACGAGCTTTGGCGGCATGGCGCACCAGGCCAACCAGGTCACCAACGAGGCGGCCGCGAATACGATCCTGAAGAGCTGGGCCGACCGGCTGCGCAAGGCGCTGGACGCGGCACGCGCCGCCGCGCCCTCGCCGGCACCCCCGGCCGCGCCCGCGCCTGCCGTCGTCAATTAGCGCCGGGTCGCGAGCACCCCGTCGAGTTCGGGTCGCGCGTCGAACCCGGCGACACGCAAGCGCTCGACCACCTCGCCGGCGAGGTTGCGGCCCCTCGAACGCGAATTCGGCGCCCCCGTGTAATGGAACAGGCGGCCGCCCGGCCGGAGC
>DAOMFD010000314.1:0-1925 GCA_035429605.1 Steroidobacteraceae bacterium | reverse complement strand
ACGCAACCGACCGCGACCGCGCCGCCGACCTGGACGGCTGGGCGCGGAGGGCGGCTGCCGCGAACGGTTTCGGGGAAGCGAGGGCAGACGCACAAGTCACGCAAGTAAGTCACGACGTCCATCGATTGGCGATCGAGGCCCGCGGCGCACGCAGCGCCAGTCTGGCCGCGGTCCTTGCAACGCTGATGGCCACTGCCTCGGCGGCCGCGCAACGACTGCGCGCCTCCTGGGCGCGGGCGAGGTCCGCACGCGCCACCTACAGGGCGCTCCGCGAGCTGGACGCCCGCACGCTGCATGACCTCGGCCTCGACCGCAGCGAGATGCGCTCGGTCGCCGCCGAAATCGCCGGCGAGTCCGATCGTACCCGTGCGCAGGCCCTGCGCACGCTCCGCGCCCTTTCCCTTTTTTAAGTGTCGTTCAACCCCGACCGTCAGGAGAGCAATCCCATGGAAGCTGTTGCAGACATCACCATTGAAGCCCCCGCAGCCGAAACCGCGGCCGTCAGCGGCGACGAACGAAGCCGCTACGCGAAGGCCATCGAGGTTTCCAAGCGCGTCCGCTGGGACATCGACCGCGATGTCATCCGCGGACGACGCTTCGACTTCGGCAAGAAGTTTCTGCCCGACGGACTGTCGAAGCTCGACGAGCTCGCCTTCGTCACTGCCGCCGAGCGCCGCTTTCTCAGCCAGATCCAGGGGCGAACCTATGCCAATGTCTTCGGACTCGTCGAGCGCTTCATCGGCGCGAAGGTCCTCGAAATCAGCCGCGAGCACTGGCTCGGCGACCAGACGGCAATGGAAGCCCTGGTCCGCTTCACGGACGAAGAGCTCAAGCACCAGGAGCTGTTCCGGCGGCTCGAAGCGATGGCCGCCGAGGGCATGCCCGCCGGGTATCACTTCGTGCCGCAACCGAACGATGTCGCAGCCGTGGTACTGGGCAAGTCGACATGGGCGGTCCTCGGCCTGACGCTCGACATCGAGCTCTTTACCCAGGCGCACTATCGCGCCAGCATCGACCCCGATCCCGACCTCTCGCCGCTGTGGAAGGACGTGTTCCTGTTCCACTGGAAGGAGGAGTCGCAGCACGCGATCCTCGACGAGCTCGAGTGGAAGCGTGAGAACGCGCGCATCACACCGGCGGAGCGTGACGAGGCGGTCAACGACCTGATCGCGCTGGTGGCCGCCGTTGACGGGATCGTCCAGGCCCAGGCGCAGTCCGACACGCAGTACTTCGTGCTCCAGGCCGGGCGTTCGTTCACCGCACAGCAGCGCGCCGCGATCCACGCCAAGCTGCTTGAGGCCTATCGCTGGCAGTACATCTTCTCCGGCGTGCAGGATGCGCGATTCCTCGAGGTGCTGGGCGGGATGATCACGCCGGCGCAGGGCGAGCGGATTCACGCAGCGCTCGGATCGATCGCCAGCGCGACGAACTGAGCCGAGCCAGGTCAGGCGCCTCGGTCGCCCGACGACGGCGATCGGGGCGCCGCATTCAAATCCAGTCAACAACCACGCCTGCGACAGCGCCAGCGATCGGTGCCGCGCGCCAGCCAGCGCGCCCCCATCCTCGCGCCGCTGGCGTTCCACAAGGGAATCAAGCGATGGAAACCAGCAAGCCGCATATCCGCAGCGTCGGACACGGACCGACAGTCGTACTGCTGCACTCGAGCGGAAGCTCCGGCCGCCAATGGGAGGGGCTCGTGACGGCACTGCAGTCGCGCTACCGCCTGCATGCGATCGATCTGCACGGGCACGGCTCGACCCCGGCGTGGACTGCGGCGCGGCCCATGCGCCTCGAAGACGACCTGACGCTGGTGGAGCCGTTGCTCTCGGGCTCCGGTCGCGTGCACCTTGTCGGACACTCCTACGGCGGTGCCCTGGCGCTGAAGCTGGCGGCGCGGATGCCGGAGCGCATCGCCAGTGTCGCGG
>DAOMFD010000313.1:0-1949 GCA_035429605.1 Steroidobacteraceae bacterium | reverse complement strand
ATCGCGCGCAAGTACCTCGCCGAGCACGCCGGCGTCGTCGTTCGCGGCTATCTCGCGCAGGCCGGCGACGTGGTCATCGAGCCGCGCGACCTCGCGGAGGCGGACCGTAATCCGTTCTTCTGCCCGGACCCGGCGCGCGTGCCGGACCTCGAGGCGCTGATCGAGCGCCTGCGTCGCGAGGGCGATTCCATCGGAGCGCGGGTCACGGTCGTCGCGACCGGCGTGCCCCCGGGCCTCGGCGAGCCGGTGTTCGACAGGCTGGACGCGGACCTCGCGCATGCGATGATGGGCATCAACGCAGTCAAGGGAGTCGAGGTGGGGGACGGCTTTGCGGTCGTCGGGCAGCGCGGGTCGCAGCATCGCGACGAGTTGACCCCGGGCGGCTTCGTGTCCAATCACGCCGGAGGCACGCTGGGTGGCATCTCCTCCGGCCAGCCGCTGGTCGTGAGCGTCGCGCTGAAGCCAACCTCGAGCATCGTGATCCCGGGCCGCACCATCGACGTCGAAGGGCGGCCCGTCGAGGTCAGCACCACCGGACGCCACGACCCGTGCGTCGGGATCCGGGCCGTGCCGATCGCCGAGGCCATGATGGCGCTCGTGCTGATGGATCACCTGCTCAGGCATCGCGCCCAGAATGCGGGGGTCACTACGGTCACGCCGGACATCTGCCGCGGGGCCTGATCGGGGCAAGAGCGCGGAAGTGTGCGGCGCGTCCGATCTCGCGGGACCGTGACGCGCTACAAGGTTGGCGGATCCGCGGGGCTGTGGGCGCGGGTGAGAGCGTCGGTTATAGTTATGTTTAATTCGCAGCAGCCAACGAGCCCGATCCCGGTGGACATGGCGTCTGCCGCCCGGGTCATGTCGTACTGGTGGGAGCATCGATGAAGTCAGCCGTTCGCCGTGTCCTACTCCTGAGCGCCCTGATGTCGCCGAACGCGCTCTACGCGCTCGGCCTCGGCGAGATTCACCTCCATTCGGCGCTCAACCAGCCTTTCGATGCCGATATCGATCTCGTGGCGGCGGGCGACGAGGACCTGTCGGCGCTGCGGGCGTCGCTGGCTCCGAGCGACACGTTTGCGCGTTACGGCCTCGACAAGCCCGGCTACCTCGCGGATTTCACGTTCCGGGTCGTCCGCGGCCCGGATGGCAAGGATTACCTCAAGGTCACTTCGCCGCGCCCCGTCACCGAGCCGTTCGTCACGCTGCTCGTCCAGGCTGACTGGCCGCGCGGCAAGCTGTTGCGCGAGTACACCGTGCTGCTGGACCCGCCGGTCTTTGCGCCGGCGCAGGCAGCTGCCGAGCCGCAGGTCGCGACCCCGCGCGTGCAGTCGGGGGCCTCCGCCCCTGCACCGGCGCCCCGGGCTGAGTCTGCGCCGTCCAGCGCAGCCGGCGCAGCCGGCGCAGTCACTCCGACATCCGCCGCCGCTGGGTCGACCTACCGTGTCCGCCCGAACGACACTCTATGGAAGATTGCGAGCGAGGCTCACCCCGGGTCGCGGTCCGACGTCAACCGGGCGATGGTGGCGATCTACCAGGCCAACCCGCACTCGTTCGACGGGAACATCAATGTCCTGCGCGCCGGCAGCTCGCTGAGGATTCCGGACGCCGATGAAATCTCGGCGATCCCCGCAGCCGCAGCGGCGGCGGAGGTCTCGCGGCAGTACCAGCTGTGGCGCGAGAGCTCGGCGGCCGCACAACCTGCCGAATCGACCGCAGGACGACTGAAACTGGTCACGCCCGAGCAGGGCACGACCGCAGCATCGACCGCCACGACTCCGGCACCTGCCGGGGCGCCGCCGGCCGGCGCGCCGACGACCGACATGCAGGCGCGCGTCAAGCAGCTCGAGGCCGATCTCGCCGAGGCGCGCCGCCTGCTCGAAGTCCGCAACGCGGAGCTGGCGACGCTGCAGGGCCAGGCCGCCGCAGGGCAGCCTGCCGCGGGCCAGCCC
>DAOMFD010000312.1:0-1960 GCA_035429605.1 Steroidobacteraceae bacterium | reverse complement strand
GTCTCGTGCCTGTCGACTTCCAGCCGGCGGAGGTCGCGCCGCGTGATGACCGATTCGTCCCAGTTGATGGCGCGGTCGCCGCCGGAGCTCTTGGCGATCAGCAAGGCCTGCGCCGCGCGCTCGATCGAGTCCTCGACGCGTGCGTCCGGGTCGAGCCTCGCGAGCCCGAAGGACGCCGTGACCGGGTACTCGAGGTGCTCCGGCAGGCCGGACAGCGGGTCGGTGGCCAGCCCCTGGCGGACCCGCTTGATGAGCTCGTGGGCGTCCGCGAAATCGGCGCCCGGCAGCGAGATCAGGAACTCGTCCCCGCCATAGCGGAACACCTTGCTGGCCGGGCGGAGGTGATCCCGGAGGTAGCGCACTGCCGCGGCGAGGACCGCGTCCCCGGTCGGATGGCCGTGCTTGCGGTTGATGTCGGCGAGATGGTCGAGGTCCATGAAGGCGATGCAGCAGGGCTGCACGCCCTGCTTGACCAGTGCACGCCAGTGGCGAAGCTCGGGAAGCACCTGTGCGCGGTCGAAGGCACCCGTCCGCTCGTCGCGGTGCCGCAGCGCCCCCTGGACGTCGCGCCGCAGCATGTCGAGGTCGCCGCGCAGGCGCGCGCTGCCCGCCAGCATGTCGTCGAAGTCCTCGCGGTCCACGGGCCGGCCCGCCGCCACCTCGCGCAGGATGCGTGCGGCAATGCGGTGAACCAGCCGATGCTCGACGCCGATCGCCGCGAAGATCGGGTCCTCGCGTATCTCGGCCGCCGATTGCTCGTAGTACCAGTGACCGAAGCGACACAGCAGGTGCGCGGACGCGGTGAGATCATTCGGATCGCAAGGAGTCTCGCAGACGATGGACCGCAATACGTTGGCATGCCATTCGGCATGCTCCTGCGCGGCTCGATCGATCTGCTCGAGGGTCTTGCGTAGTCCGGCAGGATCCATGTCGACCATGTGTGATCCTCCGTCGTGACGGGCTCAGGTTCCTCCCGTTTGGACCGGCGGCACAAGCTTTCGAGCGCGCCAGGAGGTCACTATTACCGTGCACCGGATCACAGATTCCGGAATTGGCCGCCGGACCCGCGCCCTCTAGGGCCCGGACGCCCGCCCGCGTAGGATGTCGGCTCCGCAACGCGTCGGAGAACGTGCCGTGCTCCGCTGGTTCGAACGACTCGTCACGCCTTACCCGGAGCACGCCCCCGCCGCGCCACCGAAGGGCTTCTTCGCATTCCTGTGGGCGTGCACCGAGGGCCTGCGTCCCTACATCCTCGCGATGACGCTCTGCACCGCGGTGATCGGCGCGTTCGAGGCGCTGCTCTTCGCGATGCTCGGTCGCATCGTGGACTGGCTCGCGAAGGTCGAGCCGTCGCGGCTCTGGATCGAGGAGCGCGGCACCCTGCTGCTGCTCGGATCGATCCTCGCCGGCAGCGTCGTGCTGGTCGCGCTGCAGACGATCCTGAAGCACCAGACGCTGGCCGCCAACTTCCCGATGCGGCTGCGCTGGAACTTCCATCGCCTGCTGCTCGGCCAGAGCATGAGCTTCTACCAGGACGAGTTCGCGGGGCGCGTCGCGACCAAGGTCATGCAGACGGCGCTGGCGGTGCGCGACACGTGGTTCACGGTTGCCGACATTCTCGTGTTCACGGTCATCTATTTCGTCACGCTGGTCTCGGTCGTCGGCCACTTCGACCTGCTGATGCTCGCGCCGTTCCTCGGCTGGGCCGCGTGCTACGGCATCGCGCTCGCGTATTTCGTGCCCAGGCTCGGCAAGATCGGCGCCGCGCAGGCGGACGCGCGCTCGCTCATGACCGGCCGCGTCACGGACGCGTACACCAACATCGCGACCGTCAAGCTCTTCTCGCACACCCAGCGCGAGGCCGGCTACGCACGCGCCGCGATGCAGGACTTCATGCAGACCGCGTACGCGCAGATGCGCCTCGTGAGCGGCTTCGAGATCGCCAACCACGTGCTCAGCA
>DAOMFD010000311.1:0-1972 GCA_035429605.1 Steroidobacteraceae bacterium | reverse complement strand
TCGCCAAGGAGACGGGGCTGTTCCCGGTGTTCGAGGCCGAGCACGGCACCGTCACTCACGTCTCGCCGATCAAGAAGCAGTTGCCGGTCGAGGAATACCTCAAGCCGCAGCAGCGCTTCGCGCACCTGTTCAAGGAGCCGGGCCGGCCCGACATCGTGACGCGCATCCAGCAGATCGCGGACCGCAACATCCGCCGCTACCGGCTGCTCGAAGGCCTGGAGCGCCGCGCATGAAGATCAAGCCCTTTGCGATCACGCTCGATCCTGGCTCCAGCCTCGCGAATCGCACGGGCTCGTGGCGCACGGTCCGCCCCGTGTACGTGGACCGCCTGCCGCCCTGCAATCACGCGTGCCCGGCGGGCGAGAACATCCAGGGCTGGCTGTTCCACGCCGAGGCCGGCCAGTACGAGCAGGCCTGGCGCCTGCTCACGCAGGAAAACCCCCTGCCCGCCGTGATGGGACGGGTCTGCTACCACCCGTGCGAGACCTCCTGCAACCGCGGGCATCTCGACGAGTCGGTCGGCATCAATGCGATCGAGCGCTTCCTCGGCGACGAGGCGCTGCGGCAGGGTTGGAAGTTCGAGGCGCCTGCGACCGCGAGCGGCAAGCGCGTGCTCGTCGTCGGCGCGGGACCGTCCGGCCTGTCGGCCGCCTATCACCTTGCGCGGCTCGGGCACTCGGTGACGATCCGCGAAGCCGGACCGGTCGCGGGCGGCATGATGCGTTTCGGCATCCCCAAGTACCGGCTGCCGCGCGAGGTCCTGGAGGCGGAGATCCAGCGCATCGTGGACCTCGGCGTCACGATCGAACTCAACTCCAAGGTGTCGAACGTGCTCGAGGCCATGGCGGGCGGGCGGTTCGATGCGGTGTTCCTCGCCGTGGGCGCGCACATCGCCAAGCGCGCGTACATTCCCGCGGGCAGCGCGGCGAAGATGCTCGATGCGGTGTCGGTGCTGCGCGGCATGGAAGGCGCAGACCAGCCATTGCTCGGGCGACGCGTCGTCGTCTACGGCGGCGGCAACACCGCGCTCGACGTCGCGCGCACGGCGAAGCGCCTCGGCGCCACGGAGTCGATCATCGTGTACCGGCGCACGCGCGAGAAGATGCCGGCGCACGAGTCGGAACTCGAGGAGGCGCTGCAGGAAGGCGTGCTCGTGAAGTGGCTGTCGACGATCAAGCAGGCCGGCGAATCGTCCATCACGGTCGAGAAGATGGCGCTCGACGAGCACGGCCACGCGCAGCCGACCGGCGAGTTCGAGACCCTCGAAGCCGACTCGGTGGTGCTCGCGCTCGGCCAGGACGTGGACCTGTCGCTGCTCGACGGCGTGCCGGGACTCGAGATCGAGGACGGGGTCGTCAAGGTCGACGCGGGCATGATGACGGGGCACCCCGGCATCTTCGCGGGCGGCGACATGGTGCCCGGCGAGCGCACCGTCACCGTCGGCGTCGGCCACGGCAAGCTGGCGGCGCGCAACATCGACGCGTGGCTGCGGGGCGCGACGTGGACGCATCCGCCCCGGCACGAGATCGCGACGTTCGACCGGCTCAACACCTGGTACTACTCGGACGCGCCGAAGTCCACGCAGCCCGTGCTCGACACGATCCGCCGGCAGTCGACCTTCGAGGAGGTCGTCGGCAGCTTCGACGAGTGGACCGCGCAGTTCGAGGCGCGCCGCTGCCTGTCGTGCGGCAACTGCTTCGAGTGCGACAACTGCTACGGCGTGTGCCCCGACAACGCGGTCGTCAAGCTCGGGCCCGGCCAGCGCTACGCGTTCAACTACGACTACTGCAAGGGCTGCGGGCTGTGCGTGAGCGAGTGCCCCTGCGGCGCGATCACCACCGTCCCCGAGGAGATATAGGAGAAATAGGGGACATTCCCCTATTTCAACTTGAAATAGGGGAATGTCCCCTATTTCTCCTTGACGAAGCGCAGGACCATGCGGTCGGACTCGCCGATCGCGACGTACTTCGAG
>DAOMFD010000310.1:0-1998 GCA_035429605.1 Steroidobacteraceae bacterium | reverse complement strand
GATCATATCACTTGATATGATTGGCCCGGGCGCCGCTCGTGCGGCCGCCCACCCGATTCCCGGGCCAACAACACCAGCACCAACGATGGACCGGCTCGCGAACTTCGGCTTCCTGCTCAAGGACATTTCGCGACTCTACTCGCGGAATTTCGAGCGCCACGCCGCTGGCCACGGCCTGACGCTGGAGCAGTGCCGCGTGCTCGGCCACCTGTCGCGGCACGAGGGCATCTCCCAGGCGCGCCTGGCCTATCTCGCGGACATGGACCCGATGACGCTCGGTCGCCTGCTCACGCGCATGGAAGCGAGTGGCCTGATCGAACGCCGTGCCGTCCGTGGCGACCGAAGGGTTCGCGCGCTGTACCTGCGCAAGCCGGCCGGCCCGGTGCTCGAGACGATCTGGAAGCTGCGGGACCTTTCGCACGCGGAGGCGCTCGCCGGCCTGAGCACGCGGCAGCAAGCACAGCTGATGGCGGCGATGAATCGCATCCACGCCAACCTCGACGGGCTGCTGCCGGGCGTCGCAGACCGGGGGCGCAAGCGGTGCTCGTAAACGTCGTCCGAGTCGCGCTCAGGAAGCCCTACACCTTCGTGGTGATGGCGCTGCTGCTGCTCATCATCGGGCCGCTCGCGGCCATGCGGACCCCGACCGACATCTTTCCGGAGATCCGCATCCCGGTGATCGCCATCGCGTGGCAGTACACCGGCATGCCCGTGGACGACATGGCCGGCCGCGTCACCACGCTGTCGCAGCGCGCGATCACGACGACGGTCAACGACGTGGAGCACATCGAGGCGACGACGTACCCGGGCATGGGCATCGTGAAGATCTTCTTCCACCCGGGCGTCGACATCGCGACGGCCAACGCCCAGGTGACGGCCATCTCCCAGACCATGACCCGGCAGATGCCGGCGGGCATGACACCGCCCCTGATCCTGAACTACAACGCCTCCACCGTGCCGATCCTGCAGCTCGCGCTGTCGGGCAAGGGACTGACCGAGCAGAACCTGTTCGACATCGGCACGAACCAGATCCGCTCGCGGCTGATCACGGTGCAGGGGGCGGCCGTGCCGTGGCCGTACGGCGGCAAGCAGCGGCAGGTGCAGATCGACCTCGATCTCGCGGCACTGCAGTCGCGCGGCCTGTCGGCGGTGGACGTCGCCAATGCGCTTGCCGCCCAGAACGTGATCCTGCCCGTCGGCACGCAGAAGATCGGTTCGATCGAGTACCCGATCCTGCTCAACAACGCTCCGGACCTGATCGACGAAATCGGCGACCTGCCGATCAAGGTCGTCAACGGCAGCACGATCTACATCCGCGACGTGGCGCACGTGCACGACGGCAACTCGCCGCAGACCAACATCGTGCACGTGGACGGCGACCGCTCCGTGCTGATGTCGGTGCTGAAGAACGGCACCACCTCGACGCTCGCGATCGTGGACGGCATCCTGAAGAAGCTCGAGGAGATCCGCCCGCAGCTGCCCGACAACATCAAGGTGGTGCCGCTCAACGACCAGTCGATCTTCGTCCGCGCGGCGATCCGCGGGGTGGCGCTCGAGGGGCTGATCGCCGCCGCCCTCACCAGCGTGATGATCCTGCTGTTCCTCGGCAGCTGGCGCTCGACGCTCATCATCGCCGTGTCGATCCCGCTGTCCGTCCTGGGCTCGATCATCGGCCTCGCGGCGACCGGCGAGACCCTCAACATCATGACGCTGGGTGGCCTGGCGCTCGCGGTCGGCATCCTCGTCGACGACGCGACCGTCACCATCGAGAACATCAACTGGCACCTCGAGCAGGGCAAGGACGTCGAGACGGCCATCCTGGACGGCGCCAACCAGATCGTGACGCCGGCGTTCGTGTCGCTGCTGTGCATCTGCATCGTGTTCGTGCCCATGTTCTTCCTCGAGGGAGTGGCACGGTTCCTGTTCGTGCCGATGGCCGAGGCGGTGATGTACGCGATGGTCTGCTCGTTCGTGCTCTCGAGGACGCTCGTGCCGACC
>DAOMFD010000309.1:0-2010 GCA_035429605.1 Steroidobacteraceae bacterium | reverse complement strand
GGATCTCGATCGCCTCCTGGCCGTAGTCGCGCTCGTTCTCGGGCCGGTAGAGGTAATAGGCCTCGTCGATGAACAGCACGCCTCCCATGGCGCGCTTCAGCACTTCCTTGGTCTTCGGCGCCGTGTGGCCGATGTACTGGCCGACGAGGTCGTCGCGGGTCACCGCCACGAGGTGTCCCCTGCGCACGTGACCGAGGCGATGCAGTATGGTCGCCATGCGGGTGGCGACGGTCGTCTTGCCGGTCCCTGGATTGCCGGTGAAGCACATGTGCAGCGAGGGCTTCGCGCCCGCCACTCCGAGCTCGGCGCGCGCCTTGTCCACCACCAGCAGCGAGGCGATCTCGCGGATCCGCAGCTTCACCGGCGCGAGGCCGACGAGCTCGCGATCGAGCTCGTCGAGCACGGCACCGACGCCGGACTCGGCGAGCAGCGCCCGGAGATCGAAGGTCCGGCCGGCGGCATCCGTGCTCACGTCATGGGCTCCGGGAAGCAGGAGGCTGCCCCGCGCTCCTCACGCCCGCTCGAGCGTGTAGTGAACGAGGCGGCCGGCGCCCTCTTCGCGACGCAACCGGTAGCGGGCCTCCACCTTCGGCCGGTGGACCATGAACGACATGCGTACCGTCTCGAAGCCGCGGGTGGAGTCGAACGCGTTCAACTTGATGTAGCACTCCGGGTGCGCCTTGCGGCAGTCGCGCAGTTCCGCGATCACGCCGGCGGCGTCCTTCAGGTCGAACATCGGCAGGCCCCACATCTCCCAGTACACGTTGCGCGGGTGCGGGTCGTCGGTGAACTCGAGCGACACCGCCCAGCCCTGCGCGAGCGCGTAGTCGACCTGCTTGGCGATCTGCTCGTCGGTCAGGTCAGCCAGAAAGGAGAACGTTCCTTGAGTAATGCGCATGGCGACCTCCGCACTCAGGCGACGCTGGCCGTCGGCACGAAGTCCGACGTGTCGGTCGAGGCATAGTTGAACGTGACGTCCTTCCAGGTCATGAGCGCGGCCTCGAGCGGCTTGCAGGTCTTCGCCGCCGCCGCGAGGATCTCCGGCCCCTCGTTGCGGATGTCGCGACCCTCGTTGCGCGCGAGGACCATCGCCTCGAGCGCGACCCGGTTCGCCGTGGCGCCCGCCTGGATTCCCGTCGGGTGGCCGATGGTGCCGCCGCCGAACTGCAGCACGACGTCGTCGCCGAACAGGTCGAGCAGCTGGTGCATCTGGCCGGCGTGGATGCCGCCAGACGCTACGGGCATGACCTTCCTGAGGCCCGCCCAGTCCTGGTCGAAGAAGATCCCGCGCGGCAGGTCCTGCTTCGTGTAGCTGTCGCGGCAGACGTTGTAGTAGCCCTGCACGGTGAGCGGGTCGCCCTCGAGCTTGCCGACGGCGGTGCCCGCGTGCAGGTGGTCGACGCCCGCGAGCCGGAGCCACTTCGCGATCACGCGGAACGACACGCCGTGCGACTTCTGCCGCGTGTAGGTGCCGTGCCCCGCGCGGTGCATGTGCAGGATCATGTCGTTGTCGCGGGCCCAGTTGGAGATCGACTGGATGGCCGTCCAGCCGACGATCAGGTCCACCATCACGATCACGGAGCCCAGGTCGCGCGCGAACTCCGCGCGCTTGTACATCTCCTCCATCGTGCCGGCGGTGATGTTGAGGTAATGCCCCTTCACCTCGCCGCTCGCGGCCTGCGCCTTCTGCACCGCTTCCATGCAGAACCCGAAGCGGTCGCGCCAGTGCATGAAGGGCTGCGAGTTGATGTTCTCGTCGTCCTTGGTGAAGTCGAGGCCGCCGAGCAGCGCCTCGTAGACGACGCGGCCGTAGTTCTTGCCCGACAGTCCCAGCTTCGGCTTGATCGTGGCGCCGAGCAGCGGCCGGCCGTACTTGTCGAGGCGCTCGCGCTCCACGACGATCCCCGTCGGCGGTCCGCGGAAGGTCTTCACGTAGGCGACCGGGAAGCGCATGTCCTCGAGGCGCGCGGCCTTGAGCGGCTTGAAGCTGAAGACGTTGCCGATGATCGA
>DAOMFD010000308.1:0-2010 GCA_035429605.1 Steroidobacteraceae bacterium | reverse complement strand
CCGCCGGAATTGCCCCTGCCACGGACGTCGACCAGCACGAACACGTAACCGTGCTGCGCGAAGTACATGGCGCGCGCGTGGTAGGAATCCGCGATGTATGGCGTCAGCGTGAAGATCACCGGCAGCCGCTCCGTCTGCCCGTGCGGTCGGTAGACGGTGCCGTTCAGCTGCACGCCGTCGCGCATGGGGATCCTGAGGCCCCACTGCAGGTCGACCTCGGGCGCGGGCGGTTCCTGAAGCTCCTGGCCCGCAGCTGACTGCGCGCTTGCAGCCGACGCCTGATGCATCGACGAAAACTGCAGGAACGCGAAGCCGCAGATGATCGCGACGGAAAGTCTGGACAGGTTCATGCGTCTACCCCCCATTCATCACTCACGCGGACCCTGCCGCGTCGCCACCACGAGCAGGGCGCCGCCGGCCAGGAACAGCACCACGATCGAGAGGATCGACAGGCGCGAGTCGTGCGTAACGGCGGCCGTGACCCCGACCAGCGCCGGGCCGATGATCGCCGATGCCTTCCCCATCATGTTGTAGAAACCGAAGAACTCGGATGACTTGTCCGGCGGCACGAGGCTGCCGTAATAGCTGCGGCTCAACGACTGCACGCCGCCCTGCACCAGCCCGATCACGACCGCCAGCGAGTAGAAGTCGCGGGCCTCGTCCATGAAGTACGCATAGCAGGTCGCGCCGAGGTAAACCGCGAGCCCGATGAAGATCCCCGCCCGCGCGCCGATCTTGCCGCCGAGCCAGCCGAACGCGAGCGCCGCAGGAAAGGCCACGAACTGCGTCAGCAACAGCGCCTTCACGAGGTAGGACTGGTCGAAGCCGAGCGACAGCCCGTAGTCCACGGCCATCTTGATCACCGTGTTCACGCCGTCGATGTACAGGATGTAGGCGGCGAGGAACCACAACAGCGGGCGGTACCGCGAGATCTCGTGCAATGTCCCCTTGAGCTCCGCGAAGCCCTGCTTCACCGCCGTGGCGACCGCCACGCGAGCTGCGGGGCCGCGGCGCTCGCGCACGAAGATCGCGCACGGCAGCGCGAATACGAACCACCACACGCCGACGCTCACGAAGGACCAGCGCACCGCTTCCGCGGCACTCGACAGTCCGAACCAGCCGGGCTGCAGCGTCATGAGCACATTGGCGGCGAACAGCAGGCCGCCGCCGAGGTACCCCAGGGCATACCCGTAGCCGGACACGAGGTCATACTCGGCTGGTTCCGCGACGTGCAGCAGGAGCGAATCGTTGAACACGATCCCGCCCCAGAAGCCGAGCGACGCCACGAGGTACAGCACCGCCGCCCCGAACCAGTCGCCCTGTCCGACCGTGGCGAGCGCGAGCGTCGCGACCGATCCAAGCACCGTGAAGACCATCATCAGCCGCACCCGGGCGCCCACCCGGTCGGCGATCGCGCCCATCGCGGGCGCCATCAGCGCGACGACCAGGCTCGCAATCCCGCTCGTCACCCCGAGGCGGAAGGTGCTCTCGGTCGCCGCGACGCCCGCGTTCCAGTACTGCTTGAAGAAGACCGGGAAGAACCCGGCCATGACCGTGGTCGCGAACGCCGAGTTCGCCCAGTCGTAGAGCGCCCACCCGACGACCGGCGGACGTGCGAGGACGCTACGCCGCGGATGCGAGGTGCTCACGAGTCTCCCGGAACGTGATGTCGGGCCATCGTTCCTCGGTCAGCTGCAGGTTGACGCGCGTGGGCGCCAGGTACACGAGCGCGCCGGAGTGATCCAGCGCGAGATTGTCGTGGGCCTTGGCGCGGAACTCCGCGAGCTTCTTCGGATCGTCGCAGTACACCCAGCGTGCCGTGTACACGTTCACTGCATCCCAGGTCGCCTGCACCGAGTATTCGTCCTGCAGGCGGAAAGCCACGACGTCGAACTGCAGCTGACCGACCGCGCCGAGAATGAGGTCGTTGTTGCGCAGCGGGCGGAACAGCTGCGTGGCGCCCTCCTCGCAGAGCTGGTCGAGCCCCTTCTGCAGCGCCTTCATGCGCAG
>DAOMFD010000307.1:0-2019 GCA_035429605.1 Steroidobacteraceae bacterium | reverse complement strand
CGAGTCGTACCCGTACGCGACCAGCAGCCAGACGAGCACGAGCGGCAGCGGCACGTGGAACAGCGACAGCCCGCGCAGCAGCAGCGGTCGCTCGGGTTCGAACATGTAGTCGGTGAGCCCGGTGATGCGGCGCCTGAGCACGAGCCGCCCGACGTAGTCGACGTTCCACAGGATCTCGGGCAGCAGCACCGCGACCGCAAGCACGCTCGACAGCGCGGCATTCTCGAGCCACATCGCGGGCACCGCGCCGAGGAACGCGATGTCGGAGAACCACAGGAAGTTCTTCCACCCGTAATGCTTCAGCCAGACGACGGCGACGTACAGGACGAACGCCGTGTAGGCGAGCTTGAACCAGAACGGGATCATGCCCGGATCGTAGCAGGCCTGCCGGGTCGCGGGACGCGCTTCAGGCGTGCAGTTCGACCACGTCGCGGTCCGCGAGCACGTGGTCGCGGCCCACGTGCTGGCCTTCCGCCACGACCGAACGACCCCAGACGCGCGCGAACTTCAACGATTTCGCCATGTCCCGGTGCACCAGGCGCGCCACGTCGGCGACCGTCTGCTCGCCGTGACGCAGCGTGAATGGCCGGTCGTGCAGCGCCGGCTTGCCGGGCGTCTTGGTGTACACGCGCACGAGGCCGAGCGCTCGCCACAACCAGGGGCCGATGTCGGACAGACCCTGCCCGCTCTCCGCGGAGACGAGCAACGCCGGGAAATGCGGCTCCTCGAGTTCCTGCAGGACCTCGATGTCGGTGTCGGCGTGGTCGAGCCGGTCGGCCTTGTTCGCGATCAGCAGCGTCGGCAAGCGAATCGCGAACACGTCGAGGCCGTCCACGCCTTCGGCGGGCGTGGACTCGGCAGCGTCGGCCTCCGCTGGCCACCGGGTGTCCAGGCGGACCTTGCGCTCCCTGAGTTCGGCCTGGACCGACTGCACGTGCTGCAGGCAGTCGGGATCGCTCAGGTCCACGACGAGCAGGCACGCATCCGCCGACTGCAGCGTGCTGCCGAGCCACGGTGTGGGATGCTCCGCAGCGATCGCCGGCAGGTCGACGAGCTGAAAGGCTACGTCCTCCCACTTGAGCATGCCGGGCTCGGGGACCTGCGTGGTGTACGGATAAGGGCCGCTCTTCGCCGCCGAGTGCGTCAGCCGCGCGTGCAGCAGGGACTTGCCGCTGTTCGGCGGCCCGACCAGCGCGAGCTGCGCGGCGCCCTCGGGCCGCACCACGAGCGATGGCCCGCTGCGTGCGCCTCCCCGCTTCGGTCCAGCCAGTTCCTCGTCGAGTTCCTTGATCCGATGCTTGAGGTCCGCCTGCAGGTGATCCGTGCCCTTGTGCTTCGGGATGACGCTCAGCATCTCGCGCAGGTGCGCGAGCTTCTCCTCCGGATCGCGCGCCTTGCGGTACGCATCGGCCGCAGCCTTGTATTCGGGCGAAAGATTCGCGGGCATCCGTGGGATCCGCAGCGGTGACCGGCCCGTCGGGCCGACGATCGCCTCACATATGTACCCGCTCGGGACCGGATTGCAACGTGGCAAACCGCGAGCGGCCGCCGGCGAATTTCCCGTATTTCGGCCGGGGCAGCGCGGCGGTATTTTTTGGCCGTGAGCACGCCGCCCGGGCGCGCCGGAGGATCGACCATGGCAGCCAATGCGACGAAGCGCGTGTACGCGTTCGAGGAAGGCGACGGCCGCGACCGGATGCTGCTCGGGGGCAAGGGCGCCAACCTCTGCGAAATGACCCGGATCGGGCTCAGGGTGCCCCCCGGCTTCGTGATCACCACCGAGTGCTGCCTCGAATACCTCGCCGACTCGCAGCGCCAGTTGCCCGAGGGCGCCATGGACGAAGTGCGTTCGCACATGGCCGCGCTCGAACGCAAGAGCGGCAAGCGCTTCGGGGGCGGCGACGACCCGCTGCTCGTGTCCGTGCGCTCGGGATCCGCGATGTCCATGCCGGGCATGATGGACACGATCCTCAACCTCGGGCTCAACGAGACCACGCTCGCCGCGCTCATCCGCCGCAC
>DAOMFD010000306.1:0-2035 GCA_035429605.1 Steroidobacteraceae bacterium | reverse complement strand
ACGACGAGCACCGGCTCGGCGTAGACGTTCGGCGTCTGCGGCGAGTACTGGATCAGCTCCATGAGCCGGGTCCGCAGGATCACCTTGCCCCTGGTGATGCCGACGTGCTCGCCGACCTTGTACTGCTCGACGCCGGCGGGCCCCTGGCCGCGCAGCGTGCGGACCACGTCCTCGGCGAGGTGCTTCGCACCGCGCAGCAGGTTGCGGCCGTTCTCGTCGATCGTCTGCCGGATCAGCTGCGGGTTGGTCGCGAGGTAGTTGTCGGGCGCCAGCAGCTCCATGCCCTCGCGCGTGGCGAATCCGACGATGTTCTCCGAGGCGGGGTCCGCGCCCGGGACATTCTTCACGGCCTCGCGTGCCAGCTCGGAAGCCGTGATGAACGTCTGCGCCATCACGTTGAAGGGGAATTTGGCCCATGCCGGGTCGCTGAACCGGCTGGCGTAAGGAGTTCCTTCCGCCTCGGGCGCGTGCTTGCCGCTGCGCACCGCGTCGCCGGCAAACTGAGCCAGCGCGAACGATTTCTTGAGCGCATTGCGCGCCAGCACGGCCTGTCGCCCCGGTGTCAGCGCCAGGCGCGACAGCACGTTGATCCACGCTCCGCCGAATGCCTGCGGAGACATGCCGCCCGTCCACTGCGCGAGCGTCGCGAGCAGCGCTCGCGAGGCGTCGTCGGTCTTGAGGGCGGGCGAGGTCTTGCGCGTGGTCGGTGTCATGTCGGTGCCCTCAAAGCGTCTTCAGGTCGCAGGCCGGGTCGGCCAGCCGGTCGGGCGCCGGGCGCTTGCGTTCGGCGATCCAGCGCTTGCCGGTCATGAAATCCTTGGGGCTGTTCACCGCATCGACGGCGAGCAGCTCGCCCTGCGCGAGGTAATAGAGCGCGAAGCTGCCGGAATCGGGGTTGCCGCGCAGCACGGCCTGGTCGTAGCCGTCGGACAGCCCGGCGATCTGCAGCTTCACGTCGTACTGGTCGGACCAGAACCACGGCACGTGCTCGTGCCGAGCCGGCTTGCCGCACATGTTCATCGCGGAGACCTTGGCCTGCTCGACCGCGTTGTCCACGGATTCGAGCCGCACCCGCCGGCCGTAGCGCACGCTCGGGTGGTTGGTGCAGTCGCCCGCGGCCCACACGTTCGGATCCGAGGTCTGGCAGGTCTCGTCGACCCGGATGCCGTTCTCGCAGCGCAGCCCGGCCGCCGCGGCCAGGCTGGTCTCCGGCAGGATGCCGACGCCGACGATCACGAGGTCCGCAGGGTACGACCGCTCGCCGCACATCACCGCGCGGACCCGGTCCTCGCCTACGAACGCAGTGACCGTCTCCCCGCAATGGATCTTCACGCCCTCGCGCTCGTGGCGGCGCACGTAGAAAGCCGAGATCTCCGGCGCCACGACGCGATTCATGGGGCGGTCCGCCATCTCGAGCACCGTGACGTCGAGCCCGAGGTGCCGGGCGCTCGCGGCGGCCTCGAGCCCGATGTAGCCGGCGCCCACCACGACCAGCCGCCGGGCTCCCGCGAGGTCCGCCCGGATCGCGTCGACGTCCGCGATCGTGCGCAGGCAATGGATGCCCGGGAGGTCGTGGCCGGGCACGTCGAGCGTGCGTGGTCGGCCGCCGACGCACAGCAGCAGCCTGTCGTACGTCAATTCCGACGTATCACATAGTCTCAATCGCTGCGCCGCACGGTCGATGGCCGTCACCCGGAACCCGAGCTTCGTCTCCACCCGGGCCTGCTCGTAGAAATGGGGGCTGCGCAGCAGCAGGCGCTCGCGCTCGAGCTCGCCCGAGAAGAACTTCTTCGACAGGGGCGGGCGGTTGTACGGCAGGTGCAGCTCCTCGCCCACCAGCACGATCGGGCCCTCGTGGCCTTCGCGGCGCAGCGTGTCCACCGCCTGCACCGAGGCGTGGCTCGCTCCCACGATGACGATCGTCTGGGTCATGGACTCGTCCGCTGCTTCAAGGATGGCCGCCGGTGAGCGACACGGCGTCCTTTATATACGGCCCCTTGTCGTCGAGGAACAGGTCGAGCGCGAGCGGCGCCGC
>DAOMFD010000305.1:0-2036 GCA_035429605.1 Steroidobacteraceae bacterium | reverse complement strand
TCTGGACCCTGATGGTCGATCGCATGGACGACGAGCGTGCCCGCCGACTGTTCGGAATCGTCGCGGCGGGCGGAACGACGGGCGGTCTCGTAGCGCCGCTCGCCACCGACCTGCTGATCGTACCCATCGGTCGTACGGGGATCCTGGTCGTCGCGGGCTGCCTGTTCGGCATCGCCATCCTCTGCCAGTCACTGTTGCTGCGGCACCTGCGACGGGAGCCGGCGGCCGTGCGCGCGGGTCAGGAGCGACCGATCGGAGGGAACCCGTTCGCCGGGATCACGCTGGTGCTGCGATCACCCTACCTGCTCGCGTTCTGCGCGTTCGTCCTGCTGCTCGCGTCGTGCACGACGTTTCTGTATTTCGAGCAGTTGCGGGTCGTCACCGACGCGTTTCCCGACGAGGACCAGCGGACACAGGTCTTCGCGCGCATCGACTTCACGGTGCAGGCGCTCACGCTCGCGACCCAGGTCCTCTTCACCGGCGCCATCGCGCGCAGGCTTGGCGTGGCCGTGCTGCTGTGCTCCGTGCCGATCGCAATGGTGGGCGGCTTTGTGGCACTTGCGGTGGTCGGCAACATGTGGGTGCTGGCGGCGGTAATGATCGTGCGACGGGCCGGCGAATACGCGTTGACGCGGCCGGGGCGGGAGATCCTGTTCACATCCGTCGACACCGAGGCCAAGTACAAGGCCAAGAACCTGATCGACGTCGTGGTCTACCGCGGCGGGGACGCGCTCTCGGCGCAACTGCGCGGCGGTCTGCGGGCGAGCGAGATGAGTTCCGCGGCCCTCGCCATGGTCGGGGCCGGAATCGCCGCAGTCTGGGCGCTGGTCGGTTACTGGCTCGCGCGCCGTCATTCCCGGGGCTGAGCGGATCGCATCGCTGCCGCTGTCAGATTTCCCCGCGTTTCGCGCAGCGCGCGATGTGGTCGCCCGCGCGGAAGGCGAGTGCCTGGATGGTCATCGTCGGCTGGCCCCGTCCACCGGTCACCAGGCTCGAGCCGTCGCAGATGAAGAGATTTCGCACGTCGTGGCTGCGGTGGTAGCGATCCACCACCGAGGACTTCGGATCGTTGCCCATGCGGCAGGTTCCGAGCAGGTGCACGCCGAGCGTCGACTCGGTGACCGGCATCTTCCACGTCTGCTGCGCGCCCGCGGCCTGCAGGATCTCTTCGGCGCGATCCTGCAGGTAGCGCGTGTTCGCGAGGTCGTCCGGGTGATCCTTGTACGTCACGCGGATGCAGGGTCGGCCCCATGCGTCCTTGAGATCGGGGTCGAGGTCGATGCGGTTCGATTCCATCGGGAGCGAGGTGCCGTGCGTGGCCGACACCATGGCGCGCGGCATCGCCTCGAGCAGCGCCTTGAATTCGGCACCCCAGTTACGGTCCGGGGGCGTGGAGAACAGCGGCCAGCCGATGGGGCTCGGACCCATGCGGCCGTCGATGCCGCCGCCGCCGTAGAAGCCGCGCTTCGGGTCGGTGAGGTAGAAGTCGTGCACGATGCGCGTCACCTGCACGCTCTTGTACTCGTTCAACTCGTGCTCGAAGATCGCGCCGACCTCGTTGTAGGTGTTGAACATCAAGTTCCTGCCCACCAGGCCGCTCGAGTTCGCCAGCCCGTCGGGATGACGCGGTCCGGCGGACATGAGCAGCAGTCGTGGAGTCTCGGCGCCGTTGGCGCAAAGCACCACGGCGCGTGCCTTCTGGAAATGCTCCCGGCCGTCGCGATCGAAATACGCAACGCCCGTCGCGCGATTGCGCTCGTTGGTGTCGACCCGGAAGACGTAGCTTTCGCTGCGGACTTCGCAGCGGCCGGTCGCCTCCGCGTCGGGGATCGCCGTGTAGAGCGTCGAGGACTTGGCCTGCATCTCGCAGCCGAAGCCGATGCAGAAGCCACAGTGCGCGCAGGCAGGGCGGCCGCGATACGGTTTGGATGCGATCGCCATCGGGGCCGGGAACGGATGCAGGCCGAGCTTGCGCGCGCCTTGCTCGAGCAGCACGCCCGAGGATTTCACCGGCAGCGGCGGCATCGGATAGGGCT
>DAOMFD010000304.1:0-2037 GCA_035429605.1 Steroidobacteraceae bacterium | reverse complement strand
CACATCTTCGACCTCATGGAGAAGTTCGCGGGCTACGGCTTCAACAAGTCGCACTCCGCGGCGTACGCCGTGCTGTCGTACCAGACGGCGTGGCTCAAGGCGCACTACCCGGCGGCGTTCATGGCGGCGGTGCTGTCGTCCGACATGGACAAGACGGACAAGGTGGTGACCATCATCGACGAGTGCAACCGCATGGCGCTGGCGGTGGAGCCGCCCGACGTGAACGCGTCGCAGTACATGTTCACGGTGTCCGGCCCGAAGTCGATCCGCTACGGACTGGGTGCGATCAAGGGCGTCGGCCAGGCGGCGGTCGAGACCATGCTCGCCGAGCGCACCGCCCACGGCCGATTCAAGGACCTCCGCGACCTGTGCCGGCGGCTGGACCTGAATCGCGTCAATCGCCGCGTGCTCGAGGCGCTGGTGCGCTCGGGCGCGCTCGATTCCTTCGGGGAGAATCGCGCGACGTTGATGCACCAGTTGCCCGCGGCGATGCAGGCGGCCGACCAGTCGTCGCGCGCGAAGGCGGCGGGGCAGGACGACCTGTTCGGGCTCGCGGAGTCCGCGCCGGCGCAGGCCGACGAGACCGGCGAATCCGGCGAACGCCTGCCGGACTGGAGCGAAGCCGTGCGACTCGCCGGCGAGCGCGACACGCTGGGGCTGTACCTGACCGGTCACCCGATCACCGAGTACGAGCGTGAGCTGAAGCCGATCGTCAGCGGCCGCATCGCCGACATCGGCGGGGCGCGGCCGGTCGGGTCGAACGAGGGAGGGTGGCGCGGCCCGGGGCGGAGCGTGACGGTGGCCGGGCTGGTGCTCGAGGTGCGCAAGCGAGGCGGTCGGACGAGCTTCGTGCTGGACGACCGCAGCGGGCGCCTCGAGGTCACGATGTTCGAGGACGTGTACCAGCAGTACCGCGCGCTGGTTGCCCGGGACGCGATCCTGGTCGTGGACGGCAGCCTGCGCTGGGACGATTTCATCGAGGACTGGCGCCTCGCCGCCAAGCGCATCCTCGACGTCGACCAGGCGCGCGAGCAGTACGCGCGGCGTGTCGTATTGCGCTGGCCGCGGGGCGAGAAGTCCGGCGACGGCCGCAGGATCGTGAGCCAGATCGAGCAGGCGTTGCGGCCGAGCCGGGGCGGGCGCTGCTCGGTGTCCATCCGCTACGCGCGCAGCGACGCGGCGGCGTTCCTCAATTTCGGCGAGGAGTGGACCGTGCGGCCGTCGCGGGATCTCGTGGAGCGACTCGGGCAGATCCTCGGGCGCGACGCCGTCGAGATCGTGTACGCACCGCGTGCCGAGGGCTGAGCCGCGCGCCCGGGCGGACCGGCCCTCGGCGCCCAATTCACACGTGAGCACTCGGCCAAAGGGTGCGGTCGGGCCGGGACGCCGTGAACCCATCCATGGGGGCTCGCGCGCGGCGTCCATGCCGCGCGACGCCCGGCCCGACCGCACCCTTCGTCCAAGTGCCGGATGCCCACGGACCTTGTGGCCGCGTGCCGCTGCCCGCGCGCCAGAGGGTCCACGCGCCGCGCCGGCAGCATTTGCCCGGGCGCGCAGGGTGCGGCATCCTGCGCCCCCATGCCGCTGAGCTTCCTGGAATTCGAGCAGCCGATCGCCGAGCTCGAGGCGAAGATCGACGAGCTGCGCTTCGTGTCGTCGGACGCGGAGGTCAACATCGGCGAGGAGATCGCGAGGCTGCGCGCCAAGAGCCGCGCGCTCACGACCAGCATCTTCGCGAACCTGACGCCCTGGCAGGTCGCGCAGCTCGCACGGCATCCGCAGCGCCCCTACACGCTGGACTACGCCGCGGCGATCTTCGAGGACTTCCAGGAATTGCACGGCGACCGCATGTACGCGGACGACCTGGCGATCGTCGGCGGACTCGCGCGCCTCGGCGGCCGGCCGGTGATGCTGATCGGCCACCAGAAGGGCCGCGACACCAAGGAGCGCGTGCGCCGCAATTACGGCATGCCGAAGCCCGAGGGCTATCGCAAGGCGCTCAGGCTCATGAAGCTGGCCGAGCGGTTCCGCCTGCCG
>DAOMFD010000303.1:0-2053 GCA_035429605.1 Steroidobacteraceae bacterium | reverse complement strand
CACACGGAAGGGTAAGCGCGGTGATCATTGCCGGCCTGACTGAATGTCAGGCGGCCCGCGCGAACGCCAGCACACTGACGTGCTGGCCGGTCCGCAGCGGAGCAGGGAAAGCACAGCGTCGACGGATCGGGAGTTGTTTGGGCTGCCTATGGATCGGCCGGCATAACACCGCCGACTGCGGCTCACGGACTCCGTGAACGACTCGCCGATTCTCTTATCTCGCTAGGCGCTGATCCGAGGGAGAGCGGACACTGGTGTAGGCGTAAAATCGGCCAGAAGCGGCCTGATTCTCAACCGGATCCGGCCGGACGCCCCGTTCAGCGCCGGACCGAACGCCGGGCTACGCCGCCGACGTTGCCCGCCACGCCCGGCTGGTTCAGGCCCGGGTCGACGACGCCGATGCCTGGCGCGCCTACACCTGGCGTACCGACATTGCCGGCAACACCGGGCTGGTTAATGCCTGGGTCGCGAGTGCCAACACCCGGTGCGCCCACCCCGGCGCCGGGCACCACGCCGACGCCCGGCTTGCCGACGCCGACGCCCGGATCGACCGCCATGGCCGTGCCGGCAAAGCCCGCGATCATGATCGTGGCGAGCGCAACCGCTCGCGTCCGATGCGTGATTCCATGTTTCATGTCGGATTCTCCTGCATGACGCCGCGAGCCCCCGCTTCGACGGAGATCACTGGACCACGTAGACCAGGTTGTTGCCCTGGAAAGCTGCGCGATAGTAGACGCCGCCGCAGTTCTGGTACTCGACACCGCCCTTGGCCTCGGGCTTGCAACCTGCGGGAAGCGCACTGACCACAGTGCCCACCGGAGGCGCACCCGGGGGTCGCGCTGCAGCGGCAGCCTGTTGCTGCGCCGTCGCCGACTGTTGTTGTGCGGTGGCCGACTGCTGCTGCGCCGTGGCCGACTGCTGTTGGGCTGTGGCCGCCTGTTGCTGCTGGGTGGAGGCCGACTCGGCCACGACGACGCGCCGGGTCGTGCGTCGAGCCACGCCGGCCGCGGAAGCCGGCGTGAGCGGAGCCCCCACCACGGCGCCCGCGTCCTGCAGCAGAGTCAATGCACCCGGTGCATCGGGCGAGACCCCGGCCACGAACAGCAGCGGCAGCGCCGTTGTGACGGCGAGCGCCTTGAGGTTCCGGTTCTTGCTCATGTGAGTTGCCTCTGGATCAACGCGGCAGAAGCTCGATCTGCTTCATGCCCGCCTGCGGCGTGAACGTGAATGTTTGCGCGTCGAACGAAGGCTCGAGGTTCCACCGGGTCACCGTGGCCGCGAACTGCGGCGCATTCGGCAGGTCGAGCGTGGTGACCACGATCCTTCGCGGCAGGGGCTGCGCTCCCTGCTGGATCCAGATCTGCCAATCGACGTCCGGCGCGCGAAACGCGAGGTGATCGCACAGCACCCCCTCGATCACCGCCTGGCCGACCACGATGCCTTCGGTGACACCGTCCATCAGGATGTCGTACGCATTCTTGAAGATCATGTCACCTAACGGCGCGACGACATCGTATTTGATGCGCGCGAAATCGAGCATTTCCTCCAGCGTGCCGGGGGCCGCGACCTGGGCGTAGACCTTGTCCTGCGGTTGGGAAAGCGTCAGCGACTTGCCGTCGTAGACGAACAGCTGCTCGACGAGATCGCCGCTGCGCTCCGAGCGCAGCTTGTTCGGCCTCTGCACGGACTGCCGGCCCGTGCTGTTGAACTCGATCTTCTGCCCGGACTTGAGCACGATCTCGAGTGTGTTGCGGGTATCGGCACTGAACCGTTGCTGGCTTGCCAGGAAGTCAGTGGATGCCTTGAGGATCTGCTTCGCCTCGGGCGCAACACCCGCGGACTGGGCCTGTGCGGCCACCGACGCCGTCGCCAGTGCCAGAAGCGCGCAGCACTGCGCAAACCGCGCCGTCAGGGGACTGCGAAGGTTGGATTCCATGGGATGTTCTCCTCTGCCGAATCGATGGATCATGCTGCCGCTCATGGAAACTATTCGCTCTTCAGCCGCTTCATGCCTTCCACGATCGGATGCCAGCCGGAGACGAGCGAGATCATG
>DAOMFD010000302.1:0-2056 GCA_035429605.1 Steroidobacteraceae bacterium | reverse complement strand
GGCGCGGACTGGCAGTTGCGCGTCCAGGTCCAGTTCATGTTCCCGAAATAGGCGCGGGATTGCCCACGGCTGCAGCGCTCCCGGTAGTGCGGGCGCACGCGGCCCGCCGCTGACAGCGCCGATCCCGGCGACGCCGGCCACCCCCCATATTTCGCTACACTGGGCGCATCGGGGAGGCAGCCGTGACCGACGCGCCGGCAGAGCGTGAGGACCGGGGACTGTGGCAGCGCCTGCGCCGCCGCAAGGTCGGACAGTGGGCGATCGCCTATGTCGCCGGCGCGTGGGGATTCCTGCAGGGCCTGCAGTACACCAGCGGTCTGCTGCAGTGGCCGGAACAGTTGCAGAAGCTCGCCGGCCTCGCCTTGCTGATCGGCCTGCCGATCGTGATCGTGGTCGCCTGGTTTCACGGCGAGGGTGGCGGCCAGCGCGTCACGCGTGCCGAGCTCGCGATCCTGACCCTGTTGTTCCTGCTCGGTGGCGGGCTGTTCTGGCGCTTCCAGCACGCGGCCACGCCGGTGGTGGCTGCCGATCGGAGCTCGACGCTGCCCGCGGCCGGCGCCGCTCCCGGGGACCACTCCATCGCCGTGCTTCCGTTCGTGAACATGAGCCCCGATGCGAGCCAGGAGTACTTCGCCGACGGAATCGCCGAGGAACTGCTCAACCTGCTGGCGAGGATCCCGCAACTGCGGGTGATCTCCCGATCGTCCGCGTTCTCGTTCAAAGGCAGGAACCTCGACGTCACGGAGATTGCCCGCCAGCTGCACGTGCGCTACGTCCTGGAAGGTTCGGTGCGCAAGGCCGGCGACCAGGTCCGGATCAGCACGCAGCTGGTCGACGCGCGTTCCGACACCCAGTTGTGGGCCGAGACCTACGACCGGCCACTCGACAACATCTTCGCCGTCCAGGACGACATCGCGGCTGCGGTGGTCTCGCAACTCAAGCTCAAGCTGCTCGGCGCCGCGCCGACGGCGCGGGCCATCGATCCGAAGGCCTTTGCGCTGTACCTGCAGGGTCGTTACCTGATGCGACAGGGGACGCGGGAGGGTTTCGGACGATCGCTGGAATTGTTCAGGCAGGCGCTCGAGATCCAGCCCGACTATCCGGCCGCGTGGGATGGACTTGCCCGGGACTACACCAACGAGGTCAACAGCGGCGCACGCCCGATCGACGAGGGCTACCGGCTGGCACGCGAGGCCGCGGATCGCGCGCTCGCGATCGACCCCGAGTTCGCGCCGGCGCACTCGCGCATGGGTGTGATCGCCATGAACTACGACGGGGACCTCGCGGCCGCCGCGCGACACTTCGAGCGGGCATTGCAGCTGGCCCCGACCAGCACCGACATCATCGGCAATGCGGCGGTGCTCGCGCACAACCTCGGCCGGGTCGACGAGAGCATCGCGCTCGGCGAGTACGTCACGGCGCGCGATCCGGTCAATCCGACCGCATTCGCCAACCTGGGTTTTTCCTATCAGAACGCCGGACGCCTCGACGACGCCATTGCCAGCTATCGCACGGTGCTCGCCCTGAGTCCGGACTACGACGGGGCGAATTACGCGACCGGCGTGGCGCTGCTGCTGAAGGGCGACGCCGCCGGCGGGCTGCAGGCGTTGCAGAAGGAAGCCGGGGGCTGGGGCGAGATCGGCCTGCCGATGGCTTGGTATGCCGTTGGCGACCGGGCACGATCGGACGCGGCGCTCGAATCGTTGATACGCACCAAGGCGGCCGACTCGGCCTACAACATCGCCTACGTGCTCGCGTACCGCGGCGAGACGGATCGGGCGTTCGAGTGGCTGGAAAAGGCGGCCCAGTACCGCGATCCGGGACTGGCGGAGATTGCCGTCGAACCCCTGTTCGCCAACCTGCGCTCCGACCCACGGTGGCTGCCGTTCCTGCGCAGGCTCGGCATGGCGCCGGAGCAGCTCGCGGCCATCGAATTCGTCGTGAAGGTTCCCGACTGAGCCCGGGCCGCCGGATCACTTCCCGCGCGCAATGAGGTAGTCGGCCGCCGCCCGGTACGCCGGCAGCGACGTCGGGTCGAGGTTGACGTTGCCCGCCT
>DAOMFD010000301.1:0-2058 GCA_035429605.1 Steroidobacteraceae bacterium | reverse complement strand
TGCGCGCGGCTTCGAGCTCTCGAACGACACGATGATGGCCACCCAGGCGCTCATCGCATCGCTGCCGATGACGCTGTCGGCGCCGTTCCACGCGGACCTGCAGCGCATGAAGCGCGTCACCACGAAGACTTCCGCGAACGCGGTGCACCTGGCTCCGCTGGTCGCCGAGTGGCAGGGCACCGGCACGCCGGTCCTACTCTTCGGCGGTCGACGCGGCCAGGTGATGCAGATCGACGTCTACGACAACCCGGCCGGCAACTACAACGTGGCGATCGCCGGCACCTCGGGCTCGGGCAAGTCGCTGCTGCTCAACGAGATCGCCGCCGCCTATCTCGGCACCGGCGCGCGCGTCTGGATCATCGACGTCGGCCGCTCCTACGAGAAGGCGTGCCGCAACTTCGGCGGCAGCTTCATCGAGTTCACCGAGAACGCCGCGCTGTCGCTCAACCCGTTCACCCTGGTCGAGGACATCGACGAGGACATGGAGCTTCTGCAGCCGCTGCTCGCACAGATGGTGTCCCCGCGCGAGGCGCTCGACGGCTTCCGCTACTCGACGCTGGGCGCGGCGATCAAGAAGGTCTGGAAGGCGCTCGGCCGCGCGATGACGGTCACCGACATCCACGACCTACTCGCGACCGGACGGCTCGACGAGGACGAGGCCGGCACCCCGCCCACCGGCGAAGGCGACCGACGCCTGAAGGACCTCGCCGCGATGCTGCATCCGTACACGCGCGACGGCGCCTACGGCAAGTACTTCCACGCCGAGTCCACCATCGACTTCAGCGCCGACCTCATCGTGCTCGAGCTCGAGGAGCTCAAGTCCAAGAAGGACCTGCAGACGGTGGTGCTGCTGATCGTCATGTATCGCATCACGCGCGAGATGTACTTCTCGCGCGACCGCAAGAAGATCGTGATCATCGACGAGGCCTGGGACCTGCTCTCCGGCGGCGCCACCGCCGAGTTCATCGAAGCCGGCTACCGGCGCGCGCGCAAGTACCGCGGCGCCTTCATGTCGGCCACGCAGGGCGTGGACGACTACTACCGCAATCCGGCGGCGAAGGCGGCACTGGACAACTCCGACTGGATGTTCCTGCTGCGCCAGAAGCCCGAGTCGATCGAGATGATGGACAAGCTCGGTCAGCTCACGATGGACGATGCGATGAAGCGGCTGCTGCTGTCGCTGCGCACCGAGCACGGCGCGTACTCCGAGGTCTTCATCCACTCGCCGGCGGGCAACGGCATCGGACGGCTGATCGTCGATCCGTACAGCCTGCTGCTCTTCAGCAGCCGCGCCGAGGACTTCAACGCCATCAACGCCAAGCGCGCGGCGGGCCTGGACGTCTCCGCCGCCATCGACGCGGTCTTGCGCGAACGGGGGCTCGCGTGAACGCACGGGCCGCCGCCCTGCTCGTGGGCGCCAACGCGCTGGTGAGCGCCGCGCTGATCGCACTCGTTCACCTGTGGCTCGTGCCCGAGCGCCTGCCGGCGCTGGCCGTGCTGGACGTGGCGGAGCTCTATCGCCTGAAGGAGCTGCAGGTCGCCGCGGTGCTGGTCAAGCGCGACGCCAGCGACGAAGAGCGCGCCGGCGCACTGCGCCGCGCCGCGGGCTTCGGCACGGAGGTGAGCACGCTGCTCCAGGCGCTGCCGGGCGAGTGCCGCTGCATCGTGCTGGCGCGTGGCGCCGTGATGGGCTCCGAACCCCTGCTGCGAGACCTGACGCCGGACGTGCGGCGCCGGCTCGGCCTGTAGCTGCATCGGGAGTCCGCATGCGCACCCTGTTCCTGCATCGAAGCTGGCGCGACCGTTTCGCATCGACCGGAAGGGTCCGGCTGCGCACGTTCGCCGAGCGCTCGGTCGAACACCTGAAGCACTGGGCCGTCGTCTACGTCGCGATCGCCGCGATCGCGCTCTGGTTTCACGCCCACTATGGCTTCGGGCTGAACGCCTCGCCCAGTCTGCCGCACCGGCTCTTCCTCATCCACAAGGGCGAGATGCCGAGCCGAGGCGACTTCGTCGCCTTCCGCTGGGCCGGCGGCGGACCGTACCCGGCGGGCGTCA
>DAOMFD010000300.1:0-2059 GCA_035429605.1 Steroidobacteraceae bacterium | reverse complement strand
CGCACGCGGAACACGACCTGGTTGGCCTTCTCGGCCGCGATCGCGCTCTTCTCCGACACGTGCGGCGCGAGCAGCACGGTCATCAGTCGTTCCTTGCTGCTCATGCGAGCTTCTCCTCGAGCATGCGCACCGCGCCCACCGTCGCCACGACGTGGCCGTGCGAGATGAGGCTCTGCGGGTCGATCGCGGCCACCGGCAGCACCGTCACGCCCGGAAGGTTGCGCGAGGCGAGGTCCAGCTTCTCGTCGTAGGCCTCGACCAGGATCAGGGCATCCTGCAGGCCGTACTCCTTGAGCTTCGCCGCCAGCAGGCGCGTCTTCGGCGCCTCGAGCGCGAGCGATTCGACGACGACCAGCCGCTCGAGGCGGGCGAGCTCGGAGAGCATCGCGCGCATCGCGCCCTGGTACATCTTGCGGTTGACCTTCTGCGAGTAGTCGCGGGGGCGCGCGGCGAACGCGCGGCCGCCGCCGACCCAGATCGGGCTGCGGATCGAGCCCGCCCGGGCGCGGCCGCTGCCCTTCTGCTTCCACGGCTTGATGCCGCCGCCGCGCACTTCGGCGCGGCTCTTCTGGCGCTTGGTGCCGGCACGGCCGGCGGCCATGTAGGCCACCACGACCTGGTGGACGAGCGCCTCGTTGAAATCGCGCCCGAACGCCTTCTCGGACACCTCGAGGTGCTTCTGCGCCGCGGTGTCGGTGAGGAACTTGAGCTGCGTGGCCATGGCTTACTTCCTCGCGCCCTTGGTCTTGCGCAGCGCCCGGCGCGCGGTCTTGAGCGACGGCCGCACGATGACCTGCCCGCCCGGCGCGCCGGGGACGGCGCCGCGGACCAGCAGCAGGTTGCGGGCCGCGTCCACCTCGACGACCTTCAGGTTCTCGGTGGTGCGCCGCACGCTGCCCATGTGGCCGGACATGCGCTTGCCCGGGAACACGCGGCCCGGCGTCTGGCGCTGGCCGATCGAGCCCGGGGCACGGTGGACGACCGAGGCGCCGTGCGAGGCGTAGCCGCCCGCGAAGTTGTGACGCTTCATGGTGCCGGCGAAGCCCTTGCCGACGGTGGTGCCGGTCACGTCGACCACCTGCCCGGCCGCGAAGATGTCCACCTTGATCTCGGCGCCCGGCGCGAGCTCGGCGCCCTCGCCGTCGGCCAGGCGGAACTCCACGAGCGACTCGCCCGGGGCGACCTTGGCGCTGGCGTAGTGGCCCGCCAGCGGGCGCGAGAGGCGCGAGGCCTTGCGCTCGCCGAAGGCGACCTGCACTGCGCGGTAGCCGTCGCCCTCGACGGCCTTCACCTGGGTGACGCGGTTCGGCAGGGCCTCGATCACCGTCACCGGGATCGATTCGCCCGCGTCCGTGAAGACGCGCGTCATGCCGGCCTTGCGGCCAATCAGACCGATCGTCATCGATTCTTCCTCGTACGCGGCCCCGACTGCGATTGGCCGGGGCTCGAAAAAACTCGCCCGCCCGTCCCGGTGGACGGATCGGCGGGCAGGTGCTCGTCAAGGGCTGAGAGGTGCGTCCGCGGGGGTCCGGGGTCGCGCCGCTCGAGCGGTACCGGTCAACCCGGCCAGGCCTCGGCGAGAGAGCCGCCTATTGTAGCGGCGGCTCGGTCGATTGCAAGTTCCGGGCTAGTTGAGCTTGATCTGCACGTCCACGCCGGCGGGCAGCTCGAGCTTCATGAGCGCGTCCACCGTCTTGTCGGTGGGATTCAGGATGTCCATCAGGCGCTTGTGGGTGCGCAGCTCGTACTGGTCGCGCGCGTCCTTGTCCGCGTGCGGCGACACGAGCAGCGTGAAGCGCTCCATCTTGACCGGCAGCGGCACCGGGCCGCGCACGGTGGCGCCCGTGCGCTTGGCCGTCTCGACGATCTCCCGGGCCGAGTTGTCGATCAGCCGGTGGTCGAACGCCTTGAGGCGGATGCGGATGTTCTGGCGTGCCATGTGTCGGTACCTGTAAAGAGCGATAAAGCGTCCGTCGGCTGGTGCGACGTCACTTCAGAATCTTGGACACCACGCCCGCGCCCACCGTGCGTCCGCCCTCGCGGATCGCAAAGCGCAGGC
>DAOMFD010000299.1:0-2060 GCA_035429605.1 Steroidobacteraceae bacterium | reverse complement strand
CCTATATCTTCAGCCCGGGCATCAACCTGCTGTCATTCGGCTTCGCCACCGCGATTGGCATGCTGTTCGGCTACTTCCCGGCGCGCCGCGCCGCGGGCCTGAATCCGATCGACGCCCTGCGGCATGAATGAAAGGGGGACATTCTCCTATTTCGGCAGCGCGAAATAGGAGAATGTCCCCATCTACCTTTCCAGGTGATGCCAGTACTGCTCGCGCAGTTTGGCCTTGAGGATCTTGCCGGTCGCGGTGAGCGGCATCTCCCGGATGAACACCACGTCGTCGGGCAGCCACCACTTCGCCATGCGCGGCGCGAGGAACTCCAGGATCTCCTCGCGCGTCGGCTGCTGGCCTTCCCGCGGCACGATCACCAGCACCGGCCGCTCGTCCCACTTCGGATGGAACGCCGCGACCGCCGCGGCCAGCGCGACCTTGGGGTGCGACATTGCCGCGTTCTCGACGTCGATCGAGCTGATCCACTCGCCGCCGGACTTGATCACGTCCTTGGTCCGGTCGGTGATCTTCATGAACCCGTACTCGTCCCACGTGGCGACGTCGCCGGTCGGGAACCAGCCGTTCGCGTCGAGCACCGCACCGCCTTCACCCTTGAAATAGCCCGACGCGACCCACGGCCCACGGATCCACAGCGGGCCGAAACTCCGGCCGTCGCGCGGCGCAGGACCGCCATCCACGTCGCGCGCTTCGATCTCGACTCCGTAGAGGACGCGGCCCTGCTTCAGCAACTCCTCGGCCTGCCGGTCCTCCGGGAGGGCGAGCACCTCCGGCGTCGGGGTCGCCATCGTTCCGATGGGACTCGTCTCCGTCATGCCCCAGGCGTGGATCGCGGTCACTCCGTGCTGTTCCTTCAGCGCCCGCTGCACCGCGGGCGGCAACGCCGTGCCCGCCACGACGCAGCGCCGCAGCTTCGGCAGGCTCACACCCCGCTCCGCCATGTGTGCGAGCAGCATGGTCCAGATCGTGGGCACCCCGACCGAGAAGGTCACACCTTCGTCCTGCAGCAGTTCGCACAGGCTCGCAGCGTCCATGTGCCGGCCGGGCAGCACCATCTTCGCGCCCATCATCGGGCAGGCGTAGGGCAGCGACCACGCGTTGGCGTGGAACATCGGCGCGATCGGCATCACGCTGTCAAGCGAGGACAGCCCGAAGCAGTCCGCCTGCGATGCGCTCAAGGCGTGGATCAGCGTCGAGCGGTGGCTGTAGAGCACGCCCTTCGGATTGCCCGTGGTGCCCGACGTGTAGCAGAGCGAGGAGGCGGCACGCTCGTCCATGTCCGGCCACTGGAAGTCGTCGTCGGCGCCGGCGATCCAGTCCTCGTAGGCGTCGAGCTGCAACCGCGAATCGGGCATCGAGGCGCGATCGCACATCACGACGTAGCGCTCCACGCAGGGAACCTGCGGCGCGATCGCCTCGACGAGCGGCAGGAGGTCGGCGTCGAAGATGAGCACGCGATTCTCCGCGTGACGCACGATGTATTCGATCTGGTCGTGGAACAACCGCGGGTTGACTGTGTTGAGCACGGCGCCGAGGCCGGAGACACCGTAGAAGCATTCGAGGTGACGGAAGGTATTCCAGGCCAGCGTGGCCACGCGGTCCCCGGAGCGGATGCCGCGCATCTCGAGGGCGCGCGCGAGGCGCCGCGCACGGCGCTCGACGCTCGCGTAGTTCGTGCGGTGGATGCTGCCGTCGCCGAGTCGCGACACCACCTCGCGCCGTCCGTGGTTTGCCGCCGCGTGCCTGATCAGCGACGAGATCAGCAGCGGATGGTCCTGCATCAGGCCGTGCATGGCGGTACTCCCGCGGAGATGCTCAGGAGGTCTTGCGCGCCTCGGCGATCCAGCCGGCCAGCTCGCGCATCTCGACGGTCTGCCGGGCTTCGGCGGACGCTCCGGCGACCAGTTCCGACGCCTGCGTCAGCGCCGCCTGGCGGGCCTCGCGGCCCGCCGCATCGCCGGGCTGCGCCAGCGCGTAGGCGTAAAGTGCTTCCGCATAGTCGCGGCGGAACAGCGTCCCGCTCGCATTGGCCGCCCTTTCGCGCTTGTAGT
>DAOMFD010000298.1:0-2081 GCA_035429605.1 Steroidobacteraceae bacterium | reverse complement strand
CGTTGCCGAGCAGGAGGCCGCGCATGCCTGACTTCTTCATCAACGGGCAGCCGGTCACCGCGGCCAAGGGCCAGACGGTCATGCAGGCGGCAAAGGCCGCTGGCTTCTTCATTCCGACCTTCTGCTGGCATCCCAATCTGTCGATCTCGGGCAACTGCCGTATCTGTGTGGTCGAGGTCGAAGGCGAAGGGGGCGGCAGCAGCTGGATGGAGATCGCCTGCAACATGCCGGTCACCGAGGGCATGCGGGTGCTGACGGACTCCGAGGCGGTGCGGGCGCGGCGCCGCGAGACGCTGCAGTTCATCCTGTTGAACCACCCGGTCGACTGCGGCATCTGCGACAAGGCCGGCGAGTGCACGCTGCAGGACTACCACTACGAAATGAACGGGCTGCCCTCGGTATCGACCGTGCCGAAGGTCCATGCGACGAAGTACTTCGAACTGTCGAGCCGGATCGTGCTCGACAACGAGCGCTGCATCGTCTGCTCACGTTGCGTGCGCTTCACGCGCGAGATTTCCAAATCGCACGCGCTTGGCATCCAGAACCGCGGCGACGCATCCCTGGTGAGGCCGGTCGAAAGCCGCGACTTCGAGTCCGACCCGTACTCCGACAATGTCATCGACATCTGCCCGGTCGGGGCGCTGCTTTCGAAACAGTTCCTGCACAAGGCGCGCGTCTGGTATCTGAAAGCCACGCCTTCGGTGTGCCCGGGCTGCAGCCGCGGATGCACCGTGGATCTGTGGCACCGCAAGGCCGAGTGGAAGCTCAACGCGCTCGACCCGCGCGAAAACACCGCCATCGCCCGCGTGACGCCGCGCGAGAACCCGGAGGTCAACGGGCCCTGGATCTGCAACAAGGGCCGCGATCTCGCCCGGATCTTCGAGCGCCCCCGCGCTGAACAGGCGATGCAGAAGGGCAAGCCAGCCGCACTCGGTGACGCGATTGCGGCTGCGCGGCGCCTCATTGGAGAAGCGAAGCGGCCGGCCGCGCTGGTGTCGAGCTGGGGCTCGAACGAGGAGCTGGCGGCATTCAAGGCAACGCTCGGCGACCGCGTCGAGTGCATCGTCAAGTCCGACTGGCAGGCGCAACCGGGTGAGCGACTGGAAGATGACCTGCTGATCCGTGCCGACAAGAACCCGAACACGCGTAGGGCACAGGAGCTGTTCGGCGCCGAAGCGCACCTGGTGCCGGCCGAGTCCGACCTCGTGCTCGTCTGGGGCGAAGGCGCGAGCTTCGCCGATCTGCCCCGTGGCGCGAAGGTGATCCTGCTCGGTTCCTACCTGGCGCCGGAAAACGGCCACGCGGATGTCTTCATTCCGGTGAGCATCCAGACCGAGCGCGCCGGGCACTACACGAACTTCGCCGGCGTGGTGAGCCGCTTTGAGCCGATCGTCCGCAAGAAGGACGGTGTGGTGCACGCCGAGCAGCTGTTCGCGCAGCTGGCCGCACGGAGCGAGGCGATCGCATGATCCAGGATCTCGTCATCTCCATCGTCTTCATCACCTACGCCATTTCGGTGCTGATGGGCTTCGGCACGATCCTGACCTGGGTCGAGCGCAAGCAGGCCGCCGTGATGTCGGACCGCATCGGTGCCAACCGTGCCTACTTCCGCATCCCGTTCACGCAGGTGAAGCTGGTCTGGTGGGGCCTGTTCCACGGCATGGCCGACGGCCTGAAGATGATCCTGAAGGAGGACTTCAAGCCCAAGACCTACGACTGGTACGCGTACGCGGTCGCCCCCTGGGTCGTGTTCACGCCGGTACTACTGGTGTTCGCCGTGATCCCGTTCGGCGGCGTGCTGGTGCCCGGACATCTCATACCGATGCTGGCGGACTGGTTCGGCGACAAGAGCTATCCGATGCAGATCGCACGGCTAGATGCGGGGCTGCTGATGGTCTTTGCCTTCGGCGGCATGACGATCATCGGCGCGATGCTGGCGGGATGGTCGTCGTCCAACAAGTTCTCGCTGCTCGGTGCGCTGCGCGCGGGCAGCCAGATGATCTCCTACGAAGTCATCATGGGCCTGACGGTGCTGGGCCTGATCGTCATCTTCGGCACGGTGGATCTCAACTCGATCGTGC
>DAOMFD010000297.1:0-2084 GCA_035429605.1 Steroidobacteraceae bacterium | reverse complement strand
TCGATGTAGCTCGTCAGGCGACGGGCCATCTGCATGAAGCGATTGCCCTCGCGGGAGGCGCGAGCGGGGTCGGAGATGAGCACGCGGAGCCGCGCGTGGCTGCGCGCAAGCACAAGGCGCTTCATCGGCTCGAGGAAGCAGTCCTGGTCGTACAGCTGGGGCTCTAGGTCGGGCGTGTAGATCGAAAGGGAACGCTGGGCGCGGGTGGCGAGTTCGGCCACGGCGGCCCGATACTCATCGAGCGTCGAGAGGATGCTCCTCGTTCCCGTCACGTCCAGCCTGGTTTCCATCGCTCCGCTCGATCCCGCGGCGCATGCGTCGGTGCGGGATGCCCACTTCGTCGAACACCGGTCCCTCGGGCTTGAAGCCCAGCCGCTCGTAGAAGCCCACGGAATCGGCCTGCGCGTGAAGGTATACCTGCGCCAGCCCGAGTTCTGTGGCCTGGTTCACGAGATGGACAACCAGCGCTCCGCCCACGCCCCGCCGGCGGTATGCGGGCAGCACCGAAATGCGGCCGATCTTGCCAGCGGGGGTGAGGCGACCCGTCCCGATGACGTTGCCGCTGGGGGCCAGGGCGAGCGCATGCCGGCAGACCGGGTCGTGCTCGTCCATTTCCTCGGACTCGGGGATGCCCTGTTCCTCGATGAACACGCGGCGCCGCACGCGCATCAGGTCGTCGCGATCCGCCTGCCAGGTGGCCGGGCGGATGCGCACCGGTGCAGCGGGCCGTCGCTCAGACATCGCGGGCCAGCCTGGCCGCGAGGCCAAGGTAGCTCGCGGGTGTCAGCTCGCGCAGCCGGCCCTTGGCCTCGGCCGGCAGCGGCAGGCCGTCGATGAAGTCCGCGAGCGCAGCGGCATCGAGGCGGCGTCCGCGGGTCAGCGCCTTGAGCTGCTCGTAGGCTCCGGGCAGCGCGTAACGCCGCATCACGGTCTGGATCGGTTCGGCGAGCAATTCCCAGTTGGCGTCGAGCTCGGCGGCGAGCTGGGTCCGGTCCACCTCGAGCCGGGCCAGGCCGCGTGACACCGACTGGATCGCCACGTCCGAGTGGGCGAGCGCGACGCCGATGTTGCGCTGGACGGTGGAGTCGGTCAGGTCCCGTTGCCACCGTGACACCGGGAGCTTGTCTGCCATGAACCTCAGCAATGCGTTGGCCACGCCGAAGTTGCCCTCGGCGTTCTCGAAGTCGATCGGGTTGACCTTGTGCGGCATGGTCGAGGAACCGACCTCGCCGGCGATGACCTTCTGCCGGAAGGCACCGACGGAGATGTAGCCCCAGAAGTCGCGGCACAGGTCGATCAGCACCGTGTTGGCACGCGCCACGGCGTCGAAGTACTCGGCCATCCAGTCGTGCGGATCGATCTGCGTCGTGTAGGGGTTCCACTGCAGCCCGAGCGACTCCACCAGCCGCCGCGCCGTGCCGGGCCAATCGACGTCGGGGTACGCCGCGAGGTGCGCGTTGTAGTTGCCGACGGCCCCGTTCATCTTGCCCAGGATCGGTACGGCGCGCAGTCGCTCGCAGGCGCGCCGCAGGCGATGCACGAAGACGGCGACCTCCTTGCCGAGCGTGGTCGGCGTCGCCGGCTGCCCGTGCGTGCGCGACATCATCGCGTCGTGCGCATGCGTGTGTGCCATCGCGCGCAGCGTCTCGGCCAGGGCTTCGAGGCGTGGCAGCAGGATCTCGTCGCGCGCCTGCAGGCAGAGCAGCGCATAGGCCACGTTGTTGATGTCCTCGGACGTGCACGCGAAATGCACGAACTCGAGCCTCGGGCGCCAGGCCGCGTGCTCGCGCAGCCTGTCCTTGACGAAGTATTCGACGGCCTTGACGTCGTGGTTGGTCTCGCGCTCGATGGCCTTGACCGCAGCGGCATCGGCCTCCGTGAAGGCCGCCTCGAGCCGCGTCGCGACCTCGAGATCCGATTGCGACAGGCCATGCATCTCGGGGATGTCGGGGCTCGCCGCCAGGGCCAGCAGCCAGGCGACCTCGACGCGGACCCGGGCCCGGATCAGGCCGGACTCGCTGAAGAGCTCGCGCAGCTCCGTGCAGCGGCTGGCGTACCGTCCGTCGACCGGCGAGAGGGCCGTC
>DAOMFD010000296.1:0-2084 GCA_035429605.1 Steroidobacteraceae bacterium | reverse complement strand
GCGCAGCTCCGTGCAGCGGCTGGCGTACCGTCCGTCGACCGGCGAGAGGGCCGTCAGGGTGTCGAGGCTCATGCGGCAATCCGGGAGGTGCTACGATCCGAAATGATAGCGCAGCCGCAGCAAGCGGCGCTTGCGCGGACTTCCCGGAGCCGGAGTGGCATGGCGGCAGACGACTTTCGCCTCGAACGCGACAGCATGGGCGAACTGCGCGTACCGGCGGGCGCGCTGTGGGGCGCGCAGACCCAGCGCGCGGTCCAGAATTTCCAGCTGAGCGGCCTCCGCATGCCGCGCGGGTTCATCCGCGCCCTCGGGCTCGTGAAGTGGGCTGCGGCCGGGGCCAATCTCGAGCTGGGCGAACTCGACAAGGTGCGGGCGTTCGCCATCCAGAGGGCGGCGCTCGAGGTGGCGGAGGGCCGCCACGACGCGCACTTCCCGGTGGACGTGTTCCAGACCGGTTCCGGGACCAGCAGCAACATGAATGCGAACGAGGTGATCGCGCACCTCGCCACCGCCTATGCGGGCGGCCAGCCGGTCCACCCCAACGACGACGTCAACCGCAGCCAGAGCAGCAACGACGTCGTGCCGACCGCGATCCACCTGAGCGCTGCTCTCGCGGTGGCCGAGCAGCTGTTGCCGGCCCTGCAGGAGCTGTCCGAGACGATCGGCCGCAAGGCGGCGGACGTCGGCGAGATCGTGAAGACCGGGCGGACCCACCTGATGGACGCCATGCCGCTCACGCTCGGCCAGGAGCTCGGCGCGTGGCGCACGCAGGTCGAGGACTCGATCGCGCGCATCCGCGCATGCCGGCCGAGGCTGCATTGCCTGGCGCAGGGCGGGACCGCCGTGGGGACCGGGGTCAATGCGCCCGCCGGATTTGCCGCTGCCGTCGCGGCGCTCCTGTCGCGGCAGACCGGGCTGGACCTGCGTCCGAGCCGGGATTTCTTCGCCTCGTTGAGCTCGCAGGACACCGCCGTCGAACTGTCCGGCCAGCTGCGCACGCTGGCGACCTGCCTGATGAAGATCGCGAACGACCTGCGCTGGATGAACAGCGGCCCGCTCGCCGGTCTCGGCGAAGTGGCGCTCCCGGCGCTGCAGCCCGGCAGCAGCATCATGCCCGGCAAGGTCAACCCGGTCGCGGCCGAGGCGGTGGCGATGGTGGCGGCGAAGGTGATCGGCAACGACCTGACCGTCACGATTGCCGGACAATCCGGCAACTTCCAGTTGAACGTGATGCTGCCCGTGATCGCGCACGACCTCCTGCAGAGCATCGACCTGCTGGCCAATGCATCGCGCAGCCTGGCTCGCAGCGCCATCGCGGGATTTGCGGTCAACACCCGGCAGGTCGCCGCGGCGCTCGAGCGCAACCCGATGCTGGTGACGGCCCTCAATCCGGTCATCGGTTATGACAAGGCGGCGGAAATCGCCAAGAAGGCGTACCTCGAGGGCCGCCCGATCCGGCAGGTGGCCGCGGAGATGACGGACCTCGGCGCGGACCGCCTGGCGAAGCTGCTCGACCCTGCGGCCCTGACGAGGGGAGGTGTGCGGCGCGGCAAGGCGGGGGACTGAGTGGCGCCCGCGGATGCCAGGGACGACCGGCGGCTCAGGGCCCTGATCGAGGAGCGGCTGCGCGGCACCGCGCCGGGGGGGGACCCGCTCGCGCACCTGACACGCGACCGGACTCCGGAGGAGGTCGAAGTCGTCCGCCGTCTCGTCCCGACCCAGTACTCGCGCGCGGCGGTGCTCGTGCCGATCGTCGAGCGTGCGGAGGGACTGACTCTACTGCTCACACGGCGCGCGTCCCACCTCAAGAATCACCCGGGGCAGATCAGCTTCCCCGGCGGCCGCGTGGAATCCGCGGACGAGGGACCGATCGCCGCCGCCCTGCGCGAGACGGAGGAAGAGATCGGCCTTGCCCGGACTCACGTGTCGCCGATCGGCTATCTCGCCGACCACGCCGTGATCTCCGGATACGTCGTCACGCCGGTCGTCGCATTCGTCCGGCCCGGCTTCGCGCTCGCGCTGGACTCGACGGAGGTGGAGGAGGTGTTCGAAGTGCCGCTCGCGTTCGTGCTCGATCCAGTCCA
>DAOMFD010000295.1:0-2088 GCA_035429605.1 Steroidobacteraceae bacterium | reverse complement strand
TCACAACGCGCAGTCGAGAGCGCGAAGCGGTCGGGCGGAAACGTAGTCGTCGGCGTAAGCCTGTAGCCAGCACCGGGACTATCGCCAGCCGCGTTTCCGCCGCATCACGGGCATTCGCCGTCGACTCGGCATGCGGACGCGTCCATGTCGTTCGCCGGCGCACGCTCCCGGGCGGTCGGGTCCGCGAGGGCTCGCTGCAACGCCTGGCGAAAGATCGAGCTGTCCTGGGCCCCGCTCACGGCATACCGTCCGTCGATGACGAAGAACGGGACACCGGTGACGCCCAGCTGCAGGGCTGCGTCGATGTCGCGGCGAACGTCCTCGGCGTGTGCATCCGACGCGAGCACCTCGCGCGCCTGCGACTCCTGCAACCCCACGGCTGAGGCCAATGCCGCAAGCGTGTCGGGGTCGGCAATGTTGCGGCCATCGGTGAAGAATGCCTTGAACAGGGCTTCGGCCATCGCGTCGCCCTTGCCCTGCGTCGTCGCAAAGTGCTGCAGCCGGTGGGCATCGAACGTGTTGGCGACCCGGGTCTGCTCGTAGTGGAACGCCAGGCCGTCGGCAGCGGCCAGTGCGGTGAGTTGCCCGGCGACCTGCCGCGCGTACGCCATCGGCCAGCCCTTGCGCTCGGCCATGTTCTGCACCGCGTTCCGGGTGGGGTCGGTGACGAGGTCGGGCAGCAGTTGGAACGCGTGCCAGACGACCTCCACCGTGTCGCTGTGCGGCAGGCCGGCGAGCGCAGCTTCGAGCCGGCGCTTGCCGATGTAGCAGAAGGGACAGACCACGTCGCTCCAGACATCGACTCTCATGGCCGGTTCACCTGCGCTCGGCATGCGGTGCGCACTCCGTGGAGCTCACGGCCGCGAAAATGTCGGGGCCCGCCACGTCCGATTGCATGTAGCATGGTCCCACGCAATGCCCGGAACGGCCAGGGAGCCCGACATGTATTCGAACCTCAAGGCGCTGCTGCTCGCGATCTACCTGCTCGCCATCGTCTCCGCCTGCTGCGTCGCGCTGCCGGGCGGGATCTGGCTGCAGAAGGTGGCGGTCATCCTGGTCGCGCTGCACGTGATCGAGGTGGCCATCGCATTCGACAGCGTCAAGCGTCATCCGGGGCCGCTCGTCGACAGCATCGCGTTGACGCTGCTGTTCGGCTTCCTGCACTGGCTGCCGCTCAGGAAGGCCGTGTGACGCAGCGCGCGAGCGCGTCGAGCCTGGACTGCGCGACCGCATAGCGGTCTTCCGCCGCGGGGTAGTCGCCGCCGAAGCGGATGCGGGTCGGCCCGTCGAAGCGCAGGGCGCGATTGCTTTTCTGGACGAGCAGGATCAGCGCGCCCGGATCCACGGGTGTGTCCGGCCCGAAAGCGATCGACCCGCCGGCGGGCCCCACGTCCAGCCGCTCGATGCCGAGCCGCGCCGCCGCGACCCTGAGCCGCGCGATCCGGAACAGGTTGCGCGCCGGCTCGGGCAACACGCCGAAGCGATCCACCGTTTCGGACTGCAGTTCGTCGAGTTCCAGCTCGGAAGCGACGCCGGCCACCCGCTTGTACAACACGAGCCGCGCGTGGATGTCCGGCAGGTATGGCTCCGGCAACAGGGCCGGCACGTGCAGGTCCAGCTCCGGCCCATGATGCAGCGGCTTCTCCAGCTCGGGCACGCGGCCGGAGCGCATCGCGGCAACGGCGCGTTCGAGCAGTTCCATGTACAGCGCAAAGCCGATCTCCTGGATCTGGCCGCTCTGGCCTTCGCCGAGCAGCTCGCCCGCGCCGCGGATCTCCAGGTCGTGGGTCGCCAGCACGAACCCGGCGCCGAGGTCCTCCAGCGACTCGATGGCTTCCAGGCGCTTGGCGGCGTCCGTCGTCATCAGGTTCCTGGGCGGCGCCAGGAGATAGGCATAGGCCTGGTGATGAGACCGTCCGACGCGGCCCCTGAGCTGGTGGAGCTGCGCGAGGCCGAAGCGATCCGCCCGGTCGATGATGATCGTGTTCGCGGTGGGCACGTCGATGCCGCTCTCGATGATCGTAGTGCACAGCAGCAGGTTGGCGCGCTTGTGGTAGAAATCGAGCATCACCTGCTCGAGGTCCCGCT
>DAOMFD010000294.1:0-2090 GCA_035429605.1 Steroidobacteraceae bacterium | reverse complement strand
TCGCGCGCCAAGCTCGGCCACCACCTCAAGTACGACGCCCACGTGCTGCGCAACCACGGCATCGAGCTCCAGGGCATGGAGTTCGACTCGATGCTCGAGTCCTACGTGCTCGACAGCACGGCGACGCGCCACGACCTCGATTCGGTGGCGCAGCACTACCTCGGCGTGTCGACGATCCACTACGAGGACGTCGCGGGCAAGGGCGCGAAACAGCTGCCGTTCGCCGAGGTGCCGGTCGACCGCGCAGGGGAATACTCGGCGGAGGATGCCGACGTCGCGATGCGGCTGCACGCTGCCCTGTGGCCCCGCATCGAGGCGTTGCCGAAGGTGCGCCGGCTGTACGAGGAGATCGAGCAGCCGCTCGTGACCGTGCTGCTCGACATGGAACACACCGGCGTGCTGATCGATGCGGCGATGCTCAAGCGACAGAGCCACGAGCTGTCGAAGCAGCTGCTGGAACTGCAGGCGAAGGCGCACGCCGTGGCCGGCGGGCCCTTCAATCTCGACTCGCCGAAACAGCTGCAGGAGGTGCTGTTCGGCAAGCTCGGGCTGCCCGTGCAACGCCGGACGTCGACCGGGCAGCCGTCGACCGCCGAGGACGTGCTCGAGGAACTCGCCGACGAGTACGAGCTGCCGCGCATCGTGCTCGACTACCGCGGCATGGCGAAGCTGCGCTCGACGTACACGGACAAGCTGCCCGAGCAGGTGAATCCGCGGACCGGGCGCGTGCACACCTCGTACCACCAGGCCATCGCAGCGACGGGGCGCCTCTCGTCGACCGACCCGAACCTGCAGAACATCCCGATCCGCACGCCCGAGGGACGTCGCATCCGGCAGGCTTTCGTCGCACCGCCGGGCCACGTGCTGGTGTCCGCGGACTATTCGCAGATCGAGCTGCGCATCATGGCGCACCTGTCCGGGGACGAGGGTCTGCTCAGGGCATTCGCCGAGGACCGCGACATCCACCAGGCGACGGCCGCCGAGGTCTTCGGGCTCGAGCCCGCGAAGGTCGCGCCCGAGCAGCGACGTGCCGCGAAGGCGATCAATTTCGGCCTCATCTACGGCATGTCGGCGTTCGGGCTGGCGCGGCAACTGGGCATCGAGCGAGCCGCGGCGCAGCAGTACGTGGACCTGTACTTCCAGCGCTACCCGGGCGTGAAGCGCTACATGGACGAGACGCGTGCCAGGGCGCGCGAGCAAGGCTACGTCGAGACGGTCGCGGGCCGTCGCCTGTACCTGCCCGACATCCGCTCGAGGAACCAGCAGCTGCGCCAGTACGCGGAGCGCAGCGCCATCAACGCGCCCATGCAGGGCACGGCGGCGGACATCATCAAGCGGGCGATGATCGACGTGCACCGCTGGCTCGCCGACGGTCGGACCGGCGCGCGGCTGGTCATGCAGGTGCACGACGAGCTCGTGCTCGAGGTGGCGGCGAGCGCCGTCGATCAAGTCGTGACGGGACTGCGCGAGCGCATGTCGGCCGCAGGTGACCTGCGGGTCCCGCTCAAGGTCGAGGTCGGGCGCGGCTCGAACTGGGACGAAGCGCACTGAAGCGGTTCGCGTGCCACGCGACAGGCTGCTGCGCCCGTATGCAATCCCGCCTTGCGTCGCGAGGCTGACGACACCTAGCATGGGCGCGGTCCGGAGGGATTTCAGGCACGTCGTGGTGAGGATCTCGCGCCCCGATACGATGCCGGAACCGAACCGGTAGGGAGGCACCATGCGATTCATCTACGCGGCGGTTGCGCTTGTCGGCCTGGTCGCGTCCCCTGCGTATGCCGCGGGTGACGGGTTCTACCTGGGTGGCGGCGTGGGATATTTCCAGCTGGATCTCGGCCACGGCTGGGACGCCGGCGACACGGCCTTCAAAGTCGAAGGCGGCTACAACTTCGCCAAGTACTTCGCCGCCGACGTCGAGTGGATCTACGGCGGCCGCCTGAAGAGTGAAGGCCTGGCATGGGACCTCGACGGCTGGAATTTCTCCCTCGTCGGGCGCTACCCGATCGACCAGCAGTTCGACGTGTTCGCGAAGCTCGGCGCCTTCATGTGGAATGCCGACGGCAAGAGCTGCAACTACGCCTTCTGCGCGG
>DAOMFD010000293.1:0-2098 GCA_035429605.1 Steroidobacteraceae bacterium | reverse complement strand
AGCCGCGCCTCCGCCTGGCTCAGGTACTCGAGCACGCGGGACCTCGCCCAGTACGGGTCGGTGCCGTCCGCGAACAGCACGTTCACGAACGAGTCGCCGTAGAAGGAGTAGCCGCGCACCGTCGTCGCGCCCGGCACGGACAGCAGCGCCGTGGTGAGCGGATACGTCACCTGGTCCTCGACGACTCGCGGTGCCTGCCCAGCGTACGGCGTGCGCACGATGACCTGGACGTCCGACAAGTCCGGCAACGCGTCCACGGGCGTGTGCGCAAACGAGTAGATGCCGACTGCCGTGAGCAGCGCGGCGAGCAGGGCCACCAGCGCCCGGTTCTCGAGCGAGGCCCGGATGATTGAATTGATCACCAGCGCATCCTCCGCCCGCTCATGGCCTGGCAGTGTCGGCCGGGGCTGGTGATGGCGATTCCTCGCCGAGGCGCCCGAGGCCGGCCCGCAGGTTGGCTTCGGAGTCCAGCAGGAACTGGCCTGCGACGACGACGTTCTCGCCAGCCACCAGGCCGTCGCGAATCTCGATCCGCTCGCCGCTCTCGTGGCCCGCCACGACGCGGCGCGGCGCGAAGCGGCCGTCCCCGAGCGCGATCACGACGCGGTCGCCGCCGCCGGTGCGGATCAACGCGCTGCGCGGGATGCTGACGACCTCGGGGCCCGCCCTGCCGACCAGCGTGATGGACGCGAGCATGTTCGGGCGTATTTCGGGGGGCGCGTCATCGAGGGTGATGCGCGCCTTGACGGTGCGTGTCTCCCTGTCGAGTTCCGGGTATACGTACTCGACGTGGCCCGACACGCGACGACCCGGCAGCGAGGGAAACGACAGCTCCGCCGCGGTGCCCGTCGCAACCCAGCCCGACTGCGCCTCCGGGACCTCGGCGATGACCCACAGGCTGCCGAGCCCGGTGATGGTCATCGCCACCATCTCCGGGGTCACCATCGAGCCCTCGCGCAACTCGAGTTCCGTGACGACGCCCGAGATCGGCGCCGTGTAGGTGACGTGGCCGGACACCTTGCCGGATTTCCCGAGCCGCTCGGCCGTTGCCTTGTCGAGGCCGAGCGCGCCGAGCCGGTCCTTCGACGCCGCGACGAGGTCCGCGTTGCCGATGCGCATTGCATCGACATATTCCTGCTGGGCTGACTCGAGCATCGGCGAGTACAGCGTGAAGAGCGGCTGCCCGGCCCGGACGGTCGATCCCATCGTCCGCACGGCGAGGCTCTCCACCCACCCTTCTGCGCGCGGACGCACCTGTCGCACGTTGCGTTCGTCGAAGCCCACGTACCCGACCGTGTCGGCCGTGCGCGGCAGCGCACCCATCGCCGCGGGCTCGACGCGCACGCCGAGGTTGTTCATGACCGTCGGCGAGATGCGGACTTCGGGGCCGGCTGCGTCGGCAAATACCGGCACGTAGTCCATCCCCATCTCGTCCTTCATCGGCACTGCGGACGTGCGCTGCGGATCATGCGGATGGCGGTAATAGAGCGGCTTCGCCGGCGCAGCACTGGCCGCGTCGCCCGCGGCTCCGGCAGACGGCTGCGCCGGCGTCTCCTGCCGACTGCATCCGGCCGCCAGCAACCCGGCGACGACGAATCCCGCGATCAGGCCCGTGACACGGCTGTTCATGGCTCTGCTCCGACGAGGTAGTCGAGTTCGTATTGCGCCTGGGCACGGTCAGCGGCGAGTCGCAGGCGTTTCAGATTCGTCTCGAGCGCGACGCGTCGAGCGCTCACCACGTCGTCGACCATCGCGCGATTGTTGCGGTATGCGAGCAGCGCGGCCTGCACGGTCTGGTCGGCGAGCGGCACGAGGTCGGTCTCGTAGTACCGCTCGAGCTGGCCGGTGCGGTCCACCACGCCCCATGCTTCCTGCAGCATGGCGCTCATCTCGCGCTGATGGTCCTTGTGCATTTCATGCAGGCCTTCCGCCTCGGCCCGCGCTGCCGCGACTTCGCGGTCCTGCCGGTTACCGCGGAACAGCGGCAGGTCCATGCTCACCATCGCGGTGACCATGTCGGGACGCGGCTTGCCGTCCATCTCGCCGCCGCGGAATCCGTAGCTCAGGTCGAGCATCCACCCCGGCCGCGTGGACTGCT
>DAOMFD010000292.1:0-2104 GCA_035429605.1 Steroidobacteraceae bacterium | reverse complement strand
ACTACGGCATCGAGCAGCGCGGACCGTTCCCGAAGTCCGACTGGCAGCCCGACGCCCTGGCCGGCGCCGGCATTCGCTGACGACGGCTCGCTACGCAGTGCCGCACCCTGACGATCAGCGTGGTCGCACCGACTGATCCGAAGGGACGCTCAGCTGCAGCTTCACCTGCTTGCCGGTCCGAAAGTCGTGGCCTGGCGGGCGCACGCGGGATCATGATCGGCGTAGCGGCTGGAACATGCGTCGGTAGCCTGACGGCGTCAGGCCGGTGCGCCGACTGAACAAGCGTCGGAAGAACGACGCGTCCTGATAGCCGACCTCGACGCTGATCGCCTCCGCGGCGCGCTGCGTCGTCTCGAGCAGGCGCTTCGCTTCTTCGATACGCACGTCCTGCAGATAGTCGATCAGCGTCGCGCCAGTGGCCGCCTTGAAGCGGCGCTTGACGGTGCGCTCGGCGAGTCCCGAGTACGCCACGACCCTTGCGACGGCATGGCGCTCGCGGAAATGCTCGGCCAGCCACAATTCGCAACGGCGTACCGCCGAGTCCGAGTGCCGCCGCGGCTTCACCAGCGGGCGATAGGGCAGCTGGCCCTCTTCGTGCGGCTTGAGGAGAAAGGCCTTGGCCATCCGCAGCGCCTCGTCCGGGCCGACGTGCCGGGACACGATGTGCAGCGCGAGGTCCTGCCAGGACGTGGCTCCGCCAGCGGTGACCAGGCGACCCGCTGCATCGGAGAAACACAGGTTCGGCTCCGGCCGGAAGCGGATCCGCGGATAGCGCCGCTCGAACAGCTGCTGGTAACCCCAGTGCGACGTCGCCTCCCTTCCGTCCAGCAGCCCCGTCTCCGCGAGCAGCAGCGCTCCGGAACACACGGAATATACGTGTGCGCCGCCCGCGTACCGCGCGCGGATCCAGGCCGTGACGTCGGCGTAGCGGCCCGCGAGGTCCTCGTCCGGTCCGAGCCACAGTTCGGGGATGACGACGATGTCCGCTGCCGGACGGGTCCGGATCGACACGGCCGGGGAAACCGGGACGCCGTTGCCGCAGCGAAACGCGCGGGTGCTGGTCGATGCGATCTGCACGTGGAACGGCGAAGTCCGTGCGTCTCGACGGAGCAGCATCTGCCACAGCTGGCCGGTCGTCGTCAGCACGTCGACGAGCCCGTACAGCGCGGAACCTGCCGTCTGCGGCAGGGCGAGCACCAGTGTCTCGAGCGGCCGACGGTGGCGGGCAGCAGTCATGACACACACTGGCATGAAACGACCGAAAGCGGCAAGCGCGCCGCTTACGGCCGTGCCCTCGGATGCCTATCGTTGAGCCACGTTTCCACCCCGTCGCCAAGGAGAATCCTCATGACCACGAACACCGCACCGTCGACCCCGGGTCACCGCATCAACGGCTTCGAGAGCCAGGCGCTCACGCAGGTCGTCGGCGCACTGACGCAGGACCGCAGCCTCGCAAGGTTCGAGTTCCGGGCCCGCAACCAGTGGATCGACGGCGGCGAAAACCGCTCCACCATCCAGGGCTTCTACGGAGCCGGCGCCGAGGATCGGTCGCGCGAACGGCCATTCACCATCACGAACGACGAGCCGCCCCTGCTGCTCGGCAACAACACGGCCGCGAACCCGGGCGAGTTCGTGCTGCACGCCCTCGCCGGTTGCATCACGACGACGACCGTCCTGCATGCCGCGGCTCGCGGGATCAACGTGCGCTCGATCGCCACGCGGCTCGCGGGCGACGTCGATCTGCAGGGCCTGCTCGACCTCGACCCCGCGGTGCGGCCGGGGTACCAGCAGATCAGGGTGACGATGGACATCCAGGCGGACTGCAGCGACGAGGCGCTCGACGAACTCCTGGCGTTCGTCCATTCGCACTCGCCGGTTTGCGATACGCTGATGCGGCCGGTGCCGGTGACGCTCGAGCGGGTGCGCCACGACTGACGGCGCGCGGGCCGCCGGCCGCAAGGCCGGTGGCCCGGCATCGCCGGACCCGTCAGTCGACGGGGCCCGGGACCTGTGATATCAACCGGCGAACAACGTCAGAGACGACGACCACGATCCACTCATGCCGCAGAGCCCTGGCTCAACGCTGCTGCTCGTCGAGGACAAC
>DAOMFD010000291.1:0-2125 GCA_035429605.1 Steroidobacteraceae bacterium | reverse complement strand
GGCTTGCCGCCGTTCACGGTGTGACAGGAAATGCAGTCGCCCGCCGCCGCAAGGTACTGGCCGCGTTGTATCGGGGTCGCCGTCTCGCCGGCACGGACCGTGCCGGCCATCCCCGTCGCCAGCAGGAGCACCGACACCAAGCCACGCCAGGCACAGGAGCCATTGGTATTCATGCATTGCCTCGGGCCGGCACGGCCCCGTTGCTTCCGGGAAATTGTGCGCGCTCCACGTCGCCGGCCGCGTCGCGGTCGACGAATGCGATCGCGCGATCGCGGCATACGCGGCCTGCGGGAATCGCGCGATCGCCATCCAGCAACCGGCGCAGCATGGCCGCCTTCTCCGCGCCGGTCACGACCCACATCACCCGCCGCGCGCGATCGATCACCGGATACGTGAGCGTCATCCGCCGATGGCCCTGGTAGGGACCCGACAGGGTCACGTCGGCGTCACTGACCTCGAGCGACGGGTCGCCCGGAACCAACGAGGCGGTGTGGCCATCCGGCCCGAGGCCGAGGTGCACGAGGTCGAGCACGGGCGGCACGCCGCTGCACGATTCGAGGATGGCGGCATAGTCCCGCGCCGCTCTCGTGAGGTCAGCGGCCTCCACGGGCATCGCGTGCACCTGCTCCGGTTGCAGCGGGGCGTGCTGCAGCAGTGCCTCGCGCAGGTGGACCAGGTTGCGGTCCGGATCTCCCGCCGGTGCAACGCGCTCGTCCACCTGGAAGACCTCGATCGCGCTCCACGGCAGCGGCCTCGTGGCAAGGGCGGCGAGCATCACCCATGGCGTGCGACCGCCGCTCACCGCGAGCAGGAATCGACCTCGCGCCGCCACCGCAACGCGCGCCTGCCCGGCGATGTACCCGGCCGCGGCCTCGGCGACCGCCTGCGCATCGTCAAAGACCTCGACTTGCACCGCTGACACCGCTCAGGCCTGCACGACGGGATCCGCCCAGCCGCCCGGTGGCGCCACCGCGGAGACCTCCGGCGGCCCCCAGGTCCCGGGCTCGTATTCGTGGACGGGCGTGCCGGCTTTCAGCACCGGGTCGACGATGCGCCACGCCTCCTCGACGTAGTCCTCGCGGGCGAACAGCGTGCGGTCGCCCTCCATCGCATCGCCGAGCACGCGCTCGTAGGCGTCCATCTCTTCGGGCCCCGGACGGCGGCTCGCCGTCAGCTCCATCTGCTGGCCGATCGACTTGTCGTCGATGTCCATCACCGTCGCCCCGAGGGCGATCGTCATCTCGGGGCTGATACGAAAGCGAAGATGGTTCGGCACACCGGTGCAACCCGGAAAGATCCTGGGTGCGCGCCGCAGCCGCACGAGCACCTCGGTGCACGTCACCGGCAGCGACTTGCCTGCGCGGATGTAGAACGGCACGCCGGCCCAGCGCCAGGAGTCGATCTCGAGACGCAGCGCGGCGAAGGTCTCGGTGCGCGAGTCCTTCGCGACACCGGGCTCGTCCAGGTAGCCGCGAAACCGGCCGCGCACGAGGTCGCTCTCCGCGATCGGCGGGATGGACTTCAGGACCTTCACCTTCTCGTCGCGCAGCGACTCGCTGTCCGCGCGTGCCGGCGGCTCCATGCACAGGTTGGCGAGGACCTGGAACAGGTGATTCTGGACGACGTCGCGCACGGTGCCGACGGTATCGTAGAACGCCCCGCGCCCCTGCACGCCGAAGCTCTCCGCCATCGTGATCTGCACGCTCTTCACGAACTTCCGGTTCCAGAACGACTCGAGGAACGCGTTCGCGAAGCGGAAGAACACCATGTTGTGCACCGGCCGCTTGCCGAGGTAGTGGTCGATGCGGAAGACGTGCTCCTCGTCGAAGGTGGCATGGAGGATCGCGTTCAGCTTGCGCGCCGACTCGAGATCGCGCCCGAACGGCTTCTCGACGACGACGCGGGCACCGGAACTGCAGCCGGATGCCGCGAGCTGCTCCACGACCTTGCCGAAGAGCACCGGCGGGATCGCGAGGTAGTGCGCGGGCCGCTGCGCGCCACCCAGGGTCTTGCGCAGCGCGGCGAAGGTGGCCGGGTCGGCGTAATCACCGTCGACGTAGCGCAGCAGGGAGCAGAGCTTCGCGAACGCCGCCTCGTCGATGCCGCCGTGCTTCTCGAGGCTGTC
>DAOMFD010000290.1:0-2161 GCA_035429605.1 Steroidobacteraceae bacterium | reverse complement strand
CGCATCGTCACGCTGCACGACATCGAGATCGTCCCGGCCAACAAGGACTCGGGTAACGCGGGTGATCTCGTGCTGAACGTGACCGCCAAGACCTATCGCTACCTCGACGAGGAGGAGCAGGCGGCGGACGACAAGGCGGGCGGCAAGAAGGGCGGCAAGCCGCCCGCCCAGGCCAAGTGAGGCAGCGATGGCACAGGCGCGAGCGAACATGACCACAGCACTGCGCATCGTCCTGGCGGCGGCCATCCTCGCGACGGCGGCGGGATGCTCGGACGACACCGAGCAGCTGCGCAAGCAGATCGCGGAGATCAAGAGCCGGCCGGGCGAGCGCATCCAGCCGCTGCCCGAGGTCAAGCCGTACGAGACCTTCGCCTACCCCGACGCGGACCAGCGCTCGCCGTTCGAGCCGGGCGTGCCGGCGTCGGCGAGCGCCCCGGGCGCGATCCGGCCCGACGCCAACCGCCCGCGCGAGTTCCTCGAGCAGTTCTCGCTGGACACGCTGAAGATGGTCGGGACGCTGAAGCTGCAGGGCCGCGTCTTCGGGCTGGTGCAGACGAAGGACGGGCTCGTGCACCGCGTGCTACCCGGCAACCACCTGGGCCAGAACGACGGCCGTATCACGGCCATTGACGAAGGCAAGATCTCGCTCATCGAGATCGTCCCCGACGGCATGGGCGGCTTCATCGAACGCCCCGCCGCGCTTGCGCTGAGCGACTGATCTGCAAGGAGACTCGAGCATGACCGCTGCATCGTTCAACACGATCGAACCCCGCGAAGGCGCGCGCCAGTCGCACGGCCGGCGCAGGCCCGCGGCGCTCGTCGCGCTGGCGGGCCTCGCCGCGTTCCTTGCGCAGGCCGTCTTCGCGCAGGATGCGTTGCGCCTCGAGAAGGTGGACGTCCAGCCGCAGCCCGGCCAGCAGGTCGAGGTGCGCCTCGTCCTGAACGGTCCGGCGCCGCAGCCGGTCACTTTCACGGTCGACAACCCCGCGCGGCTGTCGCTCGACCTCCCCGGGGCCTCGCTCGGGCTGCCTTCGCGCCGGGTGGACGTCAACGCCGGCGGCGTCGACACCATCGTGGCGGCCGAGGCCTCCGGCCGCGTGCGCCTCGTGTTCAACATGGACCGGATGCTGCCCTACCAGACGCGCGTGTCCGGCGACACCGTCTTCGTGACCATCGGCGGGAGCGGCCCGACACAGGCTGCGTCCGTACCGGCGCCGGCATCCGGCGGCGGCAAGGCCGCGAGCACGGCGGCGGCCGTGCAGAAGGTGGACTTCCGCCGGGGCACGGATGGCGCCGGCCGCGTCCTCGTGACGACCAGCAGCTCCAACGTGCAGGCGAGCCTCAAGCAGGAAGGCGGCCGCATCGTCATCGATTTCCCGAACACGACCGTGCCCCAGGAGTACCTGAAGCGCTTCGACGTGGTGGACTTCGCCACGCCGATCAGCTCGTTCGACGTGACGCAGGGCCCGAACGGCGCCCGCATCGTGGTCGCCGCGGCCGGCGACTACGACCAGCTCGCCTACCAGAGCGACCGCGACTACGTGCTCGAAGTCCGCCAGAGGTCGAAGGCGGCGGTGGTCGACCCGAGCAAGCGCGAATACAAGGGCGAGCGGCTGACGCTCAACTTCCAGGACATCGAGACCCGCGCGGTGCTGCAGCTGCTCGCCGAGACGAGCGGCCAGAACATCGTGGTGAGCGACTCGGTGCAGGGCAACGTCACCCTGCGGCTGCAGAACGTGCCGTGGGACCAGGCGCTCGACATCGTGCTCAGGACCAAGGGCCTCGACAAGCGCCAGGACGGCAACGTCATCTACGTCGCGCCGTCCGAGGAACTGCAGGCGCGCGAGAAGCAGCAGCTCGAGGCGCAGAAGGCGATCGTGGAACTCGCCCCGGTCCGCACCGAGTACCTGCAGGTCAACTACGCGAAGGCCTCCGACCTCGCGGCGCTGATCAAGTCGCAGGGCAAGACCTCGCTGCTGTCCGACCGCGGCAGCGTGTCGGTCGACGAGCGCACCAACACGCTCCTGCTGCAGGACACCGCCGACCGGCTGGCGGACATCCGCCGCCTGGTCTCGACGCTCGACATCCCGGTCAAGCAGGTGCTGATCGAGTCGCGCATCGTGATCGTGAACGACAGCTTCAGCCGCGAGCTGGGCGTGCG
>DAOMFD010000289.1:0-2181 GCA_035429605.1 Steroidobacteraceae bacterium | reverse complement strand
CGCGACGTGTACGCGAACCTGAACAACGAGGTCCTGCACCTCGCGAACGACGGCGTCACCATCAACGAGGTGCAGAACGTCTATCGTCTGCCCCCGAGCCTGAAGACACGGTGGGAAGCGCACAGCTACCACGGCTCCGAGGAGCACAACAGCCGCGCCGTCATCAATCGCTACCTGGGTTACTGGGACGGCAATCCGGCGACGCTGATCCCGTTGTCGCCGCAGGACTCGGCGCCGCTCTACGTGGAGATGATGGGCGGTTCGCAGAAGATCATGGCGAAGGGCCGGCAGCTCTACGATTCAGGCCAGTACCTGCTTGCGACGGAGATTTTGAACAAGCTCGTGTACGCCGAGCCCGGCAACCAGGCGGCCAAGGACCTGCTGGCCGACTGTTTCGAGCAGATCGGTTACCAGAAGGAAAGTTCGAGCCTGCGCAACAGCTTCCTCGCCGCGGCGCTCGAGCTGAGGTCGGGCATACCGGGTGGCATCACGCCGAAGACCGCGACGCCGGACGTCGTCCGCGCGATGTCGACGGGCCTGTGGCTCGACTACCTCGGCATCCTGCTCGACGCCGACAAGGCGGAGGGGATGCACTTCGTCATCAACATCGTCACGCCCGACAACGGCGAGAAGTATGCGGTCGAGCTGAGCAACTCGACGCTGACCAACATCGAGGGCTTCGCAGCGCCGCACCCCGACCTCACGGTCACCGTGAACCAGGCGGACCTCCAGCGCGTGATGATGCAGCAGGCGACCTTCGCGTCGCTCGCGGGCGAGGGCAAGGCGAAGCTCGAGGGCAATGCACAGGTGTTCCAGCAGTTGATGGGCTGCATGACCCAGTTCGACCCGGCGTTCGAGATCATGCCGGGGACGAAGGCTGCGGCACCGGCGCCGGCGCGGTAGCTACTCGCGAGCGATCGCCCGGTAGCCGATGTCCCTGCGGTACTGCATTCCGTCCCAGGAGATGGCCCGGGCCAGGTCGTAGGCCTGCTGCTGCGCGATCCTGACGCTGTCGCCGAGCCCGACGGCGCAGAGCACGCGGCCGCCGTTCGTCACGACGGAGCCGTCACGCAGGGCGGTGCCCGCGTGGAAGACCTTGCCAGGCAGCCGGGCTGCGGCGTCGAGGCCGTGGATCACGTCACCTTTGCGCACACTGTCCGGATAGCCGCCGGCGGCCAGCACGACACCCACGGCAGCGCGCGGGTCCCAGTCCGCGTGTTCCGTCGCGAGGCGCCCGTCGATTGCGGCCTCGCAGTGAAGGGTGATGTCCGAGCGCAGCCGCGACAGGATGGGCTGCGTCTCCGGGTCACCGAGCCGGCAGTTGAACTCGAGCACGCGGGGAGCGCCGTCGGCAGCGATCATCAGGCCGGCGTACAGGAAGCCTACGTACGGGGTTCCCTCCGATGCGAGCGCACGCACCGTCGGCCACATGACCTCGCGCATCGCGCGCTCGTGCACCTCGGGTGTCACCACCGGCGCCGGCGAATATGCTCCCATGCCGCCCGTGTTCGGGCCGCGGTCGCCGTCGTCGCGGCGCTTGTGATCCTGGGACGTCGCGAGCGGCAGCACGTGCGTGCCGTCCACCATCGCGATGAAGCTGGCTTCCTCGCCCTCGAGGAATTCCTCGACGACGATGGTCGAACCCGCCGTCCCGAACCGCCCGGCGAACATGTCCTTCGCGGTCGCGACGGCCTCGTCGACCGTGGCGCAGATGACCACGCCCTTGCCGGCCGCGAGACCGTCGGCCTTGACCACGAGGGGAGCGCGCTGAGCGCGCACCCACGCGGCGTCGAACGTCCCGCGCGTGAACGTCGCGTACGCGGCGGTCGGGATCGAATGCCGGCGCAGGAATTCCTTCATGAAGGCCTTCGAGCCTTCGAGGCGCGCCGCCAGCCGACTCGGGCCGAAGCAGCGCAGTCCCGCGGCGGAGAACTCGTCGGTGACACCGAGCACCAGCGGGGCCTCGGGGCCGACGATGGTCAGGTCGATCTTTTCCGCCAGCGCAAAGCGCAGCAGCCCGGGGACGTCATCAGCGTCGACCTCGACATTGCGAACGCGCGGCTCGAATGCCGTGCCCGCATTGCCCGGCGCCACGTACACCTGCGTCACGCGCGGCGATTGCGCCGCTTTCCACGCGAGCGCGTGCTCGCGGCCGCCGGAACCGATGATGAGTACTTTCAT
>DAOMFD010000288.1:0-2181 GCA_035429605.1 Steroidobacteraceae bacterium | reverse complement strand
TGATCCAGTACTCGCCGCAGACGCCGAACGTCTACGCCGAGCCGGTGCTCGTCGTGCCGGCGTGGATCATGAAGTACTACATCCTCGACCTGTCGCCGAAGAACTCGATGGTCAACTGGCTCACGAGCCTCGGCCACACCGTGTTCATGATCTCGTGGAAGAACCCGACCGCCGACGACCGCGACATCACCATGGACGACTACATCGAGCACGGCGTGCTGGCTGCGCTCGACGCGGTGACGACCGTCGTGCCGAAGCACAAGGTGCACGCGGTCGGCTATTGCATCGGGGGCACGCTGCTCGCCATCGCGGCGGCCCTGATGGCCGCTCGCGAGGACGAGCGCCTTGCGAGCGTGACGATCTTCGCGGGCCAGACCGACTTCAGCGAGCCCGGCGAGATCTCCATCTTCATCAGCCCGGCTCAGCTCGCGATGCTCGAGGCGATGATGTGGAAGTCGGGCGTGCTCGAGAGCCGGCAGATGGGCGGCGCGTTCCAGATGCTGCGCACCTACGACCTGCTGTGGGCGCCGACGGTGGGCACCTACCTGCGCGGCGAGCGTGCCAGCCTGAACGACCTGATGGCCTGGAACGCCGACGGCACGCGCATGGCCTACCGCATGCACACCGACTACCTGCACCAGCTGTACCTCGGGAACGACCTCGCGGAAGGCCGGTACGTCGCCATGGGCGAGCCGATCCAGCTGTCGGACATCACCGTGCCGATGTTCGTCGTCGGCACCGAGACCGATCACGTCGCGCCGTGGCGCTCGGTGTACAAGGCCGGCCGGCTGGTGCGGTCGCGCGACTACACGTTCTGCCTGACGAGCGGCGGGCACAACGCCGGCATCATCAGCGGCCCGCAGCACCCGAAGCGCCGGCATCGAATCCTTCAGACGCGGGCGGGCACGCGCCTGACACCGCCGGACAAGTACCTCGACAGAGCCGAGATGCTGCAGGGCTCGTGGTGGCCGACGTGGGCGAAGTGGCTCGAGGAGCGCTCGGGTGCCCACAAGGTCAAGCCGCCCGCGATGGGCGCGCCGAAGAAGGGCTTGAAGCCGATCTGCGACGCGCCGGGGACCTACGTGAAGCAGAGCTGACCAGCGGCGGTCGCAGTGCCGGACTCCGGGGCCGGGGCGGCGCGCCTGGCCGCTGGCCGCGGTCTCAGTCCAGCCGCTTGCGGAACCGCCGCGTGGCGATGGCGAGCGTCACGACGAAGAACACGGCGAGCTTCAACGCCTGCACCTTGAGGTCCGCGAGCGGCGCGCCGCGCAGGATCACGCCGCGCACCATGTCCACGAAGTGCGTGAGCGGCAGCAGCTGCGCGAACCACTGCGCCGGCTTGGGCATGCCGTCGAACGGGAACACGAACCCGGACATCAGGATCGACGGCAGCATGGTCATGAAGGCCATCTGGAAGGCCTGCAGCTGGGTCTGCGCCACGGTCGAGATCACCAGGCCCAGCGTCAGCGTCGAAGCGATGAACAGCCCCGCCGCCAGGTAGAACTGCACGAGGCTGCCGTTCAGCGGCACGTCGAACAGCCACATGCCGACCAGCAGCACCAGGGTCGCCTGCAGCAGGCCGATGAAGACGTACGGCAGCAGCTTGCCGGTCATCAGCTCGCCGGAACGGATCGGCGTGGTGATGAGCAGCTCCAGGTTGCCGCGCTCGCGCTCGCGGACGATCGCCGCCGAGGTGAAGATCACCATGGTCATGTTCAGGATCACGCCGATCAGCGCGGGCACGACCTGCACCGCGGTGCGTCGCTCGGGGTTGTACTCGGTGTAGATCTCGTAGGTGCGCCCGCCGGCCGGCCGCAGTCCGTGGCGACCGGGAATCGGCGTCGAGGCGAGGGAACGCGCGATGCTGTCGACCATCGGTTCGCTGCCGTCCACGAGGATCTGCACGGCCGCGCGGTCCGACTCGAGCCGCCGCCGTTCGAAATCGGCCGGGATCACGATGCCGACGCTGATCTCGCCGGCATTGATGCGGCGGCGCAGCTCCGCGACGCTGGGGCTCGGCGCCCGCAGCGCGATCACGCCGGTCGCCCGGAGGTCGGCGACCAGCGCCCGCGACAGGCTCGTGCCCGCCTCGTCCACGACCGCCGCGCGCAGGTTGCGCACGTCGAAGTTGATCGCATACCCGAACAGCAGGATCTGCATGAGCGGGATGCCCACGATCAA
>DAOMFD010000287.1:0-2222 GCA_035429605.1 Steroidobacteraceae bacterium | reverse complement strand
CACGCCGCGCACATCACCTTCGCGGCAAGCGGCAAGCGCGTGACGGCGCGCCCGGGCCAGACCGTGCTGCAAGCGGGGCTGGAGGCGGGCGTCGACCTGCCCTACAGCTGCACGATGGGCGGCTGTGGAGCCTGCAAAGTGCACAAGTCGAGCGGCTCGGTCGTCGCCAGCGAGCCGAACTGCCTTACGGACAGCGAGCGGGAGGCGGGCTACGTCCTCGCCTGCTGCAGCTACGCCGACACCGACCTGACCATCGACAACCAATGACACGCCGCGGCCCAGCGCCGTTCGGCACCACGGAGACACACATGCTTTCGGATCGCGCCCTCGATTCCCTGCCCAGCCCGGCCGCCCGCCGGGTCCGCGACGTCTTCGACGCGATGAAGATCGCGACGCGCGTCGAGAACAAGAAGGTCCTGGTCGGCCTCGCGCCCTCGGTGGCGCGCGGCTTCCTGCTCAAGGAAGGCAAGCAGGGTGAGCCGGTGGGGATGCGTGCGTCGCACGACGCGTACTTCGACTTCCGCTACCAGGGCGACTACCCGGAGATGTACGACCTGTACCGCCGCGCGGTGCAGAACCAGTGGGACGGCGACAGGCAGCTCGACTGGTCGACGGACGTCGACCCGCTCCACCCCGAGCGACCGGTGTTCCCGCTCGAACTCGCGCCGATGGAAGGCCTCGCCGCGTACGGCATCCGCCTGACGCGTGACGAGCAGTTGCGCTTCGTCGCCGACTTCTCATCCTGGATGCTGAGCCAGTTCATGCACGGCGAACAAGGTGCCCTCTACGCCTCGGCGCAGGTGACCGAGTCCGTGCACTGGGTCGACGGCAAGTTCTACGGCGCGACCCAGGTGATGGACGAGGCGCGCCACCTCGAGGTGTTCCTGCGCTACCTCGAGAGCAAGCTCGGCAAGCTCTACCAGGTGAACGACAACCTGTTCACCATCCTCGACGCGCTGATGCGCGACTCGCGCTGGGACATGAAGTTCCTCGGCATGCAGATCATGATCGAGGGCCTCGCGCTCGGCGCCTTCGGCACCATGTACCAGGCCACGCGCGAGCCGCTGCTCAAGGAAATGCTGCGCTACGTCATCCAGGACGAGGCGCGCCACGTGCACTACGGCGTGCTGGCGCTCAAGCGGCACTTCGCGGAGCTGAGCCCGGCGGAGCTGCGCGAGCGCGAGGACTGGACGTTCGAGGTCGCCTGCCTGATGCGCGACCGCTTCCTCGCGCACGAGATCTACGACGAGTGGTTCGCCGGGATCATGAAGCGCTCGGCCTGGGACGAGGTGATCTCGTCCTCGCCCTTCCTGCAGCAGTTCCGGCAGATCATGTTCCGGCGACTGGTGCCGAACCTCGAGTACATCGGCATCTTCTCGCCGCGCATCCGCTCGCACTACGAGAAGGTCGGGCTCACGCAGTACGCCGGAGGGCGCAATGCGTCGCAACTGACGGCGGAGGACCTGCTCGCGGCGTGATGCTGTTCCACGACGGGCTGGCGGCCTGCGGCGCGCGCCTGCCGCCGCCGGCACCCGTGCGTCGCACTACTTCGAGAACAGCATCGTCCCGTTGCCTTCCTTGCCGGACCGGGTGAGCGCGAGGCGGCCGGCGAGGAACGTGTAGCCAGACGTCTTCTCCAATGACTGGAGAAACTCCTGCTCCAGCTGCATCGCGGGCTCCGGGCAGGACATGCGTGTGGCCGCGGCCGGACCCACCACGATCACGCCCGGTGACGTCTCCTTGATTGGCGCGGTGAACCGATTGCAGCCTGCGAACCCGCGCACGTCCTTTGGCTCGAAGTGCACGACGGGCGGCTTCGCGCCCTCGGGCAGCGGCTTGCCGTCGATGGAGATCAGCTGCCACTCGTTGGCGGCGAGCGTTCCCATCGTGAGCGTGCCGAGCACCTCGTTCTTCGCGAGCTTGAGCGCCCCGCCCTCGAGCGCATAAGTCTTGCGAGCGAGCTGGGTCGGGCAGCAGGCCGGATCCTTCGGGCCAGCCTCCACGACGTCCATCACGACGTGGCCCTGCTGCAGCCAGAGGTTCTGCAGCTTGGTGCGGTCGCCGACCATCGCCGTGGCGAGGTTCACGAGCTTCCCGTCGCGCGTGCCGAACACCGCGACGTAGACGAGTTCACCGCTGCCGCCGCTGTTGGAACTCAGCATCGCGACGGCTTCGCTGCCCGGCGCACCGTCGACGTCACCGAATACGACCGCGCTGTCCCA
>DAOMFD010000286.1:0-2235 GCA_035429605.1 Steroidobacteraceae bacterium | reverse complement strand
CGGAGTTCCTCATCGACAAGATGCGGGACACCAAGACCAACGCCGAGTTCTTCGACGCCATGAAGCGCTGAGCCGTCGGCCGGTAGCCGCCGGCGAGGCCATTCACTCCCCGAGGGAGCCGATCCCGTGCACGCGAGCAGCCTGAGGGGTGTGGTCGCGATGCTGGTCGCGGTGGCCGTCTTCTCCGGCATGGACGCCCAGCTCAAGCTGCTGGCCGCGCATTACGGCCCGATGCAGGTCGCCTTCATCCGTGGCCTCACTTCGCTGCCGTTCGTGCTGCTGCCGGTCCTGCTGCGCGGGCGCGTCGCGCGCCTGAGGATCGTCAACCTGCGCCTGCACCTGGTCCGTGGCGGGATCGCGGTGCTGATGCTGTCGGCGTTCATCTACGCGGTCCGCGGCTCGTCGCTCGCCAACACCTACTCGATCTTCATGTGCGCGCCACTGGTCGTGGCCGCGTTGTCCGCGCCGATGCTGGGCGAGCGGGTCGCCGGCGCCCAGTGGGTGGCCATCGCCGTCGGCCTCGCGGGCGTGCTGCTCATGCTGCGCCCCTCCGGCGGCGACTGGGTGTCGCTGGCAAGCCTCGCGGCGGTGTTCTCGGCACTCTGCTACGCGTTCGCGGCGATCACCATGCGGCTGCTCGCGCGCACCGACACCACGGAGAGCATGGTGTTCTGGTTCACGGTGATCCTCACCGTGGGAGCGGGACTGCTGTCCATTCCGGCGTGGCGGCCGTTCGAGCCGGCCGACTGGCCGCTGTGCGTGGGTGTCGGCGTCTGCGGCGCGATCGCCCAGCACTTCATCACGGAAGCCTTCCGTCACGCGCCGGTGTCGGTGGTTACGCCGCTCGAATACACCGCGCTCGTCTGGGGCGTCGTGCTCGACGTCGCGATCTGGCACGTGCTGCCGGCAGCGACGACGCTGGCCGGTGGCGCGATCGTGGTCGGTGCCGGGTTGTACGTCATCCGGCGCGAGGCGCTTCAGCGCACGCGAGCCGCAGGGCCGCGAGCCGCCGCTCGTCGCGACGGCACCGGGTGATCGGGCCCGCGCATCGCCACGGCCGCGCCGGTCAGGAGAGGAATTCGCGCGGCGTACGCCCCGTCCAGCGGCGGAATGCGCGCGTGAAATTGGCCTGGTCGGTGAATCCCAGCAGGAAGGCGATGTCGGCGAGGCTGTCGCGCCCCTGCCGCAGGTAGTCGAACGCCAGGTCGCGTCGCGTCGCGTCGAGCAGGCCCTGGTACGTCGTCCCTTCCTTGCGCAGGCGCCGCTGCAGCGTGCTCGGGCTCTGGTTCAGCGACTTCGCGATGACGTCCTGGTCGAACTCCCCCGACGGCATCGCTTTCAGCAGCAGCGCCCGAACCTTGGCCGCCGTCGAGTCAGGCACCAGGCCTTCGATGTAACGCGTCGCCAGCCGGTCCGCTTCCGCCGCAAGTTCCGCATTCCCGGTCAGCACGGGCTGTTCCACGGCCACGGCGTCGAACAGCATCCCGACGTGATTGCCGTCGAACTCGACCGGGCATTTCAGCACAGCGCGGTACGCCTCGGCCGGTGCGACTCGCGGACGCATGAAGACGACTTTCGCCGGAATGGCCGACGGTCCCGCGCACTGCTCCAGCAAGCGGCACAGACCGACGACGATCGCGTCCACGCTCTGCGTCGTCGGCATGATCGTGGTCTCGTTGGGCCGGGTCTCGAGGCCGACCGTGCCGTCGTGCCCTACGACGACCATGCGTCCGTTGGTACTGACGACGCTGCTGTAGCGTTCGATGCGCTTGAGCGACCCGAGGACGCTCGTGCTGCTCACGATGCCGAGCCCGAGCGCGTGAAACATGCCCGGTCGGATGAGGTTGCCGACGCGAATTCCGAACAGCGGATCGCCCGACGCAGCGGCCGAGAGTTCCCAGAGTCGCTGCAGGCCCTCGGCCGGGTAACGCGCATTGGCACGCGAGAGCAACTCAGGGTCGATGCCCGCCCGCCGCGCGAGTTCCGCGAAATCCAGGCCGTATTGCTGCACCGCCTCCTTCAGCGGGGCCGCGGTCATCGCCAGCGCAGTCGACTTGTTGAGCATCGCCGTCTCGAGCCAGCCGGACCCGCCCGATGTTGGCGGCTGGCCGGCAATATGTTCATCCAGGCGGCCCCCTGACCTGCCCGGACAAGACGTTGCCGTCCGATGACAAGAGGCCAGCCGCTCGCCTGCCTAGAGTGCTGCCCCATGGACGATAAGACAAGGTTGCGCCG
>DAOMFD010000285.1:0-2241 GCA_035429605.1 Steroidobacteraceae bacterium | reverse complement strand
TCGCGAGCGACGGCTCGGCACCTGGAAGCCCGGCGAGACAGACGATCGCGATGGTCAGCATCGCGGCACGGCTACGCATCATGTGTCGGTCCTGTACGCGTGTGGACGCGTCGAGTGTCGGTCGGCCCGCCGCCGCTGGCAAGAGCGTTTGCAGTGCAACATGCCGCAGGCGTTCACCGTCGCACGTTCTTCGTGACGCACGTGTGCAGTCGGCGAGTGCTGCGGCCACGTACAAGCGACGATCGATTTCCCCGCGCGGACCGGCGATCATGCTCTCGATCACATCGAGACGGAGCGACATCCATGGGATTGCGCGACTACGGCGATTACGACGCGCTCGGCCTGGCCGACCTGGTGCGGACCGGGCAGGTGAGCGCCACGGAACTCCTCGACGAGGCGCTGGCGAGGACGGCGGCCGTCAATCCCAGGATCAACGCAGTCATCCACCTGATGGAAGGCCGTGCGCGCGACGCCATCGCGGCGGGGCTGCCCGACGGTCCGTTCCGCGGCGTCCCGTTCCTCATCAAGGACCTGATGACCGCGTATGCCGGCGAGCCGATGACCAGCGCTTCGCGCCTGTTCCGCGACTACGTGCCGGCCGCGGACGAGGAACTCACGCGACGCTACCGGCGCGCGGGCCTGGTCATCTTCGGCAAGACCAACACGCCGGAATTCGGCGCGACCAACGTCACGGAGCCGGAGCTCTTCGGCCCGGCGCGCAATCCGTGGAACCTCGAGCGCACGCCGAGCGGCTCGAGCGGCGGCTCGGCGGCCGCGGTCGCGGCGCGCATCGTGCCGGCCGCCAATGCCAACGATGGCGGCGGCTCGATACGCACGCCGGCCTCGAACTGCGGCCTCGTCGGCCTGAAGCCGAGCCGGGGCAGGGTACCGAGCGGACCTCTCGCGCCGGACCTGTGGTTCGGATTCATCGCGGAACACGCCGTCACCCGCACGGTGCGCGACTGCGCGGCGCTGCTCGATGCGACTGCGGGCGACTATCCGCAGCAACTCATGAAGCTGCCGCCAGCGTCGGGTCCGTACCTCGACGAAGTGGGGCGGGATCCCGGCCGCCTGCGCATTGCGTACACGTTCGACCCAGGCCTCGCAACTTCGTTGCACCCGGAGAACCGGGCTGGGCTCGAAGCTACGGTAGCGGCACTGACGAAGTCTGGTCACGACCTCGTCGAGGTCCACCTGCCCTTGCCGTCGGACCAGTTCATTGCGAGCTACGCGCTGCTCGTGTCCGCCGACATCGCGGCGACGCTGCGCTATGCGAAGCAGCTGGTCGGTCGCGAGGCGAGGCGCGAGGACGTGGAACTGTCGAACTGGATCCTGGCGCGCATCGGCGAGGCGCACCGGGCCGTCGAGGTGAGTGCCGCGTACTGGGAGGCGCAGGCTTTTTCGCGGCGGTGGCTCGAGTGGTTCTCGGCATTCGACGTGCTGCTGACGCCGACCGTGGGCGTGCCGCCCATCCCGGTCGGCGCGAACCGCCTGTCGCGGTCGCGGCGCCTGGGACTGCGCCTGCTCGCCGCGCTGCCCGACGGCATGGTGCGTCGCCAGCAGCCGAAGGTGATCGAGGCGTTCCGCAGCACGTTCGAGATCGCACCCTACACCATGGTCGCGAACGTGACGGGACAGCCCTCGATGTCGCTGCCGCTGCACTGGACGGCGGACGGGCTGCCGATGGGCATGCTGTTCACGGCGCGCACGGGAGACGAGGCGACGCTCTTTCGTCTCGCGGCGCAGCTCGAGCAGGTGATGCCGTGGAAGGAGCGGCGGGCCCCGCACGCGGCGGCGTAGCGTCGGCGCGGATCCTCAGGCGCTCGATCCCGTCACGTCGCGCGGCTCGATGTCGTTCGCACGGCAGTACTCGAGGTAGCGATCCACGGCGGTGCGCCAGTTCTCGGAGGCGACCACGTTGCCGTCCTCGTCGAGCAGCAGCAACTCGCCTTCGGTGACGATGAACATGATCACGTCGTCGGTGCCGTCCGGCATCACCTGCGGGGTGTGGCGCGACGCCGCGGTCTCGATCACGACGCTGCCGGGTCCCGCGACCCAGTCGTGCTCGAGGTACTTCCAGCGGCCCTGCACCGTGTAGATCGTCGCCGAACCGGCGTGGCGGTAGCGCGGCAGCTCCACGCCCGGGGGCGCGCGCAGCACGCTGATGACTTCGCCGCGCACCGGGTCCGCCCGGAAGAGCTTGATCGAGACGAGCTCGCAATGCGGCACGAACGGCATCCA
>DAOMFD010000284.1:0-2244 GCA_035429605.1 Steroidobacteraceae bacterium | reverse complement strand
ACCTCGAGGTGCTCCTGCCGGCGGTAGTCGTCGAACTCGCCGTAGCTCTCGAGCTCGTGCTGCAGTTCGCGCAGCACCAGTTCGAGCATGATGGCGTCGTCCACGAGCCCCAGCACGGGCACGTCGTCGGGCACGAGGTCGTGGATCTCGGCGACGTAGGCGAGGCCGTCGAGGACCCGGCAGCGCTCGGCGTGGGGCAGCCGCCACTCGGGGTCGTCGAGCATGCGGATCAGGGCGTCGACTTTCTGCAGTCTCTTCGCGACGAAGGGCGAGGGCGCGGCGGAGCGCAGCTTTTCGACGGCGGCACTTGCCGCGGAGGCGATCTCGTGCGGCTGCCGGCGCGCCGCCTTGGTGCGGGCGCTCCGCAGGACGGTGCGAAAGTGTTCGAGCTCCTGGTCGGAGATCTCGAGCGAGACGGTCAGGGGCATGCCGGCTCTCCCGCGCTACGGCTGCTTTCGGTCCTTGAGCGGCTCGGTCGCGATGCCCACCTTGACCATGCCGGCGTTCTGCGCGTCCGCCATGATCGTCGCGAGGACCTGGAACTGGGTCGTGCGGTCCACGTGCAGGTGCAGCTCCGGTTGCGGCTTGCGCTGCGCCTCGGACGCAAGCCGCCGCACGAGGCTCTCGCGGTCGATGCGCGCGTCGTTGAGGAACATCGTGCCGTCGGGCAACAGCGCGATCACGATCGTGTCGGGCTTTTCCTCCAGCGGGATCGTCGAGGCCTGCGGCAGGTCGATCTTGATCTTGTGCGCCAGCAACGGCGCCGTGATCATGAAAATGATGAGCAGCACCAGCATCACGTCCACCAGCGGCGTGGTGTTGATCTCCGCCATCGGGGTCGTGTGAGGCTGGCCGCTGCCGCCGAGTCCGCTGAATGCCATGGCTGGCTCCGTTCGCGCTCAGGCCGCACGCTTCATGTGGGTGCGGTGATGGTCCATGGACGACGGGACGCGCGCCCCGGTCGTGAGGTACGCGAGCATGTCTTCCGCGAATGCGTGGAAGCTCGCGATGATCACGCGGTTGTTGCGCACGAGCAGGTTGTAGCCGAGCACCGCCGGCACCGCGACCGCGAGGCCCAGCGCCGTCATGATCAGCGATTCACCCACCGGGCCCGCCACCTGGTCGAGGGAGGTCTCGCCCGTCGCGCCGATCTTCACCAGTGCGTGGAAGATCCCCCAGACCGTGCCGAACAGGCCGACGAACGGCGCGGTGCTGCCGACGGTCGCGAGGAAGGTGAGACCGGTCTCCAGCCGTTCCATCTCGCGGTTGATCGAGGCGCGCAGCGCGCGGTCGAGGAAGTCCGCCCGATGCAGCGTTCCGGCGAGCCGGTCCTCGGTCAGCTGGTCGTGGTGCTGCATCGCGAACTCGGCATCGAGGGCGATTTTCGAGAACGGCTCCCAGTCCGGCTGCTGCTCGAGGAAGGCGATGGCCTGGTCGGGCGGCGTCTTCCAGAACGAGGAGACGACGTGGTGCGACCGCGTCCGGATGCGCGCGACGCGCAGGAACTTGATGATCATGAAGTACCAGGAGACGATCGACATGAGCACCAGCAGCCCGAAGACGAACAGCCCGACGGCGTCCGTCTGCCGGAGGAAGTTGGCGAAGCTCATCGTCGTCAGCGATTCGGTGGGATGCATGTCTCGCTCCTCGACCGTCAGTCAATCAACTTGAATTCGATGGGCACCGTGGCCCAGGCTCGTATTGGCAGCCCGTTACGTTGCGCGGGCTTGAAGATCCAGTCCTTCACGGCGTCCATCGCCGCCTCGTCGAGCGACGACTCGCCGCTCGACTTCGCCAGCGTGATCTCCTGGGGTCGGCCGTCCTCGCCGACGAGCACGCGGACCTTCACCAGGCCTTCGATGCCCATGCGCAGGCACCGCGGCGGGTAGACCGGCGGCTTCATCCGCTCCAGCGCGACCTTCTCGATGACCGGCAGTTGCTGCGTGCCAGCCGTATCGCCCGTCCCGCCGACCACCGCGCCGGGCGGGCTCGGCGGACCGGGTTCGCCCTCCATGAGTTCGTCGCCCATTTCGTACTGCTTGACCTGGGTGCCCGGTGGAACCGGATTCGCAACAGGGGTGTCGACGAGAATCGGGACGGGCCGCGTCTTGCGCGGTGGTCCCTGCGGCGTTTCCGGCGCGCTCGTCGGGCCCGGTTCCCGTTCCAGGGCCGGAGGGAGTTCGAGCGGCGGGAGCTTCTCCAGGCTCACCTGGAATATCGGCGGCAGCGCCGTCGTCACCTGCG
>DAOMFD010000283.1:0-2245 GCA_035429605.1 Steroidobacteraceae bacterium | reverse complement strand
GACGACCGTGCCCGCGAGCTTGTCGTGCCAGCCCTGCTTGCGCCGGTCCCAGCCGACCCAGAAGAAGCCGAGGAAGCCGCCGAGCAGCGAGACGTAGTAACCGAGGTACCGACCGATCGCCTGCCGGCGCGTGATGGGTCCACCCGTCTCCGCATCCACGATCCGCGCGCCGACCAGCATCTTGCCGGGCGTCGCCTCGCGTGCAAGCCAGAATGCGATGAACGCGATCGCCGGCAGCACCCAGACGACGATGAATTCCACCGGACCGCCGCCGGCCACGGACTCGGCGCCCGTGGCGGTGTCGGCGGCGGCCAGCAGTGCCGAGAGGTCGCCACGGTCGCGCCAGAGCGCAACGATCGGTTCCCAGTAGCCGCTGCCGTAGGCCAGCGTGAGCAGCGGCGCGACGAGCATGCAGACCAGCACCGAGTCGACCAGCGACGCGAGCAGGCGTGCCCAGAACCCGACGTACTCGAACCGTGCCTCGTCGATCGGCATGCGACCTCTCCGTGCGCCGCCGACAGCGGCGGACCCGGTGAGACTAGGTGTAGGTGCGGTACTTGTCGAGGTAGCGGACCGGCTTCGAGAGCGCGTCGCGACGGAACGGATCGCCCAGCTCGCGAGTGACCATCATCTCGAGCACCGTCGTCTGCCCGTCGGCCTGCGCCGCGACCGCAGCCCGCAAGGCGGGCCCGACGTCCTCCAGGCGATCCACGGTCACCCCGTTGCAGCCGAACGCGTCCGCGATGCCGGCCCAGCTCGGGTTCTCGAGGTCCACGGCCAGGAACCGGCGTGAATAGAAGTCCACGTGGTTCTTCTTCTCGGCGCCCCACTGGCCGTTGTTGAAGACGACCACCGTCACGCCAATCTTCTCCCGCGCGCAGGTGAGCAACTCGTTCAGGCTGATCCCGAATGCGCCGTCGCCGACGTAGGCGACTGCCGGCCGGTCCGGACTCGCGACCTTGGCGCCGCAGGCGACCGGGAAGGCGTAGCCGCAGTTGCCGAAGCTCATGGCCGCGAACATCGAGCGCGGGCGGTCGAACCGCAGGTAGGAGTTCGACACCGAGCAGATGTTGCCGATGTCGGTGGACACCATCGCGTCGGCGGGCATCGCGCGCTCGAGCTCGCGGAGCATCTGCCGCGGGTGCATGAACCTCGAGTCCTTCGCGACCTCGAGCGAATACGGGTCGCGCTCGTGAGTCCACGCAGTGAGTTCCTGCTCCCAGGCGTCTTTCTCTGCGCGGACCTTCGTGTTGCGCTGGCTGCGGTTGGCCACGCAGGCGAGTTCGCGACCCTGCAGCCGCTCGATCAGTGCTGCGGCCGCCGCGCGCGCATCGCCGTGGATACCCACGCTGATTGGCTTCACCAGGCCGAGCACCTTGGCGTCGGCATCGACCTGGATGATCTTCGCGCCGGCCGGCCAGTACTCCATGCCGTATTGCGGCAGGGTGCCGAACGGGCCGAGGCGCGTTCCCAGGGCCAGCACGACGTCGGCCTGCGCGATGAGCTTCATCGCGGCCTTCGATCCCTGGTAGCCGAGCGGACCGCACCACAGCGCGTGCGACGCCGGGAACGCATCGTTGTGCAGGTAACTCGTGCACACCGGGGCGCCCAGCGTCTCTGCCAGGCGGATCGCTTCATCCCTGGCGCCGGCGTGGATGACTCCCCCGCCGGCAACGATGACCGGGAACCGCGCGGTCGCGAGCAGCGCGGCCGCCTCGTCGAGGGCGGACGCATCTCCCGGTCCGCGCCCGATGCGCGTGGGCGGCGGAATCACGGCCTGGATGTCGCCGTAGAAATGGTCACGCGGGATGTTGAGCTGGCACGGACCCATCTCGAGCATCGCACGGTCGAAGCAGCGGGCCGCGATCTCGGCCATCCGCCTCGGGCTGGCCACGTGTCCCTGGTACTTGGTGATCTTCGAGAAGATCGGCAGCTGGTCGGTCTCCTGGAACCCGCCGAGTCCCATCGTGAGCGAGCCCGTCTCGGGCGTGATGAACACGACGGGAGAATGCGCCCAGTAGGCCGCCGCGATCGCCGTGACGAAGTTGGTGATGCCGGGGCCGTTCTGCGCAATGCAGACGCCATGGCGGCCGGAAGCGCGGGCGTATCCGTCCGCCATGTGCGCCGCGCCCTGCTCGTGCGCGACCGGGATGAAGCGGATGCCAGCGGCAGGAAAAATGTCCAACGCATCCATGTACGCCGAGCCCACGATGCCGAACACGTCGGTCACGCCGTTCGCGACGAG
>DAOMFD010000282.1:0-2263 GCA_035429605.1 Steroidobacteraceae bacterium | reverse complement strand
ACGCTCGAGTAGCTCTTCTTGAACATGCCCGCGTCGAGCGATGCAGCGACGGTCTGCTGGACCTCCTGCGGTGACGGCCAGAGATCCTTGAGGTACACAGGCTTGCCGTCGGAGCCGGTGCCGATCGGGTCGCGGTTCATGTCGATGTCCATGGTGCCGGCGAGCGCGTAGGCGACCACGAGCGGAGGCGAGGCGAGGAAATTCATCTTCACCTCGGCGTGGACGCGTCCCTCGAAGTTGCGATTGCCCGACAGTACCGAGGTCGCGACGATGTCGCCGGCCTTGATCCCCTCCGAGATTTCCGGGCGCAGCGGGCCCGAGTTGCCGATGCATGTCGTGCAACCGTAGCCCACGACGTAGAAGCCGACGGATTCCAGTTCGGCGAGCAGGCCGGCCTTCTTCAGGTAATCGGTGACCACGCGCGAACCGGGCGCCAGGCTGGTCTTGACCCACGGCTTGGCGGCGAGGCCGCGCTGATGTGCCTTGCGTGCGAGCAAGCCGGCAGCGATCAGTACATTCGGATTCGACGTGTTCGTGCAGCTGGTGATCGCCGCGATCACCACGGCGCCGTCCACGAGTTCGAAGGTCTTTCCGCCGCTCGTGACCGAGGCCTTGCCCGTCGCCGAAGGATTCTTCGTCGCGCGCTCGGCGGCCATCGTTGCGACGTGCTTGCGATAGGTCTCCTTGGACACACTGAGCGGGACCCGGTCCTGCGGCCGCTTGGGGCCGGCGAGGCTCGGTACGACCATCGCGAGGTCGAGTTCGAGCACGTCGGTGTAGTCCGCCTCGCGCATGCCGTTCGTGCGCCACAGGCCCTGCGCCTTGGCGTAGGCCTCCACCAGCGCGACCTGCTCGGCCGGGCGCCCGGTGAGTTCGAGATAGCGAATCGTCTCCTCGTCCACGGGGAAGATGCCGCACGTGCTGCCGAACTCGGGCGACATGTTGGCGATCGTGGCCCGGTCGGCCAGCGGCAGGCTGGCGAGGCCGTCGCCGAAGAACTCGACGAACTTGTCCACCACGCCCTTCTTGCGCAGCATCTCGGTGATCGTGAGCACGAGATCCGTGGCGGTCGCTCCGGCCGGAAGCGAGCCCTTGAGGCGGAAGCCGATGACGTGCGGGATGAGCATCGTGACCGGCTGGCCGAGCATGGCGGCCTCGGCCTCGATGCCGCCGACGCCCCAGCCGAGGACGCCGAGGCCATTCACCATCGTCGTGTGCGAATCGGTGCCGACCACGGTGTCCGGGTATGCGACCTGCTTGCCGTCCCGCTCTTCCGCGAACACCACTCGCGCGAGGTGCTCGACGTTGACCTGGTGGACGATGCCCGTGCTGGGCGGCACGACCTTGAAATTGCGGAAGGCGGACTGGCCCCAGCGCAGGAACGAGTAACGCTCGCCGTTGCGCGCGAAGTCGATCTCGTTGTTCTTCCTGAGGGCGTCGGCGGTCCCGTAGTTGTCCACCTGCACGGAGTGGTCGATCACGAGCTCGACCGGGGCGAGCGGATTGATGTCCTGCGCGTTGCCGCCGAGCTTCACCATCGCCTCGCGCATGGCGGCGAGGTCGACGATGCCGGGCACGCCGGTGAAGTCCTGCATGATCACGCGCGCCGGCGTGAAGGCGATCTCGTGGCTCGGGGCCGCCTTGGCGTCCCACTTGAGCAGCGCCTCGATGTCGGCGCGCGTGACGTTGACGCCGTCCTCGAAGCGCAGCAGGTTCTCGAGCAGGATCTTGAGCGAGTAGGGCAGGCGCCCGAGGTCGTGGCCCTTGATCGCGGGCAGGCTGTGGATCTCGTAGGAACGGCTGCCCACCGCCAGCGACTGGCGGGTCTTGAAACTGTCCTTCATGCGACCTCCGGGAAAGCGAACGGGCCCGACTAAGCCGCGGAATTATAACGGCTCCGGGCGATGACTGCCCCCCCGAGGCAGACCGGGCCAGCGTAGAACACGGCGGACTGGCCGGGCGTCACGGCGCGCTGCGGGAGCCGCGTGTGCACGACGCAGCCGCCATCCGGCCGGATCTCCACCGTACAGTCCTGGTCCGCCTGGCGATAGCGCGTCTTGAGCGTGCAATCGAATCGGCCGGCCGGCGGTGCATCCGCCACCCAGTGCGCCGGCTCCGTCTCGATTTCGTTGCTCATGAGCAGAGGGTGGTCGTGCTGCTGCACGACGACGAGCACGTTGCGCGGGAGATCCTTCGCGGCGACGTACCACGGCGCCTCGGCCGCGCCACGCACGCCGCCGACCTCGAGGCCCTGCCGCTGCCC
>DAOMFD010000281.1:0-2270 GCA_035429605.1 Steroidobacteraceae bacterium | reverse complement strand
CTGACTGTTAATCAGCGGGTCCCTGGTTCGAATCCAGGTGTCGGAGCCAATTCCCCGAAATCGCCCTGAAGACCCGCCGCAAACCCTTGCGGCAGGCCGTCCCGTCAGGCGTTCACCGCTGCCTTGGCCGGCACGCCCGTCAGTTCCCGCAGCGAGTCCGCCACGATCGCCAGTCCTTCGCGCAGGATGGCGTCCGACGCCGTCAGCGGTGCCAGGAAGCGGATCACGTTGCCGTAGAGACCGCAGGACAGGAGCACGAGGCCCTTGTCCGCCGCGCGCTTGGTGAGCGCCTTGGTGAGATCGGCATCCGGCGCGTGCGGATCCCGGTTCTTCACCAGCTCCATCGCGACCATCGCGCCGAGGTTCCGCACCTCGCCGATGCACGGCAGTTCGCGCTGCAACTCGCGCAGCGCACCGACCATCAGTTCCCCGATCGCCGCGGCCCGAGCACAGAGGTTCTCCTCCTGGATCAAGTCGATCACCGCGAGGCCCGCGGCGCAGGCGATCGGCGAACCCGCGTACGTCCCTCCGAGCCCGCCCGGACCGGGGGCGTCCATGATCTCCGCCTTGCCGACGACGGCCGCCAGCGGAAAACCGCCGGCGAGGCTCTTGGCCATGGTCATGAGATCGGGTTCGATGCCCGCGTGCTCGATCGCGAACATCCGGCCGGTACGCGCGAAGCCGGTCTGGATCTCGTCGATCACGAGCACGATGCCGTGCTGGTCGCAGAGCTTGCGGAGCGCTTGCAGGAATTCCGGCGGCGCGATGTAGAACCCGCCCTCGCCCATCACCGGCTCGACGATGATCGCCGCGACCCGAGCCGGCTCGATGTCGTACTTGAAGAGGTGCTCGAGGGCCTCGAGGCTCTCCCGCACGCTCACGCCGTGGTACGCGATCGGGAACGGCGCGTGATAGACCTCGGCCGGGAACGGGCCGAATCCGGCCTTGTAGGGCGCGACCTTGCCGGTGAGCGCCATGGCCATGAACGTCCGCCCGTGGAAGCCGCCGCCGAACGCGATCACGCCCGAGCGTCCCGTGTGGGCGCGCGCGATCTTGATGCAGTTCTCGACGGCCTCGGCGCCCGTGGTGACGAAGATCGCCTTCTTGGGCGTCGGCCCCGGCGCGAGGCGCGTCAGTTTCTCCGCCAGCTCCACGGCGACCGCGTAAGGCGTGATCATCAGGCACGTGTGACTGAAGGCGTCGAGCTGCTTCGCCACCGCCGCCTGCACCTTCGGGTGCAGGTGACCGGTATTGAGCACCGCGATGCCGCCCGCGAAATCGATGTAGCGCCGGCCCTCGACGTCCCACATCTCGGCATTGCGCGCGCGCTCGATGTAGACCGGCAGCTGGTTGCCGAGGCCGCGGGCGAATACCGCATCACGACGCTTCTGCAGGTCCTGGTTGCTGGCCATCGTTGTGTCTCCGCGTTGGCGCGCCGTCAGCGGCGCATTCGGTGAGCGACGAAATCGTCGAGGTAGGCCCCGAACTTCGGGCCGAGGTTGGTGTGCTTGAGCGCGAACTCGACGGTCGCCTGCAGGTACCCCAGCTTCGATCCACAATCGAATCGGCGACCCTCGAAAGCATAGGCGTACACGGTCTCGTCGGCGAGCAGCGCCGCGATGCCGTCGGTGAGCTGGATTTCGCCGCCGGCGCCGCGTTCCGTCCTCTCGAGCTTGTCGTACACCCCCGGGGTGAGCAGGTACCGGCCGACCACCGCCAGGGTGGACGGCGCCCGCTCCGGCTTCGGCTTCTCGACCATCCGGGTCACGCGCGACAGGCGATCCGTGATCGGATCCGAGGCCACGATGCCGTACTTGTCGGTGTCCTGGGGCTTGACGGTTTCGACCCCGAGCACGCTCGCCTCGTGCTCCTCGAAGACCCGGGCCATCTGCTTGAGGCAGGCCTCGGGGGCGTCGATGAGGTCGTCCGCCAGGTGGACGAAGAACGGCTCGTCGCCCACGGCCGGACGCGAGCACAACACCGCGTGGCCGAGTCCCAGGGGCGCCGGCTGCCGGATGTAGATGCAGCTCGCGTACGACGGCACGATGCTGTGCACGGCCTGCAGCAGGTCGCGCTTGCCCTGGGCCTCGAGCTCCCGCTCGAGTTCCCGGTCCGTGTCGAAGTGGTCTTCGATCGCTCGCTTGGAGGCGCCGGTGACGAATACGAGTCGCTCCGCACCTGCCTGGAGCGCCTCCTCGGCCGCGTACTGGATCAACGGCTTGTCGACGATCGGCAGCATCTCCTTCGGGCTGGCCTTGGTGGCCGGAAGG
>DAOMFD010000280.1:0-2297 GCA_035429605.1 Steroidobacteraceae bacterium | reverse complement strand
CAGGCGTTGAGGTCGGGGATCAGCTGGCTCTCGAGCCGGGCGATCTGGTCCTTGATCAGCAGCTTGCGCTTCTTCAGGCGTCGCATCTGCACCTGGTCGACGTAGAGGTCGAGCTGCAGACGATTGATCACGTCGTCGAGGTCGCGGTGCTCGATCCTGAGCTGGCGCAGGCGCTCGATGTGCCTGAACGTCTCCCGGTCGACGTTGTCGCTCGCTTCCGCCATCGCTGGTGTCCGTCGCTCCGGCCTCGGTCGGGGCGGGTAGCTTAGCCCTGCCCGCGGACAAAAGGGTAGGCCCAGCGGCGGAACCGATCTCCCGGGATCACAGCCCGACGCTGTCCACGCTGTGGCCGGTGAGCACGACGAAGCCCTGCTCGCGCGTGTAGCCGTCGCGCGTGTAGTCGAAGACGTAGGTCCGCTGGAACTGCAGCGGGCCGCCGGCGATCCGGACCAGCCGGAGCGCCCGGAATGCCACCGTGCCGTCGAGCAGGGCGGCGCCCGTGCCGCGGCAGGTCTCTAGGGCTGCGTCGTTCGCCCGCTCGCGCGCGCCCAGGCTGTCGTGCCAGTACCAGGCGCCGGCCAGCAGCGCGACGAGCAGGCCGAACAGGGTCCAGGAGAGGTCCACGCGTCAGAACAGGGCCGGCCAGTTCCGGGTGCGGTCCCCGTACGCGATGAAGTGCGGGTTGAGCAGGGTGTCGCGCGCGTTGTACCTGAGCGGCGCACCGTCCAAGGCCGTGACCGCTCCTCCCGCGACTTCGAGGACCGCCTGTGCCGCGGCCGTGTCCCACTCCGAGGTCGGGCCGAGCCTCGGGTAGAAGTCCGCGGCGCCTTCGGCGACGAGGCAGAACTTGAGCGCGCTGCCCATCGGGCGCATTTCGTGCGGTCCGAGGCGAGCCAGCAGCCCGTCGAGCGAATCGCCCCGGTGCGAGCGGCTGCCCACGACGACGAGCGGATCCGCCGCTGGACGGACGTGGATGGGCTTGGGTTCGCCGCCGGCCTGCGTGCACCAGGCCCCGTGACCGCGCGCGGCAAAGTAGGTCACGCCGAGGGCGGGGGCGGCCACCACTCCCAGCACCGGTTCGTGGTCGCGGATGAGCGCAACGTTGACCGTGAATTCGCCATTGCGGCCGATGAACTCCTTGGTGCCGTCGAGCGGGTCGACCAGCCACAATTCGCGCCAGCCGCCGCGCACGGCGTGCGCGTGGGCCGCCTCGGCTTCCTCCGACAGCATGGGTATCGCGGGTGCGAGCAGTGCGAGCCGCGCCGCCAGGATGTCGTGCGCGGCGCGGTCCGCGCGCGTGATCGGCGAATCGTCCGCCTTGTACTCGACGAGGTGCGCCGACGCATAGACCTCGAGGATCGCGGTGGACGCGGCCGCCACGGCGTCGAGGACGCCGGGCAGCAGTTCGGCAGGATTGGAGGCCATGAGGTGGCTCCGGGTCGATGGCGACCCCTTATGATATCCGCCCCTCCGGCCTGGTCGCTCTCCCGCAACGTGCACGCTGAAGTCCGCAATCCAGGCACCGTCCGACCCCTGTGGGCCGAAGTCGAGACCGTGTGCCTCGACATGGACGGCACGGTGCTCGACCTCAGCTTCGACAACCTGTTCTGGCTGGAGGCATTGCCGAGGCGCTGGGGCGAAGCGCGCGGGCTCGGCGAGAGCGAGTCGTACGCGCAACTGAAGGCGCGCTTCGATGCCAAGCGCGGCACGCTCGACTGGTACTGCATCGACCACTGGAGCGAGGAACTCGGCTTCGACGTCGCGGCGCTCAAGTCCGAGATGAGCGGCCACATCCGTTACCTGCCCGGCGCAACCCGGTTCCTCGACCGATTGCGCGAACTCGGCAAGCGCATGCTGCTCACCACCAACGCCCACCCGGTCAGCCTCGGCATCAAGAATCGGCAGACCGGCCTGGAGCGTCATTTCCACGAGATCATCTCGTCGCACGCGTTCGGCGTGCCGAAGGAATCGCCGGAATTCTGGGTGCGGCTCGCGCTCGACCACGGGGTGGACCCGCGCACCACGCTGTTCGTCGACGACAGCGTCGCCGTGCTCACCGCGGCCCGCTCCGCGGGCGTGAGGTGGATCTACCAGGTGCTGCAGCCGGACTCGACGCAGCCGCCGCACGCCGAGATCGCCGGATTCACGGGTATTCGAGCGCTGACGGACCTCGGGCCCTGATCAGTCCTGCGCAGGCCCTGCCGGAGGCGCGCCGGCGGGACCCCGGTCGCCGGACGGCTGCCCGCCGCCACGGCCTCGTCGCCGGCGCTTGCGCGGCGCCCCGCCGTCGCTGGCCG
>DAOMFD010000279.1:0-2303 GCA_035429605.1 Steroidobacteraceae bacterium | reverse complement strand
CGGCATCGCCGCGCCGAAGCTGGCCTCGATGCTGTGGCGGGCGCGCAGGCCGGCGATCTGCGTCTTCACGTGCTCCGGCAGCCGCTCGTAGGCGATGGCCATGTTGGCCCACATCGTGTCGCCGCCGACGGGCGGGCACTCGACGCAGCGCAGCACGCAGCCCATGGGGGGCTTCTCGCGCCAGGTGGCGTCGGTGTGCCAGGCGTTCTCGTAGCGGTCGATCGGCGTGTCCGGCGACTTGTAGATGCGCACGAGACCCGGATTCTCCGGGTCGCTGCCTGCGACCGGATGATCCTCCAGCTCGCCGAAATGCCGGGCGAACGCCACGTGCTCGGCGCGCGTGATGTCCTGGTCGCGGAAGAACAGGACCTTGTGCTTGAGCAGCAGGGCGCGGATCTCGGCCACGAGCCCGGGATCGCGTGACGCGACCCCGAGGTTTACGTTGGAGAGTTCGGCGCCGATCGCGCAGGTCATCGCGTCGGCCTTGACTGACCCGAGCGACGTCGAGCGGACGACAGCGGGGGCGGTGGTGGCAGTGTTCATGTCGGGTCCTCCTGGTGCGTTGCCGGTGTCCGTGTCGGGCCGGCCGCGCGAATGTGGCGTGTTCTGGTTCGTTACATCACGAAGATCGAAGAGCCGGTGGTCTTGCGCGACTCGAGGTCGCGATGCGCCTGCACCGCGTCCTCGAGCCGGTAGCGCTGGTTGATCTCGATGCGGATCCGGCCGGCGGCGACGAGCCCGAACACCTCACCCGCAAGGGCGGCCTTCTCCGCTGGATCGCCGATGTAGTCGGCCAGGGCGGGGCGCGTCACGTAGAGCGATCCCTTGACGGCCAGCTGCATCGCGTCGATCGGCGGAATCGGGCCGGAGGCCGTGCCGACGCAGACCAGCAGCCCGCGCTTGCGCAGCGAGTCGAGCGAGCCCGCGAAGGTGTCCTTGCCGACGCTGTCGTAGACGACGGCGACGCCGGCTCCACCGGTAATCTCGCGGACCCGTTTCGCCACGTCCTCGCTGCCATACTGGATGACGTGGTCGCAGCCGTGCGCGAGGGCGACCAGCGCCTTCGCCTTCGAGGATACGGTCCCGATGACCGTGAGCCCGAGGATCTTGGCCCACTGGGTCAGGATCAGCCCGACGCCGCCGGCCGCGGCGTGCACCAGGATCGTGTCGCCTGCCTGCAGCGGCCAGATCCGGCGCATGAGGTAAGCGGAGGTGAGTCCGCGCATCGTCATGGCGGCTGCCGTCTCGCAGGAGATGCCTTGCGGCAGCTTGATGAGCGGGCCGGCCGGTATGAGCCGCTCGGTGCTGTAGGCACCGAGCGTGTTGACGAAGCCGGTGTAGGTGACGCGGTCGCCGGGCTTGACGTTCGTCACGCCGTCGCCGACGGCCTCGACCACGCCCGCCGCCTCGACGCCCATCCCGGCGGGCAGCGGGACCGGGTACATCCCCGTGCGGAAGTACGTGTCTGCGAAATTGAGTCCCACTGCCTCATGGCGCAGGCGTACCTGCCCCGGACCCGGGTCCCCGACCGTGACGTCCTCGAGGCGCAGGACCTCGGGTCCGCCGGTCTGGTGCATGCGTATCGCCTTTGCCATGTGCGTGGCTCCCGCGGCTGGTCGCGATCAGGCTGCGCCGCGCAGCGAGGGCCGCGCCGCCGCCGGCTTGCGATTCGGCACGAAGCCGTTCGCGGCCAGGGTCTCGTCCGCGTTCTTGTAGAACGTGCCGATCTTGTAGATGCGGCGCGCTTCCTTCGCGTCGGCCACTTCGCGGCCGAACTCGCGCGAGATGCGCACGAGCTGCTCGACCTGGCGCACGCTGCTCATCTTGGCCTTGCGGTCCTGCTGCCAGATGTTGTCCTCGATGCCGCACCGGACGTGCAGGCCCATCGCGATCGCCATCATGTTGAGCGGCAGCACGTTCAGCATCGAGGTCTCGAGCGTGAGCACCGCGCCGTCGGGCGTCGCGCGCGCGAAGTTCGCCAGGTTGTAGATGTTCGGCGCGTCGAAGCCGCCGCCGATCGCGACCCAGGTCATGATGAGCGGGACGTTGCACACGCCGCGCCGCATCATGCGCTCGACGGTCTCGAGCTGGTTGATGCTCGCGAGCTGGAAGTGCGTCTGGATGCCGTTGGCGCTCAGGCGGCGAATGTGCTCCTCGACCCACTCGGGACCGGCCGGGATGGTCATCTCGCGATAGGCGCGGTAGTTCGCGGGCTCGGCCAGCGACGTGCCGGCGACGTCGGCCTCGCACATCTGCTCGACCACGTTCATCTGGTTCGAGTTGATCGCGATGGTCACCTGGTC
>DAOMFD010000278.1:0-2323 GCA_035429605.1 Steroidobacteraceae bacterium | reverse complement strand
CGGGCGCTGTACGCCGCGGGCCACCTCCCCGGTGCGATGTACGCGGACCTGAACGCGGATCTCTCGGCGCCGCCGACCGCGGCATCCGGGCGCCACCCGCTCCCGTCGCCGGCCACGTTCGAGGCGTGGCTGCGCACCCGTGGCGTGAACCGCGGCTCGGTGGTGGTCGCCTACGACGACGGGAACGCGGCCTATGCGTCACGCCTGTGGTGGATGCTGCGCTGGGTGGGCCACGACGAGGCATTCGTGCTCGACGGCGGTCTGCGCCGCTGGACTGCGCTCGGACTGCCCACCGACACCCGCGTGCCCGCACCCGGACCCGGCGATTTCGTCGCGCGGCTGCGCCCGACGATGGTCGTCGATGCCGCGCAGGTGCTGGCCAGCATCGGTGACGAGGCGACGCGGATGCTCGATGCCCGCGGTCCGGAGCGCTACCGTGGCGAGGTCGAGCCCATCGACCCGGTGGCCGGGCACGTGCCGGGCGCCCGCAACCATCCCTTCACGACGAACCTCGGCGACGACGGACGATTCCTGCCGGCGGCGCAACTCAAGGCCGCGTTCTCGGAGCAGCTCGGCCAGGTTGCACCGCGCGATGCGATCACGATGTGCGGCTCCGGCGTCACCGCGTGCCAGCTGCTGCTCGCGATGGAGCACGCGGGCCTTCCGGGCGCACGCCTGTACGCCGGCTCCTGGAGCGAGTGGTGCCGGGATCCGGCGCGGCCGGTGGCCCGCGGCGCCGCGCCCTGATCGCGCCGCGCACGGACGCATTGCGCCGCGGCGGGCTTCTGCTATCGTTCGCGCCACTTTTTTCCGCCTGGCCCGGAGCCGCGAGTGGAAAATACGGCACGCAAGGTGGCTCCCGGCAGCCACTGGAAGATCGAGGATTCCGTCGAGCTCTACGGCGTCGACGCCTGGGGCAACGGCTACTTCGCCGTCAATGAGGCGGGCCACGTGGTCGTGCGCCCGGACCAGACCGCCGCCCACGAGATCGACCTGCTCGAAGTGATCCGCGGCCTCGAGGCGCGCGACCTCACGACGCCCGTCGTGGTGCGCTTCTCCGACATCCTGCGTCACCGCCTGAAGCGCCTGCACGACGCGTTCGCCACGGCCATCACCGAGAACGACTACCGCAACCGCTACGCCGCGGTGTTCCCGATCAAGGTGAACCAGCAGCGCCTCGTCGTCGAGGAGGTGTACGGCTACGGCAAGGATTTTGGGTTCGGCCTGGAAGTAGGTTCCAAGCCCGAGCTGCTCGCGGTGATGGCGATGACCGAGGGCGAGTCGGAGCGGATGATCATCTGCAACGGCTTCAAGGACGACAGCTACATCGAGGCCGTGATCCTCGCGACCAAGCTCGGCCGCACCATCATCCCGGTGGTCGAGAATTTCGGCGAGCTGCAGCTCATCCTCAAGCATTCGCGCAGGTACGAGGTGCGGCCGCGCATCGGCGTCCGCGTGAAGCTTGCCAGCGAGGGCGCCGGCCGCTGGCGTGAGTCGTCGGGCGAGAAGTCCAAGTTCGGGCTGTTCGTCACCGAGATCCTCGACCTGTTCCGCGTGCTCAAGGAGCACGGCATGGAGGACTGCCTGCAGCTCGTGCACTGCCACCCCGGGAGCCAGCTGCAGGACATCCGCCGCGTGAAGGACGCGGTGAACGAGCTCGCGCACGTGTACGCCGAACTCAAGCTCATGGGCGCCGGGCTGCGCTACATCGACATCGGCGGCGGCCTCGGCGTGGACTACGACGGCAGCCGCACCAACTACCCGTCGTCCATGAACTACACGGTCGCCGAGTACGCGAGCGACGTCGTGTACCGGATTGCGAGCGTGTGCAACGCCCGTGGCATCGACCACCCGGTGATCGTCAGCGAGTCGGGGCGAGCGATCGCGGCGCACCACAGCCTGCTCGTGTTCAACACGCTCGGCAGCTCGAGCCCCGAGCAGCTGCGCCTCGGCGAACAGGCGGCCGAGCAGCTGCCGCGCGACGCCAGCCTGCCGCAGCCGGTTCGCGACCTGCTCGACGCCTACCGGTCCATCACCGAGCGGCGGCTCGTCGAGTGCTACCACGACGCCCTGCAGGCCCGCGAGCAGGCGCTGCAGATGTTCAGCGTCGGCTACCTGAACCTCGAGGCGCGCGGCCTGGTCGAGCGCCTGTACTGGGCGACCTGCGCGAAGATCCGCGACGTCTGCCGACGCCTGCCGTCGGTCCCCGAGGAACTCGACGGAATCGAGTCGATCCTGAGCGACATCTACTTCTGCAACGTGTCGGTTTTCCAGTCGCTGCCCGACAGCTGGGCCATCGACCAGCTCTTCCCGATCATGCCCG
>DAOMFD010000277.1:0-2360 GCA_035429605.1 Steroidobacteraceae bacterium | reverse complement strand
GTGAGCAGCGACTCGACGGCCTTCTCCTCGGCCGGCGTCGGCTCGAACAGGTCGGCCCAGAGGAACTCGTCCGGGAACGGCGCGGGGGGCGCGTGTTCCACCCACGCGTAGCCGCTGCCGGTCGGTATCAGGAGCCTTAGCATCGGTCGGTCACTCCCAGGGTGCGCGCCCTTTTAGCACACTGTCGCGAGCGCCGGCACGCAGTGCCCGGGAAAACAGCAGGGCCGCGCGGCGATGCCGGGCGGCCCTGCGTACGGCGGTCGTGTCAGGAACCGGAGGTCAGCCCGCCGGCTTCTCCATCGCCACGAGGCCGTTCAGCACCTGGAACAGCGCGTCTTCCGATCCGGCCATCGACACCTCGGTGACGTACTTGCCGGCGACCACCCACGTCGGCGTGCCGGTGATCTTGTAGCGGCGATTCAGGTCCTCGGCGTGGCGGATCTTCGATTCCACGGCGAACGAACTGAACGCCTTCTGGAAATCCGCCTTCGACACGCCGTGCGTCACGAAGAAGGCTTCGATCTTCTCCGGAGTCTCCAGCCGGTTTCCCTTGACGTTGATCTCGCGGAACACGTCGTCGTGCAGCTGCGGCTTCCCGAGCAGCTCGACCGTGTAGAAGATGCGGGCGTGGGTCTTGAGCAGCTCGTTCCACGTCGCGGGCACCCACACGTACTGCACGTTGGCGGGCATTCCCTTCTTGATCCAGGCCTCGACCTTGGGCTGCACCGCGTAGCAGTGCGGGCACGCGTACCAGAAGACCTCGACGACCTCCACCTTGCCCGGTGCGACTTCCGTGGGCTGCGCGGGCTTGAGCAGCTTGTATTGGGTGTCGCCGACCGTGGCAGCCGAGGCGGTGCCGGCGGCCAGGACGAGCAGGCCGGCGGCCACGAGAGGGTGGATGAAGCGAGTGAGTTTGTTGTTCATGGATGGCTTTGACTGCAGGTCACGCCGCTGGTTCAACGCAGGCCCTGGACATAAGACGCCACGGCGTCGATTTCCTCCTCGGAGAGCGCGGCGGCCATGTTGCGCATCATCTGGTTCGGGTCGGTGGTGCGCGTGCCGGCCTTGTAGGCGCGCAGCTGCAGCGCGACGTACGCGGCTTTCTGTCCCTGCAGCGACGGGTAGGCTGCGGGGGCGTTGCCGAGCCCGGTGGGCCCGTGGCAACCGGCGCACGCCATGACCTTGGCGTCGATGTTGCCGGACCGGTAGACGCGCTGCCCGAGCTTGGCCTTGGAGGCATCGGTCTCCCCGCCGCGGATCGGCTGCGACGAGAAGTACGCGGCGAGGTCGGCCATGTCCTGCTCGGTCAGGATCATGGCCATCGGTGACATGAGCGGGTTCTGGCGCTGGCCGCCGTGGAACGCCGTGAGCTGGCGGACGATGTAGGTCTCGTGCTGCCCGGCGAGGTTCGGCCACTCCGGGCCCAAGCTGGTGCCGTCCATGCCGTGACAGGCGCTGCAGGTCGCGGCCTTGGCCTGGCCGGCCTCCTTCGACCCTGCGGCGAGCGAGGGCGTGGTCCAGCCGACGGTGACCGCCACGACGAGGGCGGCAGCGAGTTTCGCGGTCATATCACCACTCCGGACGGGGGCATGTGAGCCGTAAATTGTACACTACGACCCCTTCCGCGCACCGCACCGCCACAGGCGCATGTCCTCGTATCCGCTCGTCAAGTTCCTCACCAGCGCGGACGCGCCGCGGCAATTCCCGCCGGACGCCGGGGGCGAGGTGTGCATCGCGGGACGCTCCAATGCAGGCAAGTCCAGCGCGATCAACGCGATCACGCAGCGCAAGGGGCTGGCCCGCACCAGCAAGTCGCCGGGTGCGACCCGCCTCATCAACTTCTTCGAGCTCGAGCCCGGCCGGCGGCTGGTCGACCTGCCTGGCTACGGGTTCGCCGCGGTGCCGGGCGAGATGCGCCAGCACTGGGGGCAGCTCATCAGCAGCTATTTCAGAAGCCGTGGCTCGCTGCGCGGCGCCGTCGTGGTGATGGACGTCCGTCATCCACTGACCGAGATCGACTGCGACATGCTCGAGCTCGCCACGTCGCGGGCGTTGCCCGTGCACGTGTTGCTCACCAAGGCCGACAAGCTCGGCCGGGGCGCAGCGAAGCAGGCGCTGGCCGGGGTGCGCCGGGAGGTTGGCGCCGCCGTGACCGTTCAGCTCTTCTCGGCGCTGAGCGGCGAAGGCCTGGACGAAGCGAGGCGCTCGATCGGGCGGATGCTGGGCAGCGTGGGCCCCAAAAAGAAAACCCCGGTTGGACCAGCGGATCCAACCGGGGAAGGCAACCCGGCGTTGGGGGATTGACCGGGCAGGCGGCCCGCCCAGGGAGGTAGGCGGGGCGCCGAGCGCAATGCGCTCAT
>DAOMFD010000276.1:0-2374 GCA_035429605.1 Steroidobacteraceae bacterium | reverse complement strand
CGGCTTGTCGACGATCGGCAGCATCTCCTTCGGGCTGGCCTTGGTGGCCGGAAGGAATCGAGTGCCGCGTCCCGCGACTGGAAAGACCGCCGTCCTGATGCGTGCCATGCGTGAACCCTGCCGATTCGCCCCTCAGCCCGCGAATCATAGCGGATCACGCCTTGCCGCCTCCACGCACGGCGGCGCGATGGACCGGCGCCGACCGGCCCACCGCGCCCCGGCGGGCACTCACTGCTGGGTGGTGTCCTTCTGTTTCGGCGGCTGGGCCGCGGGCGCCGACGAGAGCCGGATGTTGCCCCGGTTCTGCTCGAGCACCCGCTCGCCGATGCCCTGCACCTTCAGCAGGTCATCCGGTGTCTTGAACGGCCCGTTCTTCTGCCGGTATTCGACGATCGCCTGGGCCTTCGCGGGCCCAATGCCCTCGAGTTCGCGAGCCAGCGTGCCGGCATCCGCCGTGTTGATGTTGACCGGCCCGCCCCACGCGACGGCCGGCAGCAGGCTGACGATCAGCGCCCGCACCAACGTCCGGTATCCCTCTTTCATGACTGCCTCCTTGGCTTGTGTCGACCGCAGGCCCGGAATGGGTGCGGCGCGGATTACCGTAGCCGAAGGAGAACGCGCCGGCGCGTGCAGATCCTGCCGTGTTCGCGCAGAAATGCGCTCAGTCCGCGGGCGCTCCTGGCCGCGCCGCGCGCGGCAGGAATTCGAGCGCGGCGATCGCACGCTGCGTATCCCAGGACTTGCAGCCCGGGCACTGCCAGAGGAAGGTCGAGCTGTCGATGCCGCACACGCTGCAGCGATAACGCGCGTGTCGCTGGACGACGTTGCGCAGCGCCCCCGACACCGCGCGAAGCTGCGCCATCGTGGGCTCGGTCCCGGGTGGCAGCAACGCGGACGTCAGGTCGCGCAGGTCGCTGTCGGTGGACAGCAGTTCGCGCACGCACTCGAGGATGACCGGGTCGTCGTAGTACCCGCTCACGATCGCGGCGTAGGCGATCTCCGAGCGGTTCCCGATGCCGTTGCGCAGCAGTTCGCGCAGCGACTCGTCGAACACGCCGGCGTCGCCCGCGAGCCTGGCGGCGTCCGCAAGCCGGGGCAGCACCAGGGGCAGCAGGTGGAAGTCGCGGCGCACGACCTTGCGATAGAGCTGGACCGCGAGCGCCGGATCGCCCTGCATGCGGGCGACGTCGCCCCGCAGGATGGACACGCGCCCGGAGTCCTTGTGCTCGGCGCGCGCCGTGCGAAGGTGCGCGCGTGCTTCGTCGAGATCGCGACGGGCGATCGCCGCCTCCGCCAGTTCGCACCAGTAGTGTGCGATCGCGCTCGGCTGGTCCGGGATGCCGACGGCCCTGAGGCGCTCGTGCATCGCCGCGGCCTGTTCCCAGTCGTGCTGCAGCTCGTGGATGCGGACGAGGTGCGCCAGCGCGACGGCCGGCTCCCGACCGCTATCGGCCAGCTCGAGGAACAGCTTCTCGGCGCGATCGTAGAGCCCAGCCCGGAAGTAGTCGCGCGCGAGTTCGGTCAACGCCGCGTCTCGGTGGCGCGGATCCAGCCCCGTCCGCTCCACGATGTGCTGGTGCACGCGGATCGCGCGCTCGACCTCGCCGCGTCGGCGGTAGAGGCTACCGAGCGCGAAGTGCGTGTCGATCGTCTCGTCGTCGTTGGCGGCGAGCCCGAGGAACACCTCGAGCGCCCGCTCGGGCTTGTCGTCGAGCAGGTAGCGCACGCCCTCGAGGTACCGCGCGCGCCGCCGCGCGCGCCGCCGCCGCCGGTACTCCGCGTAGGCCGCGGTGGCACCCCACCCCGTGGCGAGCGTGCCGGTGAACACCATCCAGAACGTGTTCACGGAATCAGCCGGCGCCCTGGGGCGGCGGCGACTCCGCTCGGCGCGACTCCGCGAGCCGCAGGGCCTCGCGCAGGCGGCCACGCTCGGACAGCAGCCGGGCGATCCAATGCGAACGCCACAGGGCGCCGCCGAGCAGGCCAGCCGCAAATGCGATGATCAGCGCCAAGCCGGAGGACACCTCGAAGCGGATCATCGCGAAGTCCACGCTGAAGCGCTGCTGATTCAGGGCCGTGAACAGCACGGCCGCTGCGAGGAGCAGGACGATGGCGGAAATCGTGGCTATGCGCCGCAGCATGGGCAACCCGGGCGGTGAGGGGCTGCGGGAAGTCTAGCACCCGGCCGGGCGCGCCCCGGTCACTGGGCCGTCGCGGGCTCGGCCACTTCCGTCGGTTCATTGACCCGCTCGCGCAGGTCCTTGCCGGGCTTGAAGTGCGGCACGTACTTGCCCGCGAGCGCGACCGACTCCCCGGTCTTCGGGTTGCGGCCCTGGCGCGGCGGGCGGAAATGCAGGCTGAAGCTGCCGAAGCC
>DAOMFD010000275.1:0-2376 GCA_035429605.1 Steroidobacteraceae bacterium | reverse complement strand
GACAAGCGCTCGATCGACATGCCGAACAAGTAGCGGCTCCCGCCGGTCCGGAGACGGGTGGACGGCGGCTGGCGAACGTCAGCGGCCCGACGGCTTCGGCCACGTCTCGCGGCGCAGCGGGTCGATGCTCGTGTCCGCGCCGCGTTGGGCGAGCGCCTGCCTGAAAGGCGGATACTTGCGCAGCGTTGCAAGATAGGGATCGCACCAGAGGTATGCAGGCTTTTGCCAGCTCGGGGAGCCGAGCACCTGCTCGAGCTGTGCCAGCGCGCCCTTCGGATCGCCGGCCCACGCGAGCGCAATGGAGGCGAAGTAGTGCGTGTCGGTCCGATTGGACGCGTCTCCGACCGGCGGCAGGGTCGCGATCGCGCGTCGAACGTAGTCCTGCGCGGCGCTCCTGTCGCCGAGCATCGCGTGGTACGCAGCCATCCAAGCAAGCGTGTCCGAGTGAACATCGGCGTCTGGCATTCCGCGGATCTCCGCCGAGGCGGCCTGCAGGAAAGCCCGAAGCACGGCATCGGAGTCCTTGCGCCGACCCGCGTCGCGATACGCGAGCGCCCTCACGAACGACGCCTCGAAGTTCGAGGTGTCCGGTGCGCTCGGGAGTCGGGCAAGGTCGCCGATCGCTCCGGCCGTGTCTCCCGTCGCAAGCGCAAGATACGTTTGTGCCTGCAGCAAGTCCGGCGACTCTGGAAATCGTGACGCGACGTCGCGGAACGCTCGCTCGGTCGTCGCCAGGTCGCAGGAGAAGACCCACGGGAGCCACCCGCGCGTCAGCGCGAGGTTGACATCGTGCGGTTGCGCCGCGATCGCGGCCGCGAACGCCTTGGCCGCGTCGTCTCTGTGACCCAGGATGACCAGCGTCATCGGGTAATTGAACGGGTTCGTACCCTTCGGATCGAGCTGGGCAGCGCGTGCAAACAGCGCGCTGGCGTCTTCCCAACGCCCTTGCCAGCGCCTCAGGAAGCCGAAATTCTGGAAGGCAGTCGCGTCGTTGGGCAGGCCGGCGATGGCCCGTTCGAACTCGGCCGCCGCACGATCGATGTCGGGTGCTCCCCGGTACAGGTACACGGCCATCGCGAGGTGACCTTCGGGCAGCGTGGGGTCGAGTTCCAGCGCCTTGTTCGCGGCGTCCAGCGCGAGCGGAAGGTTGTCCTTGTGCGACTTCGGCTCCACGAACTTCTGCCAGGTCCGTGCCATGCTCAAGTACGCGTAGGCCGCCGCAAAATGCGGGTCCAGGGTAGTGGCTGTGATGAGTTCGGGAATCGCTGCGGCCCACTCGAAGCGACTGGCATGCTCGCGTGCGATCACGTAATGCTCGTACGCCTCCGGGTTCGAGCTGAGCGGCGTCAGGAGGCGCCGTCCCTGGTCCCCCGTCAGGCGGATCCGCAGCTGCTCCGCGACGGCCTTTGCGATCTCGCTCTGCACGGCAAACAGGTCGTCGGAGGTCCGGTCGTAGGTTTCCGCCCATACGTGGGTATCGGTCCCGGCGTCGATGAGCTGGGCCTGGATGCGCAACCGGTTCCCTTCGCGCTCGACACTTCCCTCGAGCACCGTGCCGACGCCGAGCGCGTTTGCCACGTCGCGGATCGTCGGGTGCTTGCCGGCGAACTGCAGCACGGAACTGCGGGAGATCACCGACAGTCCCGGGATCTTGGCGACCTGGGTGATCAGGGTGTCGTGAACGCCACCCACGAACGCGGCGTTGGCGGCGAGGCTGCCGAGGTTGTCGAAGGGGAGGATGGCGACCCGGTGTCGGTCCAGTTTCGCGGACGCGTGGTCCGCGGCGGTGCGCTCGCTGCTGCCGTTAGCAACCTTGACCTCACGGGCTTCACGCATTACCGCGAACGTGCCTAGCCCGAGGATGACGACGATGGCCGCCAGCTCGCCACGCGTGACCCGCTGCTGGCCGCGGTCGCCGTGGAACCATGCCAGGACGACCGTGAGTGGCAGGCCGGCTACCGCCATGACGGCAGCGACTCGGGTCAGTAATTCCGGCCAGTGGAACGTGCCGACCGCGAACGCGACGGCCTGGACGATGCCCCAGGCAACCGCGACGTAGCCCAGGCCCCACTGCACGACCTTGCGTCGCCGCAGCTTCTTCCAGGTGCTTCCGGCAATCGGCTCGCCCGTCGCGGACACCGCTTCCCCCTCGTGGGGCCGAGTCTAGCGCCGTTCGGGCGGCGAGCGGTGGCGCGTCGCCCTGATCACATTCGGCAGCGCCGCCAGCCGGGCGAGCAGGCGGCTCAGTTCCTCGAGCCCGTGCACCTTCACGGTCAGGTCCAGGGTGGCGATGTTCTCGGCGGCGTTCGTCACCGTATTCATGGCTTCGATGCTGATGTGCTCGTCGGCCAGCACGGAGGAGATGTCGCGGACGAG
>DAOMFD010000274.1:0-2390 GCA_035429605.1 Steroidobacteraceae bacterium | reverse complement strand
GGGATCATCGGCAGCCACTCGTGGTCCTTCATCTGGGTGCACGGGTGCCAGACGACGCTCAGGTCGCGTTGGGCGAGGTCGCGCGCTGTGTCCATCCTGGTCCCGGCTGCTGCGGATCGACCCATTCTAATCGGCCCGGAGCGGTGGCGGGCACGCCGGGCCCCGTGCATCATGGGGGCATGCGCACGTCACTGGCGCGGGCTGCCGGCCGATCCGAACTCGACGTCGACGCCGGGACTGGGTGGCTTTCCGGCGCGCGGCGCGTCCCGTCGCCCAATTGCGACGACCGTCCGGAGGGGGTCGCCGTCGACCTGATCGTCGTCCACGGCATCAGCCTGCCACCCGGCGAGTTCGGCGGGCCATGGATCGACGCGCTGTTCACCAACTCGCTGCCGCCCGACGCGCACCCCTATTTCGAACAGGTGGCCGGGCTGCGGGTGTCGGCGCACGCGCTCGTCAGGCGCGACGGCGAGGTCGTGCAATACGTGCCGTTCCAGCGGCGCGCGTGGCATGCGGGCGCGTCGAGCTGGCAGGGGCGGGAGCGGTGCAACGACTACTCGGTCGGCATCGAGCTCGAGGGCACCGACGCCAGCGCATACGAACCTGCGCAGTACGAGGTGCTGGCCCGGCTGGTGGCGTTGCTGTGCCGCGCATACAAGGGACTCTCGACTGAGCGCGTCGTTGGCCACAGCGACGTCGCGCCCGGGCGGAAGTCCGACCCCGGCATCGCGTTCGACTGGCCGCTGCTGCGGGCGAGGGCGCGTTACGAGCTGGAGGTGGCGCCCGCATGAGCCTGATCGCCCTGCTGCTCGCGTTCCTGATCGAGCACGGGCTCACCGATGCGCTGCGGCTGCGCGAGCCGCGCTGGCTCGACCACTACTGCGATTGGGCCGGGCGCAGGCTGGCGGGTCTCGGCGGTCCGACGCTCATCATCCTGGTGACGCTGTTCGTCTTGCTGCCGGTCGTCCCGGTCGCCGTTGCGTACGACCTGATCGGCTCGCACCTGCTCGGGCTGCTGCAGCTGGCCTTCGCCGTGCTCGTGCTGCTGGTGTCGTACGGGCCGCGCGACCTGCAGGACGAAGTCGACGATTACCTCGACGCGCTCTCGCGCGGCGACCGCGCGGAGGCCGAGCGGCTCGCCAAGGAGTTGCTCGAGTCGGACGCGGCGGGGCGGGGGGCGGGACTGCGCGAGGCAGTCGAGCAGGCGATCTTCGTGCAGGCCAACAACCGCATCTTCGGCGTCGTGTTCTGGTTCATGGTCGCCGGGCCCGCGGGCGCGTGGCTGTTCCGGGTGAGCGACCTGATGCGGCGTCGTGCCGTGTTCGAGGCGGTGCGCCAGGGGACGCCGGCGGCCGAGCGCCGATTCGGCGCCGCGCTCGATTTCGTCCACGGACTGCTGGCGTGGATCCCGGCGCGACTTGCAGCGGTGGGCTACGCGCTCGCGGGCAGCTTCGAGGACGCCGTCGGCAACTGGCGCGCCGCGGTCGGGGAGGTCGAGCACGGCCTGCTCGGCCGCTCAGAGGAGCTGCTGGCGCGCGTCGGCAAGGGATCGCTGCAGCCGAGTCTTGCCGACGCGGCGCCGGACGCGCTCGAATCGGCTGCCGCCGGCGGCGCGTGGCGCATCGTGTCGCGCACCATCTGGATCTGGCTGGCGGTGATCGCGCTGCTGGTGCTCGCGGGCAGCGTGGCGTGAGGCGGCTCGCGGCCGCGCTCGCGCTGGGCGCGCTCGCGCTTGCTGCGGACGCAGCCCAGCCGCTCAGGATCGTCAGCCTCGCACCCAATCTCACCGAGCTTGCATACGCCGCTGGTGCGGGCGACCGGCTCGTCGGCACCGTGGATTACAGCGACTACCCGGATGCGGCGCGCGCCCTGCCGCGGGTCGGGGATGCATGGCGCGTGGATCCCGAGCGGGTCCTGGAGCTGAGGCCGGACCTGGTGCTGGCCTGGTCGTCCGGAACGCCCGGCGACACGGTCGAGCGCCTCCGGTCGCTGGGGCTGCGGGTCGTGTCCGTCCCGACGTTCCGCATCGCCGACGTGGCGGCCGCGCTGCGCACGATCGGGCGCATCGCGGGCACCGAGCCTGTCGCGAACGGCGCCGCCGAGGCGTTCGAGGGGGAGATGCGCCGCCTGCGCGAGACGCACGTCGGCGCGCGGCCGCTCGGCGTGTTCATCGAGATCGACGACGAGCCGCTGTACACGGTCAACGGCCGGCACATCATCAGCGAGATCGTGGAATTGTGCGGCGGGCGCAACGTGTTCGCGGACCTGCCGCAGCTGGCCCCGCCGGTGGCGCTCGAAGCCGTGCTCGCGAAGGACCCGCAGGTGATCCTGACGACCGACGACACGATCGCGGACCCGCGGTCGCCGTGGCGGCAGTGGCCGCGGATGGC
>DAOMFD010000273.1:0-2399 GCA_035429605.1 Steroidobacteraceae bacterium | reverse complement strand
ACGAGGTCGACGCGCCGGTCGTCGACGAAGCGCGTTGCCAGTTCGTGGGTCGCGTCCACGAACATCTGGAAGATGCCCGGGTAACCGTGGCGCTCGAGCACCCGGTTGGCGAGGTGCTGCACGGCGACCGCGCAGAGCGCGGTCTTGAGCGACGGCTTCCAGACGGTGACATTGCCGCAGATGGCTGCGAGGAATGCGTTCCACGACCACACCGCCACGGGGAAGTTGAACGCGCTGATGACGCCGACCACGCCGAGCGGGTGCCACTGCTCGAACATGCGGTGGCTCGGGCGCTCCGAGTGCATGGACAGGCCGTACAGCATGCGCGACTGGCCGACGGCGAAGTCGGCGATGTCGATCATCTCCTGCACCTCGCCGTCGCCCTCGGCCTTGATCTTGCCCATCTCGAGGGACACCAGGCTGCCGAGGTCGGACTTGTGGCGGCGCAGTTCGTCACCGACGAGGCGCACCGCCTCGCCGCGCTTGGGCGCCGGCACGGTTCGCCAGGCCGCTGCGACCTCGCGTGCGGACGCCATGACCTGCTCGTACTGCGCGGCGGTCGTGGCGAGCACCGTCGCGATCACCTTGCCGTTCGCGGGATTCACGGATTCGACGCGCGGGGCGGCGGGATCGGCGAGCCACCCGCCGTTCGCGCACCACGTTCCGGGATTGAGCGACTCGAGCCCGAGGTTGGCGAGTACCTTGTCCATCACTTGCCTCCGTTTGCGGCGCGCTGCTGGCCCGTATGGCCGGCGACCACCATGCGTCCCGAGACTTCCTTGCTGCCGACGTCCGCGTAATGCCGCCCGAAGCGGTTGTCGAGCACGTCCACGAGGCGGAAGTCCTCCTGGCGAACGAATCCCCGATAGCGTCCCGGCGTGCGCAGCACGAGGTCCACGACGGCCGTGACCCCGGCGGCGGTGGTCACCTGGATCGCGGACCACAGGCGCCCGGCGATGAGCTGCGGGTAGATCTTGCTCACGTAGTTCTCCTCGCGCAGTTCGCCCGCCTGCCGCCCGGTGACCGCGACGTAGACGATCACGACGTCCTGCAGCGTCTGTGGCACGGCGTTCTCGAGGATGCGCTTGAGCGTGGCGCGGTCCTGGTTGAGCTTGAGGTCGTTCATGAGCAGCCGCATCTGCGCGCAGTGCCCGGGGTAGCGGATGGTCTTGTAGTCCATCGTCTCGGCGCGCTGCCCGTAGGTGTCGCCCAGCGAGCCGAGTCCGCCCGAGGTGTTGAACGCCTCGTACAGCGTGCCGTCGATCTCGATCTCCTCGAGCCCCTCGAGGGGCGCGGACTCGACCGAGCGGCCGTTCGCGATGCACTCGCAGGGGTTGCCGTATTCGTTGATGAGTCCCTCGGTGGACCAGGTGAGCGAATACTTGAGGACGTTGTTCGGGTGCTGCGGCAGCGCACCCACGCGCAGCTTCACGCTGCGCAGCTCGTCGAAGTGGCCGATGAGCGCATTGGCCGCAATGCTGATGAAGCCGGGGGCCAGGCCGCACTGCGGCACGAAGGCCGTGTCCGCGCCGTCGGCGACGCGGCGAACGCCGCGCGTAACCGCGACGTCCTCGGTCAGGTCGAAGTAGTGGGCGCCGGCGGCGCGCGCCGCTTCGGCGACCGCCACGTTGCAGTAATAGGGGAGGCTCGAGATGATCGCCTCGACCGGGTGCGCGCGCAGGTGCGCGGACAACGCCTTGGCGTCTCCGGCGTCGAAGCCATGTGCCTCGAGGTTGTCCAGGCCGTGCGCGTCCACGACGGCGCGCGCGACGGTCTCGTTCACGTCGGCGACGTGCACGTCGTAGTCGCCGCTGGCGGCGAGCAGGCCGGAGATCAGCGAACCGATCTTGCCGGCCCCGAGGACGAGGACCTTGTGCATGCGAGGACTCCAGGGTTTTCTTGGTCCGGTCGCGCCGGGACGGCCTGGCGAGCGGAAATTACGTTTCGGGGGCGCGATTCTGACGAAATCGCGACGCATCGTCACCCCCGGGGGTCCTACTGCACTGCAGCGTTAACGGTTAGGATTGCACGATGGACGCTTCGACGACGGCCGGCGGCTGGTCGCCCACCAGCTGGACCACCAAGCCCGCATCCCAGCAGGCGCCGTACCGGGATCCGGCGGCGCTGGCGCGCGCGGTCGAGGCCCTCGGCCGGTTGCCGCCGATCGTGGTGTCGTGGGAGGTCGAGGCCCTCAAGAAGGAGATCGCCGAGGCCCAGGCAGGCCGGCGGTTCCTCCTGCAGGGCGGGGACTGCGCGGAGTCGTTCGACGAGTGCGAGTCCTCGCACATCGCCGCCAAGCTCAAGATCCTGCTCCAGATGAGCCTGGTGCTGCTGCACGGGCTGAAGAAGCCGGTCATCCGGGTCGGGCGCTTCGCCGGCCAGTACGCCAAGCCGCGCTC
>DAOMFD010000272.1:0-2415 GCA_035429605.1 Steroidobacteraceae bacterium | reverse complement strand
TCGACAGGTACGGCATGACGTAGATGCCGCAGACGCCGCCCTTCTCCGCCACGGCCTTCAGCTCGGCATCGGTGCGATTACGCGGATGCTCGGCGACTGCGAAGCAGCCCGTGTGGGTGAACGCAACCGGCTTGCGCGAGAGTGCGATCGCATCGGAGGCCGTGCGGCGGCCGCAGTGGCTCAGGTCCACGAGGATGCCGAGCGAATTCATGCGCTCGATCGCGGCCCGTCCCGCGGTGCTCAGGCCCGCGTCGGCCGGCTCCATGCACCCGTCGCCGAGGAGGTTGCGGCGGTTGTACGTCGGCTGGATGACCCTGAGACCGAGCTGGTGCAGCGCCGTCAGCCGATCGAGGTCGTCCTCGAACGACACGCCGTCCTGCAGTCCGTAGATCAATCCGGACTTCCCGCCCATCTTCGCCTTCTGGATGTCCCCGGCCGTGCGGACGCGCGCGAGCACCGTCGGGCTGCGGTCGATCTCGCCTTCCCAGCGCGCGACGTCGCGCACGATCTTCTCGAACGCCTCGAGCGACGGCATCGTGCCGACCGCGCCGACCGTGACGTTGAATCCGGTCATGCCCGAAGCGCGCACGTCCTCGACCTGGGCCGCAGTCAGGGCTGCGCCCTTGTCGGTGCCGAGACCGCCCGGGGAGCCGAGCCCGTCGATGACGATGCTGCGTGTGTACATGGCGGTGACCGGCGGGATCCCCGCGTTGCTGGAGCGCGTCAGGAGCCACGAGGCCGTCGCGACGGTCAAGGATACGAACTCGCGGCGGTTGATGGGCATGTGCGGAGCAGCTGGGCGTCTCGGCGCCCGAGCTTACCCCAAGGACTGGCCGCGGCGGGAATCCGCCGCCGGGATGCGCCTAGCCCGACGTCGACGGGTGGTACGCTTCCATCCAGTCGCGGACACGATTGGCGTCGCCGATGCGCGTGAGCCGGCCCCACGAGTTGAGCAGCACGATGACCACGTCGCGCCCGTCGATGATGGTCTGCATAACCAGGCAGCGACCGGCCTCGGCGATGTAGCCGGTCTTCTGCACCGTCACCCGCCAGTCGGATTTCTTGACCAGCGCATTCGTGCTGCGGAACGCCATGGCGTGTCCCCGCACGTAGAAGGTGTGCTCCGGATCGGTCGAGTATTCCCGGATGGTCGCGTTCGCGGCGGCGGCCTGCACCAGCTTGGCGAGGTCGACAGCGCTCGACACGTTGTTGCTCGACAGTCCCGTCGGCTCGACGAAGTGCGCAGAGCTCATGCCGAGCGACCGCGCCTTGGCATTCATTGCGGCGACGCACGCCGGCACGCCGCCCGAGTAACTGCGGCACAGCGCATGCGCGGCCCGGTTCTCGGACGACATCAATGCCAGGTGGAGGAGATCGGCGCGGCTCAGGCGCACGCCCTGCGACAGCCGCGATCCGCTCTTGGCGGTCTCGCGCACGTCCTCGCGCGTGATGGAGATCATCTCGTCCATCGGCTGCCCGGCGTCGAGCACCACGAGCGCGGTCATGAGCTTGGTGATGGAGGCAATGGGTGCCGCGACCTGCTCATTGCGCGCGGCGAGCACCTTCGAATCGGCGGTGTCTACGATGTAGAACGCGCTGGACCGGAGGTTCGGGTTCGCGCCCGACTGCGGCCCGCCGTAGGTGGCCGCCGCCGCAGAGACGCACATGAACGCGGCCAGGACGCCTGCCGCGAACCCCACCGACTGGATCACTTTCGACCGATTCAAGAGAGGTACCCCCTCGTCCGCCACGGGTCCCCGACCCGCTCGCGACCACCGCGCCGGACGTCGACCGGCGCGAAGGGTACCCAGTTTCAGGTCCGTCGTCACGTAGGAATTTGTCGCAAGTGTGCGCAAATCCTCGAAAATCGGGCCGGCCCGCCGCGGAGTCGCCGCCACGGAAGGCCGGCCCGGGGTCGCGTCACGCCACCATCGGTGCGCTGAACAGCACGTGGGCAAACAGCAGGGTCGTGAACAACCCGACCGCCACCGCAAGCGCGGCACAGACGATGACTTCATAGCGTTCGAGAGTGGTTCCAGTGGTCATGATCGGTTCCTCCCGGTTGAATCGACGTGAATCACGCGGCGGCGATGGGTGCCAGCGCCGACTGGATGCGGGCCAGTTGCTGCGGCGTGGTCATGCCCGTCAGCAGGCGGCCGAAGTGCGGGTGCTGCACGCCCGACAGGATGTACTGCCAGCGGTAAGCCCGAAGGACCATTGCGCGGATGCCCGCCTCTTCCTCGCCGTTGAAGCGGCGACCCGCGATCGCGAGGAAATAGGCGGCGTCGGCGTCCGCCTGGGCCTGCAGGATCCCGTCGACCGCACCGGCCAGCTCGATCAGGTCGTCGACCGCCCGCTCCTTCTGGCGCAGCGTCAGGCGCTCGTTCTCCTGCACCCACTCGAGCTCGTCGAGCA
>DAOMFD010000271.1:0-2423 GCA_035429605.1 Steroidobacteraceae bacterium | reverse complement strand
GCGAACGTCACCTTCTCGCTCGTCGGCGCCGGTGCTGGCGGCGGGGGCGGCGGGGGCGGCGGCGGGGGCGGCGGTGGGGGCGGCGGCGGCAAGCAGGCCGGCGGCAACGTCTTCCACAGCGCTTCGTCCTCGCACTCGCAGATCGCGGTCCAGTTGGGATACTTGGCGTCCTTGATGACCGTCTTCGCAGCGCGTTCCGCGCTCCACGATCCCGTACGCCAGCACAGGCCGAACGGATCGCGGGCGATGACGCCCCGCACATCGATTACATACGGGCTCTCCTTGGTATCGACGACGGTGATGTCCTTCATCTGGGCAGAAACCGTCCCAGTGATGGCCATCAGTGCCGATGCCACGAGGCCCAGCTTGATGGATTGCTTCATATTGCTCCTCACTCGAGATAAGGAAGACCGGCCGGGGTACCAACTCGACCGGGTATGACTCGCACCGCATCGGCCGATGATGGCGACCCGAAAGTCAATCCAACCCCGCCGTCTGAAGCGCTTGCCGACAGCGATTTTGCCACGCATGCACAAGGGCTGCCGTCTGGCCGGGCTCCCTGACTTGAGCTTCCGCAAGCACCTGTCTCATTCTGACCACAGGTCGACCGGCCACCCACACATCGGTCGCGTGCTCGCGACCCGCGGCGTACACGAGTTGCGACATGGCATCGAAGACGGGCTGGGTTTCGAGACTTGAGAGATCGAAGGCGGCCAGATCGGCCTCCTTGCCCGGCTCGATCGAGCCGATGCGCCGCTCCAGCCCCAGCGCCCGGGCTCCCCCGAGCGTGGCGGCCTCGAGTGCCGCGGGCGCCGGCAAGGCACTCGGGTCGCGGCGGACGCCTTTCGCGAGTAGGGCGGCGAGCCTGAGTTCCGACACCATGTCGATGCGGTCGTTGCTGGCGGCGCCGTCGGTGCCGATGCCCACGTTTACGCCGGCCGCGAGCAGCTCTGCGACCGGCGCGATGCCGCTGCCGAGCTTCAGGTTGGACGCCGGGCAGTGCGCCACCGAGGCGCCGCGCTGGGCAAGCAGGGCAATCTCGTCCGACTCGAGGTGAACTGCGTGCACGGCGATCAGGCGCTCCGTGACCAGGCGCAGCCGCTCCAGGCGCGCCAGGGGACGCTCGCCATGCAGCCGCAGCGACTCCTCGATCTCCTGCGCGGTTTCGTGCAGGTGCATGTGCACCGGCAGGTCGAGTTCTTCGGCGAGCACTGCAATGCGCCTCAGGGTGTCGTCGCTCACCGTGTAGGGCGCGTGCGGCGCCAGGGTGAAGGCCACCAGGGGGTCTTCGCGGAACAGGTCGCGCGTCGCGAGGCCCTTGCGCAGATAGTCCTCGGCGTCCGCCGCATACGCCGTCGGAAACTCGATCGCGATGATGCCGACGACAGCCCGCATGCCGACTTCGCGCAGCCCACGCACGGCGGACTCGGGATAGAAGTACATGTCCGAGCAGCAGGTCGTGCCAGCCCGCACCATTTCCAGGGCGGCAAGCCGGGAGCCGTCGTGCACGAACTCCGGCGACGCCAGTGCCTTTTCCAGCGGCCAGATGCGCTTCTGCAGCCACTGCATCAGGGGCAGGTCGTCACCGATGCCCCGGAAAAGCGCCATCGCTGCATGGGTATGCAGGTTCACCAGACCGGGGATCAAAGCATGGGTCGGCAACGCAACCCGTTCGGCAGGGGCGAAGCGTACGCGCGCCTCGGTCGTGGGCAGCAGATCGACGATACGGCCGCCGGCGACAACCACCGCGTGGTCTTCCAGCACGGCGGCGCGCGGCACGATCGGAACGACCCAGCGGGCCTCGATCACCAGATCGACGGGTTTCATGTCGTTGAATGGGTCACGTGATGGGTTGGAACGCGGGCGGCGCATGAGAGCACAACGCGCCAGGGTTGGCGAGTGCTCCGTCCGACCGCGTGGTTGGCCGCTCGCGCGGACACCACGGCAAGTGCTTCCCCGTCCGGGCGAGCGCGCTCGGGCTGGTAGAATTTTCGATTGCTTTCCAGAGTAGAGAGCAGCCAGGGAAGGAATGTCCCTGGCCTGCTCAAGCCGCCCGCCTCGATGGATCAATTCGCGAAGGAAACCCTGCCAGTCTCGCTCGAAGAGGAGATGCGGCGCTCGTATCTGGACTACGCGATGAGCGTCATCGTCGGGCGCGCGCTGCCCGACGTGCGCGACGGCCTGAAGCCGGTGCATCGCCGGGTGCTCTTCGCGATGCACGAGGCGAACAATCACTGGAACCGCTCCTATGTGAAGTGCGCCCGCGTCGTCGGCGAGGTGATGGGCAAGTACCACCCGCACGGCGACACTGCCATTTATGACACGCTGGTGCGGATGGCGCAGGACTTCTCGCTGCGCTACATGCTGATCGACGGCCAGGGCAACTTCGGCTCGATCGACGGCGACAACGCCGCGGCGATGCG
>DAOMFD010000270.1:0-2439 GCA_035429605.1 Steroidobacteraceae bacterium | reverse complement strand
AGCAGGTGCCGCGTGTCGTAGCCGAGCCACTTGGCCTGGTCGCCCTCGCCCTCCGGCGAGAAGGAGATCGACCCGCCGACCTGCAGCACCATCTTCGGCACGGCGTCGCGCAGGCGAGCGAGCAGCTCGTTGAACATGGACAGGCGCTTGCTGCCCTTGCCGTCCGCCTCGCGCACGTGAACGTGCAGCACCGTCGCGCCGGCGTTGTAGCAGTCGACCGCCTTCTGGACCTGCTCGTCCAGGGTCACGGCGATGTCTTCAGGAAAGTCGCTCGGCATCCACTCCGGCCCGTACGGCGCGGCGCAGATGATCAGTTCGTCCTGGTTCTCCGGGAGCAGCGCGTCGTCGTCGAAGTACATTGGCGTGGATCCTGTGGTTGTTGCGAGGTTTTCTCAGTATTACCTCAGGACCATGTTATAAATCACCTTACCGTTGCTTTATATTATCATTTCGTATCTTTTTCTTGCGCTGCGCAACCGGTGGCGAGCGCCCCGAACCGACTCATGGACTGCCGACCGGGCTCAGATGACGAGCCCGCCGTTCGGGCTGATGATCTGCCCGACCAGGTAGTGACCGTCACTCGCCAGATAGACGGCCAGCGACGCGTACTCTTCGACCGTGCCGAGCCGGCCGAGCGGCACCAGCTGGTTGAAGCGATTGCGCTCCGCCTCGCTCGAACGTTCCATGTACGCGGCGAAATCCGGCGTCAGCACGCCACCGGGCGCGATCGCATTGACGAAGATGTTGGCGCCGGCGACGTCGAGGGCAACGGCCCGCGTGAATGCCACGACCGCGCCCTTGGTCGCGGTGTAATGCGGGCTGTGCGCGCTGTACGCCGAGATACCGGCCACCGACGCGATATTGACGATCTTGCCCTCGCGCCTCGGCTCCATGAGCCGCAAGGCCTCTCGCGTGCAGTAGAAGACACCGTGCACGTTGACGCCCCAGTAACGATGCCAGTCCTCGTCGGTGAGGCTGCTCGTGAGCTCGAGTGACCGACGCGGCACCGGCGTCGTCAGGTAATCGTAGTGACGGCGGCGGCGCACTTCGTCCTCGGGACGCGAGGGCACGAGCGCCGCGTTGTTGACCAGGACGTGGACCGTGCCGAAGCGCTCGGCGGCATCGCGGAACATGCGCGCGACGTCGGCACTCGAGGACACGTCGCAGCGCACGGCCATGCATGTCGCGCCGTGAGCAGCGCACTCGGCACCGGCCTCTTTCGCCGCCGCGGCCAGCCCCTGCTCGTTGACGTCGCAGGCGACGACGCTCGCCCCCTCTTTCGCCATGGCAACGGCGATGGCCTTGCCGAGGCCACCGGCCGCGCCCGTCACGACGGCCACCTTGTTCTTCAGTTTCATCGCCGGACCCCTGTCACAGTCGCGGCATTCATCCCGCCGCTGGATTGATCAGGAATTTCTCGCCGGTCGAGCGCCGCGCATACGCCGCAATCGCGTCGAGCGAGAGTGCGCCGGCCAGCGAGACTTCCTGCGTGTAGTGGCTCGCGAAGGTCGTCTTCAGTCCGCTCGCGACGCGGGCCTGCAGCTTGCGGGTGACTTCCGGCCCGACTTTCTGCAGGAACGGCATCAGCAGCCAGCCGCCGACGCCCCAGGCGGCACCGAAGTTACGCTTGAGTGTCGTCGGGCCGAGGTCGAGCGCGCCGTAGATATAGACCTGCTTGTGGGTCGTGGACCCGTAGCGCAGGTATTCGCCGGCCGAGCGCGTGATGGCCGCCTCCATGCAGCCGAGGATCTGCCCCGCCAGCGGACCGCCGCCGACGGCGTCGAAGGCCAGCGTCGCACCGGTCGCGGCGATGGCGTCGGTCAGGTCGCGCAGGAAGGTCGGGGCGCCGGAGTTGCACACGTGCTTCGCGCCCAGGTCACGCAGGATCTTCTCCTGCGCCTCGCTGCGCACGACGTTCACGAGCCCGATGCCGTCCTCGATGCACAGGCGATTCAGCATCTGTCCGAGATTCGATGCCGCGGCCGTGTGGACCAGCGCCTTGTGCCCCTCGCGCCGCATGGTCTCCACCATGCCGAGTGCGGTCATCGGATTGACGAAGCACGATGCGCCTTCGGCGGCGCTGGTGCCCGCCGGCAGCGCCATGCATTGGGCAGCCTTGATGCAGCGATACTGTGCATACATCGCACCGCCGAACGTCCCGACGACCTTGCCGAGCAGCGCCTGTGCGGCCGGTGAACTGCCGGCCGTCACGACGGTGCCCGCACCCTCGTTGCCGACGGGCATCGACTGGTCGACGCGCGACGCCATGGCCTTCATGAGTCCTTCCGGGATGCGCGCAGTGACGACCGGACGCTCTGCAGTGCCCGACTGCTGCGCGGTGGTCATGTCGGCCGCACCGAGCAGCAGCCCGAGGTCCGAGGGGTTGATCGGCGTCGCCTCGATGCGCACCACGACCTCGTCGGCGGCCGGCTCCGGCAC
>DAOMFD010000269.1:0-2479 GCA_035429605.1 Steroidobacteraceae bacterium | reverse complement strand
TCAGGCGCCGAAATTCATCACGTCCTTGAACGTCGCCGCCTGGTCGGTGACCTTGGCGCGCTCGAGGAGGTAATCGACGACCTGGTCCTCGAGCACGAGGTTCTCGACCTGGCGCATGGCCTCGGCGTTCTGCCGGTATGCCTTGAGCACGGACTCGGCATCCGGGTAGCCACCCGCGATGTCGGCGAGGCGGTCCTCGACCCGTGCGCGGTCCAGGGCGATGCCGCGCGTCTTGATCAGCTCGCCGACCAGGATGCCGAGTGCGACGCGGCGGCGTGCCGGCGCGACGAACGGATCCGCCGGCGGAACCTGCGAGGCGTCCTTGGCGCCGATGCGACGCGCCGTGTCGAGCTGCATCTCACGCACCTGCGCGTCGACGAGGCCCTGCGGAACCTCGACCGGATTGGCCTCGAGCAGCTTGTCGAGCAGTTGCTGGCGCAGCCGCGCGCGCACGTTGGTCGCGAGTTCGCGCCGCATGTTCTCGGCGACTTCGCTGCGCAGCTGCTGCATCCCGCCTTCCTGCACGCCGTACTCGCGGCAGAACTCGTCGTCGAGGTCCGGCAGGCGCTTCTCCTCGACCTTCTTCATGTGCACGTCGAAGTTCGCGGTTCGTCCCGCCAGCGACTTGTTGTGGTAGTCGTCGGGGTAGCGGACGTCGATCTTGCGCTGCTCGCCGGCCGTCATTCCGGTGATACCCGCCTCGAACTCCTTGATCATGCGCCCGCTGCCGAGCAGCACGGCCACGTCGGTGCCCTTGCTGCCCTCGAACTCGGCGCCGTCGAGCAGGCCCACGAAATCCATCGTGACGCGATCGCCCTCGCGGCTCTCGCGCTCGACGGTCTCAAACTTCGGGCGCTGCGAGCGCAGGTTCTCGACCATGGCGTCGATGTCGCCTTCCGTCACCTCGGCCACCGGGCGGATGACGTCGAGGCCCTCCACGCTTGCCAGCGCAACCTCGGGGTACACCTCGAAGATCGCGCGGTACTTGAGGTCCTCGCCGGGCGTCATGGTGATCGGCTCGATGCGCGGACCCGCGGCCGGGGACAGGTTGTGCTGCGTGATGGCCTCGGCGAAGCTCGACTGCATCAGGTCGCCGACGACCTCCTGGCGCACCTGCGCACCGAACTGCTGCTGGATGACCTTGAGCGGGGCCTTGCCGGGGCGAAAGCCCTTGAGTTTCGCGGTGCGGCCCACCTGCTGCAGGCGCTTGTGCACCGCCTGCTCGACGCGCTCCTTCGGAACGCTCACTTCCATGCGGCGCTCCAGCGCGCCCGTCTGCTCCACGGAAACCTGCATGCTCGTCGGTCCTCGGAAGATGGTCAGGACGGCCTGCGGCCATCCGGGAAAGCCGGGTATTTTGCCACGGAATCACGCCCTCCAGTGCGCGTCGGGAGGGCTGGTGCGAAAGGAGGGACTCGAACCCTCACGGGGGTTACCCACTGGAACCTAAATCCAGCGCGTCTACCAGTTCCGCCACTTTCGCCGACCGCCCGCACGGGCGGGCGAACGGGGCGGATTCTATAGGTAAATCAAGCCGTAAGCCGGACCTGGCGATCGCCCGACATCCCCCGGGGCACCCTGCCGCGCCCGAGACGGCCCACGACTGCGTGTCGGGCACCGCGGCCGGGGTACGACTGCGTGCCGCGCACCACGGCCGGCCTGAAACAGTCGTTGGAAGCGCCCATCCGATTGATAAGATCCCGTCCCCATCGACTCACGCTCGCCAACGGCCCAGGAAAGCCCAACATGCTGCAGCCCCGACACGCTCGCCTGACCCGCACTGCCCAGCGCTCGGTGACCCGCAGGCGGTCGGTTGTCCACACCTGGGCTTTCGCGCTCGGACTGGTCGTGCTGGCCGGTTCCGCGATGCAGACCCATGAAGCGGCAGCCGCAGGCGCCAGCCTCCCCTTTGCGCGCGTACTGGTCGTTGGCGTCAGCCCGAACGAGGACCGACGCTGCCAGTTCGAGCAGTTCCTCGCCTCACAGATCACCGGCAAGGAAACCCAGGCCTACGCGAGCTGCGACGTCCTCGACCAGATCAACCCCCTCACCCGTGAGAGCATCGACAAGGCGGTCGCAGCGGTTCAGGCCGACGGCGTGCTGGCGACGGTGCTCGTTTCGAAGCAACAGCAGGTCGAGCAGGGTGACGACCGCGACACGCGTGGCGGCGCGCAGTACAAGGAGGCCGGACTCGGCTTTGCGCCGGACTACTGGGGCGTGTGGGGCGTGCCGGTCGTCTACACGGACTTCGAACAGTGGCCGCCGGTGAACCTGCTCGAAGGCGAGGTCCACGTCGCGACGCGCGTGTTCGACGCCAGCAGTGCGACGCTCCTCGACACCGTCGACACGACGGTGAAGCACATCGAGGAGACCGACGTCGGCATGGACAAAGTCGCCGAATCGATCGCAAAGGACCTGCATCGACACGGGTACATCCACTAGCGCGGCGCACTCGGCGGCGGCGCGTGTGTCGCCGGCA
>DAOMFD010000268.1:0-2481 GCA_035429605.1 Steroidobacteraceae bacterium | reverse complement strand
TCGAGCCAGCGCAGCGAGGTGTAGCCGTAGTCGCGCTCGAGTTCCTCGCGCCAGGCCTTGAGTTCGGTCTCGTGCCGCGGCTTGATCGCGACGTGCGCCTGTCCCCAGTGGAGGTCGCAGTCGATCGCGTGGCGCGCGACGCGCTCTTTCAGCAGGTCGAGCGCATCGACCGAAACGTCGAACATGCGGCGCGCGGTCTCCTGCCCGACCTGCCGGACGAGCTTGTCCTGCCCGGCCGCGAACCCGAAGATCGCCTGCCCGCCGCTGCGCCCCGACGCGCCCCAGCCGATCCGCTGGCCCTCCAGCAGCACGACCTTGTAGCCGCGCTCTGCGAGGTGCAGTGCGGTCGAGCAACCGGCGATGCCGCCGCCGACCACGCACACGTCCGCCGTGACCTCGCCGCGCAAAGGCTCGCGCAGTGGCGAGGCGTGGGCCGTGGCGGCGTAGTACGAGCGGACGTGTTCCATGGTTCAGCTGGTCGTCAGGTACCAGGAATATTCGAGTGGCGAAACGTAGGAGCCGAAGTCCTGCATCTCGCCACGGCGCGTCTGGGCGTAGAGCCGCGCGAAGCGCTCCCCAAGGTAGTCGCGCGCGAAGGCACTGCGCTCGAAGGCGCCCAGGGCCTCGGGCCAGGTGAGCGGGATGGTGGGCGTGGTGTCGCGATACGCGTTGCCGGCGAGCACGGGGCCGGGGTCGAGTTTCTGCGTGAGGCCGAGGTGCATTCCGGCCAGGACCATCGCCGCGAGCAGGTAGGGATTCGCGTCCGCGCCGGCGACGCGGTGCTCGACCCGGCGGCTCGCCGGCGGCCCGTGCGGCACGCGGAACGCGACGCCGCGGTTGTTCACGGACCAGCTCGGGTTGAGCGGCACGTAGGCCTCGGGCTGGAAGCGTCGATACGAGTTCGCGGTCGGAGCGCACACCGCCATCATGTCGTTGATCGTGGCCGCCAATCCGCCGATCGCGTGTCGAAGCTGCGGGCTGCCGGCAGGGTCCTCGGCCCCGAAGATGTTGCGTCCCTGTGCGTCCACCAGGCTCACGTGCACGTGCGTGCCGCTGCCCGCATGGTCGCGATAGGGCTTGGGCATGAACGTCGCCTCCATGCCGTGCTGGAGCGCGACGCCCTTCACGAGGCGCTTGAGGCGAATGGCGTGGTCGCAGGCGAGCAGGGCGTCGTCGACGTGGTGCAGGTTCACCTCGAACTGGCCCGGGCCGTATTCGGCGAGCACGGTGCCCGTGGGGAGTTCCTGTGCCCGCGCGGCCTCGTCGAATGCCGCGATGATCGCGGAGTACTCGTCGAGGTCCGCCATCGAGTTGATCTGCGTCTTGTGCTCGCGACGGCCGGTCAACGGCTGGCGCGGCGGCTGCGCGCAACCAGCCGCAGTCCTTTCCCTGTCGACGAGATAAAACTCCAGCTCGATGGCCATGACCGGTCGCAGGCCGAGTTCCGCCAGCCTGCCCACGACGCGTTCCAGTGCATGCCGCGGGTCGCCGTAAAACGGCGCGCGGTCGTGTTCATACATCGCGACCTGCATCTGCGCCACGTGTTCGCCCAGCCAGGGTACCGTGGCGAGCGATCCGGGCACGGGCAGGCAGACCCGGTCGGCGTCGCCCTCGTCGAAGCCCAGCCCCGTTTCCTGGACGGTCCCTCCAAGCACGTCGAGTGCGAACATGGATGCGGGCAGCAGCAGGCCGTTGCGGTGGACGCTCTCGAGCTCCGCGACCGTCACCCGCTTGCCGCGCGGAATGCCCATGAGATCCGGCAGCAGCAGGTCCACGGCCCGGACACTGCGGTGCCCGGCGAGCCACGCACGCGCCTGCTCGAAATCCGCGAACTGCGGCATGGGACCCCCGGTTGTTTAGGATTTAGCGACGGACGGGCCGCGCTTGATCGTCGAGCATAGCTGCACGGGGCCCGCGGCGGCAAGCGCCGGGCGCGGCTGGGAAGGGCGCGCAACTCGCTGTTCGGGCTGATTTTTGGCCGTTTTTTTGCACTGCTCGGCGACGCCTGCCCCGTCCCTGTGGTTTAATCCGGTCTGCACTCGTCCGGCGGCCGCTCATAGGCCGTCTAGGATCTTAAACGTGGCTGAGCGCAAACCACTGATCGGCATTCCCGCGGATCGCCGGATCCTCGGGCCGCACCCCTTCCATTGCGTCGGGGAGAAATACATCCGCGCCGTGGCCGAGGCCGCGGACGCGGTGCCGGTGCTGATTCCGGCCCTCGGCGACGAGGTGGACTTCGATGCAGTGCTCGGTGCGGTGGACGGGATACTGCTGACCGGCAGCCCGTCGAACGTGGAACCGACGCGCTACGCCGGCCCTGTCAGTGAGCCGGGCACGATGCACGACCCGCACCGCGACGCGACCACGTTGCCGATGATCCCGCGGGTCGTCGAGTCGGGCATGCCGCTCTTCGCGATCTGCCGCGGCTTCCAGGAGATGAACGTCGCCTACGGCGGCACGCTCTGGCAGAAGGTGCAGGAG
>DAOMFD010000267.1:0-2488 GCA_035429605.1 Steroidobacteraceae bacterium | reverse complement strand
GAGCAGACGCTGAACCAGCTGCTCGCCGAGATGGACGGCTTCGACACCAACCGCGGCGTGATCATCATGGCTGCGACGAACCGGCCGGAGATCCTCGACCCGGCGCTGCTGCGCCCTGGCCGCTTCGATCGTCACGTCGCGATCGACCGTCCCGACCTGAATGGTCGCCGCCAGATCCTCGAAGTGCATGTCAAACACGTCAGGCTGGCCGCCAATGTCGACCTGGCGGTGGTGGCGGCCCGCACTCCCGGCTTCGCCGGCGCCGACCTCGCCAACCTGGTCAACGAAGCGACGCTGCGCGCGGCGAAGCACGACAAACCGGCCGTCGAGATGAGCGACTTCGAGGAGGCGCTCGACCGGATCGTCGCCGGCCTCGAAAAGAGGAACCGGGTGATGAACCCGATGGAGCGCAGGTTCGTCGCCTTCCATGAGGCCGGGCACGCGGTGGTGACCGAGATGCGCAAGAACACCGACCGCGTTTCCAAGGTCTCGATCATCCCGCGTGGCATAGCGGCGCTCGGGTACACGCAGCAGTCGCCGACCGAGGATCGCTACCTGATGCGCAAGAGCGAGCTGCTCGACCGCATTGACGTGCTGCTCGGCGGCCGCGTGGCCGAGAAGCTCGTCTTCGACGATGTGTCGACCGGCGCGGAGAACGACCTGCAGCGCGCCACCGACATGGCGCGGCACATGATCACGCACTACGGCATGAGCGAATCGCTCGGGCTGGTCACCTTCGACACACGCCCCGTGCCGCTGTACCTGAACGCCCCGACGATCCCCCAGCCGCGCACCTTCAGCGAGCGAACCGCGGAGGCGATCGACGGCGAGGTGCGACGAATCCTCGACGAGGCGCGCGAGCGCGTGACCGAGACGCTGACAGCGCACCGGGCCACCCTCGACACGTTGGCGGCGCTGCTGCTGGAGAAGGAAGTCGTCGACCGGTCGATGCTCGACCGCCTGATGAGCGAGCAGGCGGCGCCCGCGCAGCTGCGCGTGGCCGCCGTGCCGGTGCGGCCCGAATGAGTGCGTTGCTCGTCGCGCGCCGCACTCTTCTGCGCACGCTGGCCGTGGGCGGCATGTCCACGGCCGTCGCGCCGCTGGGTCGGTCACAGGTGTCCGAGGGCCGCGAGATGCTCGACAAGGTCGAGAAGCCGCTGTGGGGCAGCACGGTGCAGGGCGAGTACGAGACGACGATCACCACGCCGCGCCGGCAGCCCACGCTCGGCCTGCGCCTGTCAATGGACCGGCCGCGGCGCTCCTTCGTGCGCATCCTGTCGTCAGCCAAGGAGGCCGGCATCGGCTCGCTGCGCATCGGCACCGAGATGTGGAATTACCTGCCCAACGTCGAGCGCATCGTCAAGATTCCGCCGTCGATGATGCTGCAGCCGTGGATGGGCTCGGACGTCACGAACGACGACCTCGTCAAGGAGAGCAGCATCCTCGACGACTACACGCACAAGGTGCTCGCCACCGTGCAGCTCGACGGCGAGGCGGTCGTCCAGGTCGAGGCCGTGCCGAAACCCGACGCGGCGGTGGTGTGGGGGCGCATCGTCTACTGGGTGCGGCGCACCGACACGATGCCGTTGAAGCAGGAGTTCTTCAGCGAGCGCGGCGAGCGCGTGCGCGTGCTGGCGTTCTCCGATGTGCGCAAGGTCGGCGGGCGGGTCCTGCCGACCCGCTGGGACATACGGCTCGACGCCAAGCCCGGCAACTCGACCACGGTGGTGTTTAAAGACGCCGTGTTCGACCGGCCGGTGGACGACGAGATCTTCAGCCAGCGCCACCTGCAGAGGCGCTGGGCCCCAACCCCGCGCGCTGTGTTCGGCGCAACAAGGTGCAGACGATGAACCATGAGCTTCCGTGGGTCGCCGAGCGCGTGCGGCTGTTCCGCGAGTCCGATGCCGACTTCGCGCGCTGGGCGCGCGGCTACGGGCCCATCGTGCACAACGAAGTGACTCAGCTGCGCGTGCACGAGCTCGCGCAGGTGCTGGTCGCCGGGGGCAAGGCAAGCGACACGGCGAGCGTCTTCCGCACGCTGTGGGCCGCAGACCGCCTCGCCGCGGCCGGCATGTGGTTGACCGTGCACATGACCTACGCCGACAGGGTTCATCCCGACGGGCGCGAGATGGCGGCCGAGGACTTTAAGCACACCCCCGAGGGCCATACCGGCGGCTCGCTGAACATCGTGCCGGCATACGTCGGCTATCTTGCCGCGAACGCGCTCAGCGGCCTGACGCGCGGCTGGCTGATGGGGCAGGGGCATTGCGTGGCGGGCATCGACGCCTGCAACCTGCTGGTGGGCAACATGACGCCTCGCCACGCCGAGCGCTACGACCGCAGCGAGAGCGGGTTGACGCGCTTTGCCCGCGACTTCTACAGCTACGCGATCGACGCGACGGGGCGGCCGGCCTCGCCGCTGGGCAGCCACGTCGGGCCGAACACGGCCGGTGGCCTGTCCGAGGGCGGTTACCTCGGCTTCGCGGAG
>DAOMFD010000266.1:0-2498 GCA_035429605.1 Steroidobacteraceae bacterium | reverse complement strand
TGTATTCGATCGCGTGGCTGGACGTGACCAGGGAACCGATCGTTCTCTCGGTGCCGGCAATCGAGGACCGGTATTACTCGTTCTGCCTGACGGGCTACGACGCCGACAACTTCGCATACGTCGGCACGCGCGCGACCGGTACGGGGGCCGGCGACTACGCGATCGTCGGGCCGCACTGGAAGGGAACCCTGCCCAAGGGCGTGCGAGCGCTGACGAAAGCCCCAACGCCGGTTGTATTCGTGCTCGGGCGCACGATGGTCAAGGGGCCGGACGACCTCGAGGCCGTGCATCGCCTGCAGTCCCGGTACAGGCTCACGCCGCTCAGCCAATGGGGCCGGCCGGACGCCAAGCGGTCCGATGATCGCAATGTCTGGGCACCCTACAGCGCGAAGGACGATCCACTCGCGGACTGGAAGACCATCAACCGGGCAATGACCGAGATCCCGCCACCGCCCGGCAACGAGACACTGCTGGAACTGTTCGCACGCATCGGCATCGGTCCCGGCCAGGACGTCGACAGGACGGACGAAGCGACGCAGCGCGGACTGGTCCGGGCGCTGGAGACCGGCAAGCGCGTCGTCACCGGTGCGGCCACCTTCATGGCGGGTTCCACGGTCGTGGACGGCTGGCGCTATACGCCCGACTACTACGGCCGCGACGGGCTGCACAAGGATTTCCTGGGGCGCGCCGGTCCCGTCAGTCTCGCGGGCATCGTGGCGAACGACCCGGTGGAGGCCATGTACCCGAGCACGCGCGTCGATTCGTCGGGAGAACCGCTCAGCGGCGCGCACAAGTACACGCTGCATTTCGGGAAGGGCCAGTTGCCGCCGGTGACTGCGTTCTGGTCGCTCACCGCGTACGGCATGGACTTCAACCTGATCGCGAACCCCATCGACCGCTACTCGCTTGGCGATCGCAGCGCCCTGAAGACGGACGCGGACGGCGGTGTGACCGTCTACCTGCAGGCGGATTCGCCGGGCAAGGAATTGGAGTCCAATTGGCTGCCCGTCGGCGGCCAAGGTTTCTACCTGGTCGCGCGGTTGTACCTGCCTAAACCGGAAGCAACGGCAGGCCAGTGGCACCTGCCGCCGGTGCGCCGGACAGACTGAACGCTCGTTCAGGCAGGGTTCCGACCGGCGTCGACGTCGGCATGCGGCGACGGCGGGCCGGCGGCAAGATCCGGCAGGTCGAGGCGAGCCAGCATGCGTCGCCGCGCCTCGTCGCGCAGCCGGTCGGCCGACACGTCCGGCCCATCGGCTGGCAGCGGGTCGAGGACCTCCAGTTCGATGCGTCCGGCCCTTGGAAAGTACGCCCCCGGTGGCATCGCGCGCCGCGCGCCGCGAATGACGACCGGAACCAGCGGCATCCCGCCACGCACGGCCGCGGTGAATGCCCCGACGTGGAAGCGCTTGAGTCCGGCCGTCTCGTCGAACGTGCCTTCCGGGAAGAACACCAGCGAATGACCCAGCTCGGCATGCTCGAGCACGCGCCGCGCATCGCGTTGCCGGCCGCCGCGGGTATTGCGGTCGACGAAGACGGAGCCGATGCGCCGGAGCAGGAATCCTGCCACCGGCAGGCTCGCGGCCTCGCGCTTGATCACGAACGAGAAGCGGGGCGGCAGCACCGCCTTGAGCAGGACACCGTCGAGATAGCTCTCGTGGTTCGCGACGACGACACAGGACCCGGACGGCAGTCGTTCCAGCCCCGTCGTCGAGAGCCGCAGGCCGAACAGTACGACGGCGACGCGCGCGAGCTGGTGTGTCAGGGTCCGCCGCCAACGGAGTCGCGGAACGATCACGGCGAGGAGGGCGGCCAGCGCGAACATCAGGCAGAAAATGGCCAGCGCGCAGAGCCCGTACAGACTCCCCAGCGCCCGGCCCATCACTCGCAACATTGCGTGGCACCCTCTTGCGGCGCGGGCAGTCTGCACGCCCGGACACATTCTGTGAACTGCATCCAGTTATGTTAATGGTGGGACCAATCTGTGAGGGGTGTCACGACGATCGGGCACGGGCGGCTCGCATACTCCGCGCCACGAACGGTTCCGAGATCCCATGAGCACAGCAGTCAAGACCAGCGCTCTCGCCCGGCCCCAGCGCGACAGCCGCGCCTCGCACGGGCCCGGTCCCATCGACCGCTTCCTCGACGCGGTCTGGATGGAGCGGGGGCTTGCGCCGAACACGCTCGCGGCCTACCGCGCCGACCTCACGGCGCTCGACCGCTGGCTCGAGAACCACGAGACGGAACTCACCTCCGCCAAGCGCGGGGACCTCCTCGAATTCATGGCAGCGCGCGCCCAGGCTGGCGCGCGGCCGCGTTCGACGGCGCGCCAGCTGTCGAGCTTCCGCCGTTTCTACCGTTACCTGGTGCGCGAGGGCTCGCTGCGCGAGGACCCGACCGCCCAGATCGCCATGCCCAAGGTCGGCCGCTCGCTACCGCGGTCGCTCACGGAGGAGGAAGTCGAGGCCCTGCTGGCCGCTCCGACCGTGAGCGACCCG
>DAOMFD010000265.1:0-2538 GCA_035429605.1 Steroidobacteraceae bacterium | reverse complement strand
TCGAACGACGTCATGGCCGAGCTCTGGTCGAAGCTGATGGTGAATTGCGCCTACAACGCAATCTCGGCACTCGCTCAGTCGCCGTATGCCAGCCTCGCGGCGCAGCCGGAAATCCGCGACATCCAGCACGCCATCGTGCGCGAAGTCGTTCAGCTCGCGCAGGCCGAGGGCATCGGCCTGCAACTGGAGCCGTCGCTGCAGGCGATGGAACGGATCGCGATCGCGATGCCCGCGCAGTTTTCCTCGACCGCGCAGGACATGGCGCGCAGGAAGCCTTCGGAGATCGATCATCTGAACGGGTTCATCGTCCGCCGCGGCCGCGAACTGGGCGTGGCCGTTCCCGTCAACCAGACACTGACCGCGCTGGTCAAGCTCGTCGAAGCCGGATATGGGCGCGGCGACTGAAGTCGAGGTTCCCGCCCAGTTTGCGCAGGCCCTCCGTGAGCTCGGCCTCGCCGGCAAGGACGCGATCTTCGGCACACCGCTGACCGGAGGGGTCTCCTCCGACATCTGGCTCATCCAGACCGCCCGGGGGCCTGTGTGCGCCAAGCGCGCGCTGGCGAAACTGCGTGTGGCGGCCGACTGGCGTGCCCCGATCGAGCGCAACCGTTACGAAGCACGCTGGATGCGTGTGGCCTGCGCCGCGCACGAGGGGTGCGCGCCGCGTGTCCTGGGCCAGCATCCGGCGCTCGGCGTCCTGGTCATGGACTACCTGCCGCCCGCCGACTTCGCCCTCTGGAAGCAGAGACTGCGCGACGGGCAGGCCGACGTGTCTACCGCGCAGGAAGTGGGGAGGGTGCTCGGAGCAATCCACGCCTACTCGGCGCGGCATCCGGAGCTCGCCGCGGAGTTCGACACCGACACGATCTTCTTCGACATCCGCCTCGAGCCGTACCTGCTCGCCACCGCGCGGAAGCATCCTGACCTCGCGGCCCGTCTCGAGCAGCTCGTCGACGTCACGCGCTCCCAGCGCCGGGCGCTGGTCCACGGCGACGTCAGCCCGAAGAACATCCTCATCGGGGCGAACGGACCTGTTTTCCTCGACGCCGAGTGCGCCTGGTGGGGCGATCCCGCGTTCGACATCGCCTTCTGCCTGAACCACCTGCTGCTCAAGTGCCTGTGGACGCCCGCTGCGACGCCGGCTTTCCTCGCTTCGTTCGACGCGATGGCGGACGCCTACCTAAGTGCCGTGGAATGGGAGCCATCGGGCGCACTCGAACAGCGCGCCGCGGCCCTGTTGCCGGGGCTCTTTCTTGCACGGGTCGACGGCAAGTCCCCGGTCGAATACATCACGGACGAAGGGCAGCGTGAGCAGGTGCGGCTAGTGGCACGTGAACTGCTGGCGCACCCGGTCGGCAGCCTGCGCTCGGTTCGCGCGCGTTGGGCGGAGGAACTCGGACAGTGAGCGCGACGATCCGCTCGATCCACGCGCGGCGCGTCTGGGACAGCCGCGGCCGGCCCACGGTCGAGGCGGAGGTGACGCTGAACGACGGAGCGATCGGCCGAGCGATCGTTCCGGCCGGCGCCTCGAAAGGCACGCGCGAAGCGCTCGAGCTGCGCGATGGGTCGGCGCGGTTCGGCGGACTTGACGTGCTGCGGGCGGTCGGCAATGTCAACGGCGAGATCGCGCAAGCGCTCGTCGGCCACGCCGCCGACGACCAGGCCGCGCTCGACGCCCGGCTGATCGCGCTCGACGGCACCGAAACGAAGGCTCGCCTCGGGGCGAACGCGACGCTGGCGGTTTCGATGGCCGCGGCGCAGGCGGCGGCAGCAGCGCAGGGGGTGCCCCTCTACGAATACCTCGGAGGAGCCGATGCCACGCTGCTGCCGATGCCGCAGATCCAGATCTTTGGCGGCGGCGCGCACGCGGGCCGCCGTGTCGACGTGCAGGACTTCATGATCGTCTGCCCCGGTGCCACCAGCTTTGCCGGGGCGCTTGAGATGACCGCAGAGGTGTATCGCTGCGCCGGCGAGCTGCTGCAGTCACGTGGTGCGCGCTACGGCGTTGCTGACGAAGGCGGATGGTGGCCGGCGTTCTCGACGAATGCAGAGGCGCTCGAGACGCTCGTCGCCGCCATCGAGCGCGCCGGCTTCGTGCCGGGTGAGGAAGTGGCCATCGCACTGGACATCGCCGCCTCGGACTTCGGCCGGGCCGGGCGCTACCGGCTCGGACTGGAAGGACGCGAGCTGGATTCGGACGGACTGATCGAACTGCTGCTGGGGTGGATCGAGCGCTATCCCATCGTCTCGATCGAGGACCCGCTGGGCGAAGACGATCCCGACGGGTTTGCGCGCTTCACGCAGGCAGCGGGACATCGCCTGCAGATCGTCGGCGACGACTTCCTGGTCTCGCACGCACCGCTGATCGAGCGGGCGGCCGCAATCGGGGCCGCCAACACGGTCCTGCTCAAGCCCAACCAGCGCGGCACGCTGACGGAAACGCTGCAGGCGTGGAGGGCCGCGCGTACTGCAGGCTACGCGGGCATCGTCTCGGCGCGCTCGGGCGAGACGGAGGACACGACCATCGTGCATCTCGCC
>DAOMFD010000264.1:0-2550 GCA_035429605.1 Steroidobacteraceae bacterium | reverse complement strand
CGATCCTCAACCTCGGGCTCAACGAGACCACGCTCGCCGCGCTCATCCGCCGCACCGGCAACGAGCGCTTCGGCTACGACGCCTGGCGCCGCTTCGTGCAGCTGTTCGGCAAGGTGGCGCTCGGCGTCCCGGACGCGCTGTTCGACGAGCAGTTCGAGGCCGTGAAGAGCCGGGCCGGCGTGAAGCACGACGTCATGCTGGGCCCCGACGAGCTGCGCGACGTCGGCGACCGCTTCCTCGCGGTCGTACAGCGGCACACGGGGCGCCCGTTCCCGTCGGATCCGTACGAGCAGCTCGAGATCGCGATCAAGGCCGTCTTCAATTCGTGGATGGGCAAGCGCGCCATCGACTACCGGCGCGAGTTCCGCATCACGCCCGCGATGGCGAACGGCACGGCCGTGAACGTCGTCACCATGGTGTTCGGCAACATGGGCAACGACAGCGCGACCGGCGTCGGCTTCACGCGCAATCCTGCGACCGGCGAGAACCAGCTCTACGGCGAGTACCTCACGAACGCGCAGGGCGAGGACGTGGTGGCCGGGATCCGCACGCCCCGGCCGATCGCCGAGATGGCCGGCGAGATGCCGGCCATCCACGCGCAGCTCGTCGAGCTGCGCAACCGGCTCGAGAGGCACTATCGCGAAGTTCAGGACTTCGAGTTCACCGTCGAGCGCGGCACGCTCTACTGCCTGCAGACCCGCAATGGCAAGATGAACGCGGCGGCGATGGTGCGCACGTCGGTCGAGATGCACGAGGAAGGACTGCTCACCCGCGAGGACGCCATCACGCGGGTCAACCCGGCGCACCTCGAGCAGATGCTCTTCCCGCGCCTCGACCCGCGGCACAGGGGACAGGCGCTCGCGACCGGGCTGCCCGCCTCCCCGGGCGCGGCGAGCGGTCAGGCCGTGTTCGACGCCGACCGCGCGGAGATGCTCGGCCGGCGCGGGGCCCGGGTCATCCTGGTCCGCGAGGAGACCAAGCCGGAGGACATCCACGGCTTCTTTGCCTCGCAGGGCATCCTCACCAGCCGCGGCGGCAAGACTTCGCACGCGGCTGTCGTCGCCCGTGGCATGGGCAAGCCTTGCGTCGCCGGAGCCGAAGGCATCCAAGTGGACGTCGCGATGCGGGTCGCGTTCGTCGGCGACCAGGTCATCAAGGAAGGTGACGTGATCACGATCGACGGCAGCAGCGGCCAGGTCTTCCGCGGCGAGGTGCCGACCGTGGAGGCCGACTTCTCGCCGTCGCTCGTGAAGCTGCTGGGCTGGGCCGACGCCAAGGCGCGGCTCGGCGTGCGCGCGAACGCCGACACGCCGGACGACGCCGCTCGCGCGCTGCGCTACGGCGCGCAGGGCATTGGGCTGTGCCGCACCGAGCGGATGTTCAATGCGGCCGACCGGCTGCCCATCGTCGTCGACATGATCGTGGCCGACACGACCGACGAGCGGCGTGCCGCCCTGGACCGGTTGCTGCCCATACAACGCGCCGACTTCATCGGCATCTTCAAGGCCATGACGCCGCACCCGGTGACGATCCGCCTGCTCGACCCGCCGATCCACGAGTTCCTCCCGACCGAGCGACAGCTCGAGGACGACATCGCGCGGCTGCGCGACCTGCGCGCCGTGACACGCGGCATGGAGGTGCTCGGCGAGGCGACCCACGACGAGGCCGACGCGCGCCTCGTGTCGCTGCTGCGTGACCTCGGCGACACACGGATCGTCGACGCCGTGCTGACGCGCAAGGAAGCGGTGCTGCGCAAGGCCCGCGCGCTGCGCGAGGTGAACCCGATGCTCGGCCATCGTGGCGTGCGGCTCGGCATCACCTACCCCGAGATCTACACGATGCAGGTCCGGGCCGTGCTGGAGGCCGCGGCCGACTGCATCAAGGCAGGGATCGAGGTGCACCCCGAAATCATGGTGCCGCAGGTCTGCACCGCACAGGAGCTCAAGCTCGTGCGCGAGTACATGACAGCCGTCCAGACCCAGGTCGAAGTGACCTACGGCGTCAAGGTCCCGTGCCGGTTCGGCACCATGATCGAGGTGGTGCGCGCCTGCATGCGCGCCGAGCATCTCGCCGAGGTGGCGGAATTCTTCTCGTTCGGCACCAACGACCTGACGCAGGCCACGTTCTCGTTCTCCCGCGAGGACGCCGAGAACAAGTTCCTGCCCATGTACAACGAGCGTGGGATCCTGCAGGACAACCCGTTCGAGGTGCTGGACGTGAAGGGTGTCGGCCGTCTGATGGCCCTCGCCGTGGACTGGGGTCGGGCGACCCGCGCCGGGCTGAAGGTCGGCATCTGCGGCGAGCACGGCGGTCACCCGGCGTCGATCGGCTTCTGCAACTCGATCGGCCTCGACTACGTGTCGTGCTCGGCGCCGCGCGTGCCGATCGCGCGGCTGGCCGCCGCCCACGCCGCGATCAGCGGTGCCGCACCGCTCGACAAGGCAGCCTGACGGGAAAGTGGGGACATTCTCCTATTTCGCGGTCGCGAAATAGGAGAATGTCCCCATTTTCCCGTCAGCGCGGGAGCGTGATGTCGACCCGCAGCCCGCC
>DAOMFD010000263.1:0-2582 GCA_035429605.1 Steroidobacteraceae bacterium | reverse complement strand
GTGACGTCGCGCATCCGTGCTCAGCGCCGCGTGCGCTCGGCGAGGAAGGACTTGAGCACCCGCGCCGTGTGGGACTTCGCCGTGGCCTTCGCGACCTGCTCCGGCGCGCCCTGCGCCACGATGCGCCCGCCGCCCGAGCCGCCTTCGGGCCCGAGGTCGACGATCCAGTCGGCCTCCGCGATCACGTCGAGGTTGTGCTCGATCACGACGACGGTGTTGCCTGCGTCGACGAGGCGATGCAGCACGTGCACGAGCTTCTCGACGTCCGCCATGTGCAGGCCGACCGTCGGCTCGTCGAGCACGTACAGCGTGCGCTGCCCGGACCGCAGCCGCGCCAGCTCCGTCACCAGCTTGATGCGCTGCGCCTCCCCTCCCGAGAGCGTCGGGCTCTGCTGGCCGAGCGTCAGGTAGCCGAGCCCGACGTCCTGCAGCAGCTTCAGCGCCTGGTGGATGCGGCGATGGGCGGTAAAGAATTCCACGGCATCGTCGACGCACATCGCCAGCAGGTCGCCGACGCTCCTGCCCCGGTACTGGATGGCCAGGGTCTCGGCGTTGAACCTGCGCCCGCCACAGGCGTCGCACAGGACCTTCACGTTCGGCAGGAAGCTCATCTCGATCGTCTGCACGCCCTGCCCCTCGCAGGCGTCGCAGCGGCCGCCGGCCGTATTGAACGAGAACCTTGACGGCCCGAAGCCGCGCACCCGTGCGTCCGTCGTCCCCGCCATCAGGCGGCGGATGTCGTCCCAGAATCCGACGTAGGTCGCGGGGCAGGAGCGCGGCGTGCGGCCGATCGGCGTCTGGTCCACTTCGAGCACGCGCTCCACCGCGTCGATGCCCGAGATGCCGTCGCATCCAATCCATCGCCTGACGCCGCGACGACCGGCGCCCGATCGCGCGCGCAGGTTTGCATACAGGACGTCCCGCGCCAGCGTGGACTTGCCCGATCCGGAGACACCGGTCACGACGGTCAGCCGCCCGAGCGGAATGCCGGCGTTCACCTTGCGCAGGTTGTGCAATGCCGCGCGTTCGATCACGAGCTTCGGGTCGCCGCGCTTGACGGCGCGGCGCTCGCCGAGCGGATGCCGCAGCGGCGATGCGAGGAACCTGCCGGTCAGCGATTCCGGCGCAGCCACGAGGTCCGCGACGCGGCCCTGCCCCACGACGCGCCCGCCGCGCGCCCCGGCCCCGGGCCCGAGGTCGATCACGTGATCGGCACGGCGGATCGTGTCCTCGTCGTGCTCGACGACGAGCAGGGTGTTGCCCTTCGACCCGAGCTGCCCGAGCGCGTTCAGCAGCACGGCGTTGTCGCGCGGGTGCAGGCCGATGGTCGGCTCGTCGAGCACGTAGCACACGCCGCGCAGGTTCGAGCCGAGCTGCGCTGCGAGGCGGATGCGCTGCGCCTCACCACCCGACAGCGTGGGTGCGGCGCGATCGAGCGCAATGTAGCCAAGGCCGACGTCCTGAAGGAAGGCGAGGCGCGAGCGGATCTCGGCCAGCAGGTCGCGCGCGATCTCGCGTTCGCGGCCGGCGAGCTTGAGCCTGACGATGAACTGCAGCGAGGAATCGACAGGGAGCGTCGACAGGTCCGCGATCGAGCGGTCGCGGAACCGCACGGCGAGCGCCTCCGGATTCAATCGCCGGCCGTCGCAGGCCGGGCACGGCGCCGCTTCGCCTTCGAACCATTCGTTCCACCAGATCTCCTCGCCGCTCTGCTCCTCGTCGAAACCCTTGATGGCGAGCCCGGTGCCGTAGCAGTCCGTGCACCAGCCGTGCTTCGAGTTGTAGGACAGGAGCCGTGGATCCGGCTCGGCGAAGCTGCGCCCGCACGACGGACAGGCCCGCCGGGTCGAGAACACGCGGACCCGTCCGCGATCGAGCACGTGGATCACGCCCTTGCCGAAGTCGAGCGCCCGCTGCACCGCATCGCGAACCTGGCGCTCGGTCCGGGAGCTGACGACGACTTCGCCGACAGGCAGCTCGATGGTGTGCTCGCGGAACCGGTCGAGCCGGGGCCACGGCCGCGTCGGCACGTACTCGCCGTCGACGCGCAGGTGCTCGTGGCCTTTCCCCGCCGCCCACCTGGCGAGATCGGTGTAGTAGCCCTTGCGCGCGACGACCAGCGGCGCGAGCAGCCCGATGCGCCGCCCTCGAGCTTCACGCAGAAGTCGCGCCACGATCGCATCTGCGCTCTGCGGCTCGATCGGCACGTCGCAGTCCGGACAGTGCTGGGTACCGAGCTTCACGTAGAGCAGGCGCAGGAAGTGATGCACCTCGGTCAGCGTGCCGACCGTGCTCTTGCGACCGCCGCGACTGGTGCGCTGCTCGATGGCCACCGTGGGCGGTATGCCGAAGATCGCGTCCACGTCGGGCCGGCCCGCAGGCTGCACGAACTGTCGCGCGTAGGCGTTGAGCGACTCCAGGTAGCGGCGCTGCCCCTCCGCGAACACGATGTCGAAGGCGAGCGTCGACTTGCCCGAGCCCGACACGCCCGTCACGACGGTCATGCCGTCGCGCGGTATCGCGACGTCGACGTCGCGCAGGTTGTGCTCGCGTGCCTTGTGCACGACGATCGAATCCCGCGC
>DAOMFD010000262.1:0-2583 GCA_035429605.1 Steroidobacteraceae bacterium | reverse complement strand
CCGCGGAGTCGCGCGAGCGCCTCGCGGATGCGGATCTCGAGCCCGCGGTCGACGGGCTCGTAGTAACGGGCCGGTGCCATCTCGTCCGGGAAGTACTTCTCCCCGGCGGCGTAGGCATCCGGCTCGTCGTGCGCGTAACGGTAGCCCTTGCCGTAGCCGAGCCCCTTCATGAGCCCGGTCGGAGCGTTGCGCAGGCGCAGCGGCACATCCAGCGTGCCGTGCTGCTTCGCATCCTCCATCGCCGCGCCGAATGCGACGTAGACCGCATTGCTCTTCGCGGCGCACGCCATGAACACGACCGCCTGGGCGATCGCGAGCTCACCTTCCGGACTGCCCATGCGCTCGTACGCCTCGCACGCCTCGAGCGCCAGCGTCAGCGCGCGCGGGTCCGCGTTGCCGATGTCCTCGGACGCCATCCTCAGCACGCGCCGCGCCACGTATCGCGGGTCGCAGCCGCCGTCCAGCATCCGGCACAGCCAGTACAGCGCAGCATCGGGATCCGATCCCCGCACCGACTTGTGCAGCGCCGAGATCTGGTCGTAGAACTGCTCGCCCTTCTTGTCGAACCGACGGTAACCACCCGCCGACACTTCCGCGGCAATGGCCTCGGTGATCACGCCGTCGCCCGCGCGCGCGAGGTCGAGGGCGACCTCGAGCAGGTTCAAGCCGCGTCGCGCGTCACCGTCGGCCGCCCGGCACAGCGTGTCGAGCGCGTCCGAATCGATCGTGACGGAGCGGCCGTCCTCGTCGCCAGCGCGCTGCAGCGCCCGCTCGAGCACTACCCGCACGTCCTCGGCCGTGAGCGACCGCAGCACGTACACGCGCGCACGCGACAGCAACGCACTGTTGATCTCGAACGACGGGTTCTCGGTGGTGGCGCCGATGAAGCAGACCGTGCCGTCCTCGACGTAAGGCAGGAACGCGTCCTGCTGCGACTTGTTGAACCGGTGCACCTCGTCGAGGAACAGCACCGTCTGGCGGCCCGACGCGCGCTTCAGCCCCTGCGCCTGCTCGACCGCCGCGCGCACGTCCTTCACGCCCGCCATCACCGCGGACAGCGCCACGAACTCCGCATCGCAACTGCGCGCGACGAGCCGCGCCAGCGTGGTCTTGCCGGTGCCGGGCGGACCCCACAGGATCATCGAGTGCAGGCTGCGCCCCTCGAGCATGCGACGCAGCGGCTTGCCGGGCGCGAGCAGGTGCGACTGCCCGACGAACTCGTCGAGGCTCGCCGGCCGCATGCGGTCCGCGAGCGGGCGCCAGCCGCCCACCGCCGCGTCGGTCATCGCGGGCCCAGCCACGACTCGACGCGGCGCGCCCAGTTCCCGGTCAGCACGAGCGCGCACACGAGCCCGATTCCGACACCCGTCGCGTTGGCTGCCATGTCGAGCACGTCGGCCTGGCGGCCCATGTGCATCAGTCCCTGCGCGATCTCGAGGCTCCCGGCGATCAGCAGCAGCACCAGCACGACCCCACCGTAGCGTGAGCGCGGGAACAGACCGGTGAACCAGATCGCGAGGCCCGCATACACGACGAAATGCTCGAGCTTGTCGAAATTGCCCGGCATCGGCAGCGGAGGAATCGGCACGAGGCTGCCATAGATGAGGTACGCGATGAGGGCCGCGCTCAGCGCGATCCACCAGCCCCGGTAGCGCAAGGGCAGCATCCGCTACTTCGACGCGTCGCCGATCACGTCGGCGCCCTTGGGCGGTACGAAGACGAACAGTCCGCCGTCCAGCTTCGAATTGACCTTCACGCGGGAGAACACGAGCTCCGTGCTCTGCCCGAGCTTGTCCTTGAGCTGCATGGCGACGAGCACGCCATGCGTGTCGAAGCCGAGGCCGACGCCCTCGAAGTCGGAGCTGCGGTCCTTCGGCACCAGCCGGCACCAGGTCCACTCGCCGTCGCGCTCGACCGGTCCGGCGGTGAAGCTGTCGCCAACCGCGCCGGCGCCAGACAGCAACATGGCCGGCGTGGATCCCAGTCCCGCCTGCAGGGGCCGCACCGTGACCTGCTCGAGGTCCGCGTCGTACAGCCAGAGCTTGCGCCCGTCGGCGACGATCACCTGCACGTTCGGGGTCTGATAGTCCCAGCGAAAGCGGTCCGGTCGCGACAACGCCAGCGTGCCGCTCGCGCGATTCGTGATCTCGCCGCCGCGTCCGCGCACGACCTGCACGAAATCCGCCGACAGCGTCTTGACGGATCGCATCCAGGCCTCGACACGCTCGATCGAATCGTCGGCTGCCGCGGGCAGCACCACGCAGGCGAGCACGCCCGCGCACAGGCCACCGAGCAGGCGTCGGCTCATGTTCGCGTCAATCCGCTTCCGGCGGCGGCGGGGCGAGCACTTCACGGCTGCCATTCGACTGCAGCGGGCCCACGAGGCCGGCCGCCTCCATGGCCTCGATCATGCGGGCCGCGCGGTTGTAGCCGATCTTGAGGCGGCGCTGGACCCCCGAGATGGAGGCCTTGCGGCTCTCCGTGACGATGCGCACGGCCTCGTCGTAGAGCGGGTCCTGTTCCGGGTCGCCGGCGCCCTCCTCGCCGTTGCCTCCCGCCTCGCCCGGCAATCCGGGTATCGGA
>DAOMFD010000261.1:0-2587 GCA_035429605.1 Steroidobacteraceae bacterium | reverse complement strand
TCGCATTCGGCGTGCTCACCACCGACACGATCGAGCAGGCGATCGAGCGCGCCGGGACCAAGGCCGGCAACAAGGGTGCCGATGCGGCGATGACCGCGCTGGAACTCGCCAACCTGCTGCGCCGGCTGGACGTCTGACCATGGCCAGGCGCCCCGACCGGGCCGCGCGAGCGCGAAGCCTCGCGCGCAAGTTCGCGATGCAGGCGTTGTACCAGTGGCAGCTCACCGGCCAGACCGTCGCGGAGCTGCGCAACCAGTACGCGACCGAGGAAGGCTTCGAAGGCGCGGATCGCGACTACTTCGCCGCGCTGCTGCAGGGCGCAACCGCTGCGCGCGAATCCCTGGACGAGCAGCTGGGCGGCATGCTCGACCGGCCAGTCGCGCAGCTCGATCCGGTCGAGCACGCGGTCCTGCTCATCGGCCTGTACGAGCTGCGCGAGCAGCTCGACGTACCGTACCGCGTCGTGATCAACGAGGCCGTCGACCTCACCAAGCGCTTCGGCGCGACGGACGGGCACAAGTTCGTCAACGCCGTGCTCGACCGTGCGGCCCGCGCGATGCGCGCGACCGAGCAGGCTGCGGCGGCCCGCGAGCGCGCCTGAGCGGGGGCGCCGTGGCCCTCGGCGAATTCGACCTGATCGAGCGGTACTTCACGCGCAGGCCGCGGCGATCCGACGTGCTGCTCGGGGTGGGTGACGACGCCGCGCTGCTCGAGGTGCCGCCGGGCCGGGCGCTCGTCGCCGCGACCGACACCCTGGTCGAGGGACGGCACTTTCTCGCCGACGCGCCGGCAAGGTCCGTCGGTCACCAGGCCCTCGCGGTGAACCTGAGCGACCTGGCCGCGATGGGTGCGGACCCGGCCTGGGCGCTGCTGTCGCTGTCGATTCCCGAGGTGCGCGAGGACTGGCTGGCGGAGTTCGCGGCCGGCCTCTACGCGCTGGCCGATGCGCACGGAGTGGAACTGGTCGGTGGCGACACGGTGCGCGGGCCGCTCGTCGTCACGGTGCAGGCGCTCGGGTTCGTCGATCCAGCGGTGGCTCTGAAGCGTTCCGGAGCACAGCCGGGCGACCTGGTCTACGTGTCAGGCACGCCGGGCGAGGCAGCCGCGGGGCTCGCCGCGCTGCGCCGTGGTGCGCGACTCGACGAGCAGCACCCGCTGCAGCATCGCTATCTCTACGCGGAGCCGCGACTTGCGCTCGGTCGCGCCCTGCGGGGCCGCGCGACCGCTGCGATGGACGTGTCCGACGGCCTGCTCGGCGACCTCGGCAAGCTCTGCGCGGCCAGCAGGGTCGGTGCAACGGTTGAGCTCGATGCCTTGCCCGTTTCGGCGGCGTTGCGCGCCGCGCACGGCCGCGAGGAGTGCGAGCAGTTCGTGCTCTCGGGCGGTGACGATTACGAGTTGCTGTTCACGCTGCCGGCGGCGGAGGCCGGTCGGTACGAAGTCGCGTTGCGCAAGACCCTCGCGATCACCCGGATCGGCCGGATCGTGGCCGGACACGCCGTACGCTGCGAACGCGCGGGCGTGGCCGTGGACGTGGCCAGCCAGGGATACGATCACTTCGCGTGACTTAATGCCACCGATCCGGGACTCCGGTCACGGAACGGCCGCACCCCTCCCCACTATCCTCTGCTGCATCGTGGCCGGTGGTCCGGCCACCTCTGGATGGCCGTCCGCGAATACTGATGACAAAGCAGAACGCGACCGCAGCGACCCGGACCCTGCCGATCCTCCAGCCGCTCCCGTCGGTGCCGGAGCGCATCGGCAAGTACCACGTCATCCACGAGGTCGGGCGCGGCAGCACCGGTACGGTGTACCTGTCGCACGATCCCTTCTACGGTCGCGACGTCGCGATCAAGGTCTATCACGCCACGACCACGGACGATGCCGAGGCGCGCAACGCGCGACGCATGTTCCTCGGCGAGGCGCACATGGTCGGGAAGCTGCAGCACCCGAACATCGTGCCGATCTACGACGCCGGCGAGGAGGAAGGCCGGCGCTACGTCGTGACGGAGCACGTGCACGGCGCGCGCACGCTGTCGGCCTACTGCAGGCCGGGCAGCCTGCTGCCGGTCGACCAGGTGATCGGCATCGTCTACAAGTGCGCCAAGGCGCTGCACTACGCGCACTCGCGCGGGGTCGTCCATCGCGACATCAAGCCGTCGAACATCCTGCTCACGCAGGACGGCGACGTGCGCATCGTGGACTTCGGCATCGCGCTCGTGTCGGATTCCGACGTCTCGCGGCTGGAAGGCGTCGCGGGCAGCCCCGCCTACATGTCGCCCGAGCAGGTGCAAGGCTACGAGCTCGATCCGCGCTCCGACCTCTATTCGCTCGGCGCCGTGATGTACGAGATGCTGTGCGGTCACCGGCCGTTCCGCGCCGGCGGGCTCGGCAAGCTGCTGCGGCAGGTCGTGCAGGCGTCGCCGGAGCCGTTGCGCCAGATGCGACCGGAGCTGGCGCCCGAACTCGAGGCCGTCGTGCACCGGGCCCTCGAGAAGGAGCCCGGCAACCGCTATCGCAGCGGCGGCGAATTCGCGGCGGACCTGACGCGCATGCACCAGCAGCTGCGCTCGACGCAGGTGGAGAT
>DAOMFD010000260.1:0-2616 GCA_035429605.1 Steroidobacteraceae bacterium | reverse complement strand
TTCTTGCGGAAGCGGTCGACGCGGCCGCCGGTGTCCACGATCTTCTGCTTGCCCGTGTAGAACGGGTGGCAGCTCGAGCAGACTTCGATCTGCAGGTCCTCGCCCAGCGTGGAGCGGGTCTCGAACGTGTTCCCGCAGCTGCAGGTCACGGTGATCGTCTTGTACTCGGGGTGGATTCCGCTCTTCATGGCCGCGGTCCTTGGAGGCAGATCGGAAAAAGGGCGCGAAGTATAGGAGCGCGGCACCCCACTGACAAGGCGTCCCTCACTGTGGTTTTGGCACCACCGCTGGTTATCCACAAAACCTGTGGGTAACTTTGTGGACGAATCACCTCCGCCCCGGCTGCGCGTGGCGCGAGACGAGGGCAATTCTGCTTTGGTTAAATTTTGATCAGGGTAATTTAATATTACGGATCAACATTTTACGATCGCTGCCTAAGATGTCACTTCGACTACAGGCCGTAACCCGTCGAATCTTGGATGACGGCCCAGGGGTGTGAATAACTGGCGACCCGCAGGACCCGCGCCACGGCAAAACCACGGTCCAGCCGGTCTCAGGCACCACGCCGCTGGCCCCCGCGAGGGCGCTCCGGCAGGAACATCGCCTGCAAGTCATTGAGGAACAAGCGGCCCCGGTGGCTGGCGGCCCAGCGTCCCGCGCCTGTCTGCTCCAGCAACCCGCTCGCGCGGGCCCGGTCAACCGTCGCCGAGACGGTCTCCCAGTCGAGACCCGTCCGTGATTCGAACGTGCGCTCGTCGAATCCCTCGACCAGCCGCAACGCGTTCAGGAGGAACTCGAAGGCCAGTTCGCTCGAATCGACGCCGCGCTCCCCGGCGCTGCGCTGCCCCGCATCCGCTGCAGCAATGTAGCGGGCGGGCTGGCGCACGCGCTCGGTCCGGATCACGCGACCGCCGCTGGCATCGGTCACCTTGCCGTGCGCTCCGGCGCCGATACCGAGGTAATCCCCGAACGTCCAGTAGTTGAGATTATGGCGGCAGCGCCGCGCTGGCCGCGCGTAGGCCGACACCTCGTACTGGACGTAACCTGCGTCTGCGAGCCGCGCCTGGCACGACGCCTGCATCGCGAAGATCGCCTCCTCGTCCGGCAGCGGCGGCGGCCGGCGCTCGAACGCGGTGCCCGGCTCCAGGGTCAGCTGATAGTGCGAGATGTGCGCGGGCCCGAGCTCGATCGCCTGCTCGACGTCGCGGATGGCTTCCGCCGGGGACTGCGCAGGCAACCCGTACATGAGGTCGAGGTTGAAGTTGTCGATCCCCGCCGTGCGCAGCTCGCCGACCGCGACGCGGACTTCGTCGGCCACGTGGATGCGGCCGAGCGCCGCGAGTCTCCGATCGTCGAAACTCTGGGCGCCGAGCGACACGCGATTGACGCCGACCGCACGGTACGCAGCAAATGCGCCCCGCTCGACAGTGCCCGGATTGGCCTCGAGGGTCACTTCGACGTCGTCCGCGACGGGCAGCAGGTCGCGCAGGCGCGCGAGTATCGCGCCGATCGCATGATCCGCGAACAGGCTCGGCGTGCCGCCACCGAAGAACACCGACACGACCTCGCGGCCCGCGACGGCCGGTGCAGAGTCGTCCAGGTCCGCGAGCAGCGCGGCGAGGTAGGCGCGTTCCGGAATGCCCGCCGACGGGACGGGATGGGAGTTGAAATCGCAATAGGGGCACTTGCGCACGCACCACGGCAGGTGCACGTAGAGCGACAGCGGCGGCGCGGTCAGCGACGTCACGGCTGGCGCTCGCCTGCGCCGAGTGCCGCGACGAGCGCCCGCAGCGCCTGGCCTCGATGGCTCACGCGGTTCTTCTCGTCGGCAGAGTATTCTGCGGCAGTGCGACCGCCGCTGGCGACGACGAAGAGCGGGTCGTAGCCGAACCCACCGTTGCCGCGCGGCGCGTGGCCAATCCGCCCGTCCCAGCTGGCTTCGCGAACGATGGGCGCGGGATCGTCCGCGGAGCGCACGTAGGCCATCGCGCAGCGATAACGCGCGGTCCGGCGCTCGTCGGGCACCTGCCCGAGCTCGCGCAGCAGCAAGGCGTTGTTCGCGGCATCGTCGGCGCCCTCGCCCGCATAGCGCGCGGAGCGCACGCCCGGCCCGCCGCCGAGCGCGTCAACCTCGAGACCGGAATCGTCCGCGATCGCTGGGAGGCCCGCCATTCGCGCGGCGAAACGTGCCTTGAGGAGCGCATTGTCGACGAACGTAGTGCCCGTCTCGTCGGCTGCGGAAGGCGTGAAGTCGGACAAGGGCAGGACCTCGACCTTCCACGGCGCGAGGATGGCACGCAATTCCCGCAGCTTGCCGGGGTTGCCGGTCGCAAGCACGAGTCGCGGCGGAAGGCGCGTCGTCATGTGCGGAACCACGGGCATGCAGGGAGCGATCGGATCACCGTCGATGCCGCCGCACGGCGGGCGGGCGCTCGACTATGCGCCACGCCTCGGCGCGGCGCCCGGCAACGGCTGCTGCAGGGCCTCGAGCTGCACGGCAAAGAGCTTCCCGCAGGCAGCCGAGGCGAGGTCGAGCAGGCGGTCGAGCTCGTGGCGGCGGAAGGCGTGGCCTTCCGCCGTGCCCTGGACCTCGATGAAACCGCCGCCGTTGTTCAT
>DAOMFD010000259.1:0-2618 GCA_035429605.1 Steroidobacteraceae bacterium | reverse complement strand
CGGGAGAGCGGATCGCCTCGGCGATCTTGCGGATTGCGTCGGCCGTCGCGTTCGCCACGGTCGTGATCGCCGCGGCCTCGCCCTGCGCCTTGTTGATCGCCGCCTGTCGCTCGCCCTCGGAGCGCGCGATGAAGGCCTGGCGCTCGCCGGTGGCGAGGTTGATCTGCTCCTGCATCTTGCCTTCCGAGGTCGCGATCACCGCGCGTTTCTCGCGTTCCGCCGTGATCTGCGCCTGCATCGCGCGCAGGATCTCGTTGGGCGGCGTCAGGTCCTTGATCTCGTACCGCAGGACCTTGACGCCCCAGTTTGCGGCCGCCTCGTCGAGCGCTGCCACGACGGACGCATTGATGGCGTCGCGCTCCTCGAAGGTCTTGTCGAGTTCCATCTTGCCGATGACCGAGCGCAGCGTCGTCTGCGCGAGCTGCGTGATCGCCACCACGTAGTTGCTCGAGCCGTAGCTCGCGCGCATCGGGTCGGTCACCTGGTAGAAGATGATGCCGTCGACCTGCAGCTGCGTATTGTCCTTGGTGATGCACACCTGGCTCGGCACGTCGAGCGGCACCTCCTTGAGCGAATGCTTGTAGGCGACTCGCTCGACGAACGGCACGACGAACTTGAGGCCCGGTGTCAGCGTGCGGTCGTAGCGCCCGAGCCTCTCGACCACCCAGGCATGCTGCTGCGGGACGATCTTGAAGGTCTGGATGATGAAGATCGCCGCGATGACGGCGAGGATCAGTGCGATGGACATCTCGAAGTCTCCCTTGCCTCGCGCTCAGTTCCGCTGGATGCGCGGCGCCAGCACCAGGCGGTTGCCCTCCACCGCGACGATTTCGTGCTCGCCCGGGGCCGCCGTCGCCCCGTGGGCGATGCGGGCGGGCCAGAAGCTGCCGCGATAGCTGACGCGCGACGTCCCGTCGGGCGCCCACTCGGTCACCTTGACGCGCTCGCCGATGTCGAGGTTGACGTCGCGATTCTCCGCGGCCGGCGCCGAGCGAGGATGACGCGCGCGACGCCAGTGCCACAGCGCCGTGGCGCCGCCGCCGACGATTGCCGCGCAGGCGACCTGCGCCGACTCGGAGAATCCGAGGTGCGCCGTGATCGCGCCGGCCGCCAGCCCGAGCGCGATCATCAGCAGGTAGAACGTGCCCGTCGCCAGTTCGGCAGCGACCGTAACGCCTGCGGCCACCCACCAGATCGTCGCTGCGGACAGTCCCATCGTCCAGTCACCCGTCGCATGGGCGCCGGCGGCGCCCGTCGGGATCAACGATAGCAGAACGACCGGACGGTGGGGCCTACCGCCTCGCCGGTGTCGCGTCTCGTCACCCCACCCCGGAGCAGGCGTCACTCCTTCGGCTGGACCACGGTCCCTGCGGCGGCCAGGCGCGTGTGCAGGTTGAACGTCGCGCCAGCCACCAGGATGTGCAGCTTCAGGCCCAGCATGCAGACCGGCTGCCCCTCGCTCACGGCATCCATCGACGAGTAGCTGACGTCGGAAGCGTCCACGACCGTCACGCCTCCGCTGCCTTCGACCTCGACGGTCTCGTCTGGGCCGATGAACGCGGCCGTGTCCTCGTCGAGGCCGATGCCGACGGCGAAGGGATTGTAGGCGAGTGCGGTGAGCAGTCGTCCGAGCCGGTCGCGCTGGCGAAAGTGCTGGTCGATGATGAACCGGTTGGTGAGGCCGAGGCCGGGCGCGAGCCGCACGCTGCCGGAGATGACCGACGATCCCTCGTCGCCGAAGGCGATCATGTGCTCGCTCAGGATGCTCGCACCGGCGCTGGTGCCGCCCACGGCGACGCCGTTGGCATTGCGCACCCGGATCAGCTTCGCCACGGGTGTCCCGCCGAGCAGCGTCGTGAGCCTGAGCTGGTTGCCTCCCGTGAAGAATATGCCGGTGGCGTGCTCGAGACGCTGCAGGCGCCGCGGCTCCTGGCAGTCGCGCCGCGTGTCGAAGTCCATCGACGTGACCTGTCCGGCGCCGATGTCGCGGAACAGCCGTTCGTAACGCGGGCCGGTCTCGGCAAGGCGACTCGCCGTGGGAATGACGACGATGTCGGCGTCCGCGCCGCCTGCGACATGCACGAAGCGCTCGAGGATGTGCCGGTCGTTCTCCTTGTTCTCCGCGCCGCCGATCGGGACGATCCAGCCGCGCGATGCGCCTTCGGGAACCTTGCTGGGCATGCCTGGTGCGGCCTTTGTCGGGTACCGGGTCGGGATTGTCTCAGAATTTCGCCCGGCCGCGGCGCGGCTTGCCGCGGCCGGGCGAGGCGACAGCTGAGCGCACGGCCCGCCGCGCCCATGCCAGCAGCGTATCCGCGTCCTCCAGCACGTCGGCGGGGACTGCGTAATAACTCATCGAGAGCTCGGGTCGGTTGCGATACGGGCGGAACGGCTGCATGCCCCGCGCGAGAAAATCACCTCGATCGAGATCGTCCGCCTTGAGATAGAGCGTGTTGTCGGCAAGCAAGCCGAAGAACCTGTCACCCGAGTACAGTCCGACGCCGCCGAACATGCGCCTGGAGCTCAGCCCGTCGATGCCGGCCAGTTGCTCCTGGACGTAGGTCAGGAAGTCTTCACTGACGGCCATCTGCCGGCTCCGCGGCGCGGGCTCGACTCGC
>DAOMFD010000258.1:0-2624 GCA_035429605.1 Steroidobacteraceae bacterium | reverse complement strand
GTGTTGCAGAACAGGTGCTGGTACTTGGGCACGCGGCTGCCGAACCCCGACTTCTCCATGACGAGCTGCCGGCGCGCGAGCCCGTCGAGCGTCTCCTGCACGTCGCGTTCCTCGAGGTCGAGCACCGGGTGGCGGTTGCTCTTCTGGTTGCACGCGGCCGTGAGTGCGTTCAGCGACAGGGGGTACTGGTCCGGGGTCGCGATCTGCTTCTCGATGAGGCAGCCGATCACGCGGGCTTCGAGGGCGGTGAGTTCCGGGGACATCGCGCGCTCCGTGGGCTGGGGTTCACAGGCCCCGGCAGGGCATAATCGCCCACCCGGCCAGCGGATGTCACCTCGTGCAGGAGCGCAAAGGCTCGACCCTGAAGGGCGTGCTCACGATCTCGCTGATGACGCTGAACGTCATCGCGTGGTGCATCGTGCTGTTCACCGTCGCGATCGCGAAATTCCTGGTGCCGATCCCCGCCTGGCGGCGGGTATCGAGCCGCGCGATGACGGGCCTGGCCGAGGGCTGGATCGGCACCAACAACGCCTTGTTCCGCGCGCTGGGTTCGCTGCCGCTCGCGGCGACCGGGCTCGATGACCTGTCCACCCGCGAGTGGTACCTCGTGGTGTCCAACCACCGCTCGTGGGTCGACATCCTCGTGCTGCAGGCGGTGTTCAACCGGCGCATCCCGTTCCTCAAGTTCTTCCTCAAGCAGCAGCTGATCTGGGTGCCGTTCCTCGGCATCGCGTGGTGGGCACTCGACTTTCCGTTCATGCGCCGCCATTCCCCGGCCTACCTCGAGAAGCATCCGGAGAAGCGGGGCGAGGACCTCGCGGTCACCCGTCGCGCGTGCGAGAAATTCCGGCTGATCCCGACCTCGGTGATGAACTTCGTGGAGGGCACGCGCTACACGAAGGCCAAGCACGAGGCGTTCAAGTCGCCTTACCGGCACCTGCTGCCGCCGCGCCCGGGCGGGACCTCGTTCGTGCTGTCCGCCATGGGCGGAATGCTGCACTCGATGCTCGACGTCACCATCGCCTACTCGAGCGAGAGCCCGAGTCTGTGGGACCTGTGCTGCGGCCGCCTCGGGACGGTGACGGTCGACGTACGCCGGCGGCCGATCGACGAGTGGATGGCGGCGGGCAACTATGCCGACGACCCGGCGTTTCGCGGCCGGTTCAAGGACTGGCTCGGCGGCCTGTGGGCGGAGAAGGACGCATTGCTCGACGGCATGCTGGCCGGTGCGGATCCATGAACTGGGACCTGCCCGGGCCGTTCATCCACGAGCGCGTGGCGCACCACGCGGAGATCGACGGCTACGGCCACGTCAACAATGTCTGCTACGTCTCCTGGATGGACGACTGTGCGTGGGCTCACTCGACTGCGCGCGGGATTCCGCCGGAAATGTGCCGGCGCCTGAATCGCGGCATGGTGGTGTGGCGCACGCAGATCAACTACCTCGGCGCCGCCTACGAGGGGGATCACATCCAGGTGGCCACCTGGCCCGTGATGAACGACGGCAAGCTGCGCATCGAGCGCCGCTTCCAGATCCGCCGTGAGTCGGACGGGCAGACGCTGGTGCGCGCGCTCATTCACTACGTCTGCATGGACCTCACCACCGGCAGGGCCAAGCGCATGCCAGACGAGTTCACGAAATACACCGTCGCGCCCGAGGTGGCCGCGGCGATCGCAGCCGAGACCGAACCCTTCCAGCCCGGCGTGGAGCCGCGCTGAGACGACCACCAGGAGGAGACGCCATGCACGACAAGTGGACAGGCCCGGAGCTCGATTCATTGCTCGGCAAGAGCGAGTTCACGCGCCGCGCCATGATCGTGACGTCGCTCGCCGCCGGGTTTGCGGCGGCGGTGCGCCCGGTGCGCGCGGACACGGTGATCACGACCGACACCCAGGGCCTCACGGCCGGCGAAATCAAGATCCCGGTCGCCGACGGCGAGATTCCCGCGTATCGCGCGCGACCAGCGGCGGGGGCGAAGCTTCCGGTCGTGCTCGTCGTGCAGGAGATCTTCGGTGTGCACGAGCACATCCGCGACCTGTGCCGTCGTTTCGCCAAGGAGGGTTATCTCGCCATCGCGCCGGAACTCTACGCGAGGCAGGGCGACCCGTCGCAGTACACGGACTGGAAGCAGCTGTACGCCGACATCGTCATGAAGGTGCCGGATGCCCAGGTGATGTCCGACCTGGATGCGGCCGTCGCATGGGCCGGGAAGTCCGGCGAGGGTGACCCGGGCAGGGTCGGGATCACGGGCTTCTGCTGGGGAGGCCGCATCGTGTGGCTCTACGCGGCCCACAGCGTGGCCTTGAAGGCGGGCGTGGCCTGGTATGGCCGATTGACCGGCGAGGCGACACCTCTGCAACCGAAATATCCGCTCGACCTCGCCGCCGAACTCAAGGCCCCGGTGCTCGGGCTGTACGGCGGCAAGGACCAGGGGATTCCGCTCACGGACGTCGACAAGATGCGCGCGGCGCTCGCCGCGGCCAGGAGCCCGTCGGAAATCGTCGTGTTCCCGGACGCGGAGCATGGCTTCAACGCGGATTACCGCCCGAGCTATCGCGCCGAGGATGCGAAGGAAGGCTGGCGGCGTTGCCTCGCGTGGTTCCGCAAGTACGGCGTCGGCTAG
>DAOMFD010000257.1:0-2642 GCA_035429605.1 Steroidobacteraceae bacterium | reverse complement strand
ACCCAGGTCACGAACCCCGCGCCGTGCGCGCGGCGGCACATCGAGCAGTGACAGTGCGCGACCCAGTTTGGCGGGAGCACGGCGCGCAGACGCACCGCGCCGCAGAGGCAGCCACCACCCACCGAAGAATTAGGGGACATTCTCCTATTTCCGAAAGCGGAAATAGGAGAATGTCCCCTGTTTCCTACTTCCAGTCCACCCGGACGTTCTTGAACTGCCAGGGATCGGTCTCGTCGAGGTCCTCGGGGAACAGGCGGCCGCGATCGACGAGCGGGTGCCATTCCGTGTATTCGCCCACGACGAGCCCGAGGTACGGACGGCAGACCTCGAGGATGCGGCGGAAGTCGAGCTCGTCGGGCTCGACGATGCCGGCATTCGGGTTCTCCATCGCCCAGACGAGGCCGCCGAGCACCGAGACGGTGACCTGCAGCGACGTGGCGTTGTTGTGCGGGCACAGCTGCCGGGCTTCCTGCACGGACAGCTGCGAGCCGTACCAGTAGGCGTTCTTCTTGTGGCCCGCGAGCAGGACGCCGAGTTCGTCCACGCCCTTCACGATCTCGTCCATCATGATCCGCTTGCGGTCCTGGATCTGCCAGTTGCGCCCGGCCAGCTCGTGCACGGACAGGACGGCATCGTCGCTCGGGTGGTAGGCGTAGTGCACCGTCGGGCGATAGGTCACGTGGTCGCCCTTCTTCACGGTGAGGTAGTCCGAGATCGAGATGGACTCGCCGTGGGTGATCAGGAAGCCGTGGAACCGGCCCGCGAGAGGTGTCCACGTGCGCACGCGCGTCGCCGCGCCCGGCTGCATCAGGTAGATCGCGCTGCCGCGGCCGAAGTCGTGCTTCTTGCCGTCGCGCGGCCAGTTCTTCTCGTGCGAGCCCCAGCCGAGTTCGGCCGGCTGGCACCCCTCGCCCACGAAGCCGTCCACCGACCAGGTGTTGACGAACTCGCCCGGCTCCTTCGCATGGGATGCGACCTGCGTGTCGCGCTCGGCGATGTGGATCACCTTGACGCCGAGCTTGTGCGCGAGGCGCGCCCACTCGTCGCGCGTGTTCGGGTCGCCGTGATCGACGCCGGTGTCGGTCGCGATGTTGAGCAACGCCTGCTTGACGAAGTGCGACACGAGCCCCGGGTTGGCGCCGTGCGTGAGCACCGCCGTCGGCGCGCGCTTGACGGTGTCGCGCAACGCCAGCGCCGTCTCGCGCAGCGCGTAGTTGGAGCGGCGGGACGGCGCGACCGTCGGGTCCGTGTAGCCGCCGACCCACGGCTCGATGCAGGTATCGAGGTACAGCGCGCCCTTCTCCCAGCAGAACTGGATCAGCGCGACGCTCGAGACGTCCACCGAGAGGTTCAGCAGGAAATCACCGCGACCGACCAGCGGGTCGAGGACGTTCCTGAAATTCTCGCGGGTGAGCGGATGCTTGATGAAGCGCACCCCGTACTCCGCCGCCACCTTCTCACCCGCCTCGTCGGCCGTGACGACCGTGACCTGGTCGGCCTTGATTCCGACGTGACGCAGGATCAGCGGCAGGACGCCTTGCCCGATACTGCCGAAGCCGACAAACACCAGCCGCCCGGGAAAATTGACGTGAACCGGGTAATTGCTCATTTCGACACCGAGGAACGGGATGGAACGACGGAAGGACGATAAGTGTACCCGTAATTATTCCCGGGTCACCCCGCCGGTCCGAGCGGGTCGACCCGCCCGGCCTCAGCCGCGCGGAGATCCTTCGCGCCAGTGCGGCGGCACGGTGCGTTCGAAGCCGGGCAGCGACTCCATGCGGCCGATCCAGCGCGCGATGGCCGGGTAGGTCGCACCCATCGGCAGGAATCGCGAGCGCAGGTCGCCGGCCTCGCGCTTTTCCATTGCCCGGAGCAGTAGCATGATCCCCGGGAACACCACCATGTCCGCGGCCGAGACGTGCTCGCCCACCAGCCAGTCCGATTTGCTCAACCTGCCCTCGATGGTCCGGGCCTCGCCCTCGACCAGGTGGCTCGCCTTCGTGACTTCCTCGAGACGCCCGTCCATCTGGCCGAGGAACACCGCCGACACGATCTCCATGAGGTGCGCCTCGGCATACGCCTGGTACTCGCAGATCACGCGCATGATCGTTCCGGCTTCCTCCGGCGTGCGGCCGAAGATCGGCGGGTCGGGGTACTTGCGATCCAGGTAGAGCAGGCAAGCGAGCGATTCGAAGACGATGTAGTCGCCGTCCTTGAGGACCGGCACACGGCCGCGCGGATTCATGCGCAGCATCTGCGGCGACTTGTGCTCCTGCTTGGAAAACTGCAGCAGGTGGGACGCGTACGGCAGGCGCTTGACCTCGAGCGCGAGCTGCACGCGCCACGAATACGGGCTGCCGCTGCCCCAGTAGAGCTCGATCGCCATCGCGCGCCTCCGTGCCGCCGCCCGGACGCAGCGGGCGAGGCGTCCGGATTGTACTGACGGCGACCGGACGACGGTATCACTGCAGGGGAATGACCCATGGGAACCTTGATCCAGGCGGAGCAACTGGCGCAACGACTGCAGGATGCGACTGTCCGCATCTTCGACTGCCGCTTCGAACTGTCGCGCCCGGATGCCGGCCGGGCGCTGTACGCCGCGGGCCACCTCCCCGGTGCGATGTACGCGGACCTGAACG
>DAOMFD010000256.1:0-2649 GCA_035429605.1 Steroidobacteraceae bacterium | reverse complement strand
TCGAGGAGCAGGAAGGCAGGCGGCGGCGCGCGCTCGGGCTCGACGGCCTGATCGATGCCGCAAAGCGCGATGCAGGGCCGGCCGCTGCCGGTCATGGAGTGCAGTCATGAGCGCCGCGAAGGGCAAGTACCAGAAGGTGGCCTACTACCCGGGCTGCGCGCTCGAGGGCACGGCGCATTCGTACAACCGCTCGACGAAGGAGGTCGGCAAGGCGCTCGGGCTCGATCTCGTCGAGGTCGAGAACTGGAACTGCTGCGGGGCGATGGAAGTGAAGAACATCGACCCGAAGCTGCAGACGTACCTGTCTTCGCGCGTGATGTCGATCGCGGCCACGGAAATGAAGATGGACGTGGTGATGGCACCGTGCAACGGCTGCTACCACAACCTCAAGAAGGCGGAGTACGACCTCGCCCACGATCCGAAGTCCGTCGAGGTCGTCGGGCAGTTGTCGAAGAAGGCCGGACACGACGCGTACAAGGCGGGCTCGGTGGAGACCATCCACGCGCTCGACTGGATCAAGCACGGGATCGGCGAGGACGGGCTGAAGCAGCGCGTGCGCGGCGGGCTCAAGGGGCTCAAGGTCGCCAACTACTACGGCTGCATGTACGTGCGGCCGCGCCACATTTTCCCGGAGAAGGACCAGGGCCCCGGCAGCGAGTCCACCTCCAAGCCGCACTTCATGGACGACCTGCTCGCGGCGGCCGGGGCCGTGAACGTCGAGTTCCCGCTCAAGACCGCCTGCTGCGGCGGCGCCCACACGCTGTCCGACAGCGACACGTCGACGAAGCTGGTGCTGAACATCCTGCGCGCTGCCGAAGCCGCCGGCGCGGAGGTCATCGCGACCGAGTGCCCGACCTGCCACTCGGGCCTCGAGATGCACCAGGTGCGCGCGGAGAAGGTGCTGGGCCAGGCGACGAGCGTGAAGATCCTCTATTTCACCCAGCTCATCGGCCTCGCGCTAGGGCTCTCGCCGCGCCAGGTCGGCGTGCACGAGAACATCTCCGACTCGCTCGGGTTCCTCAAGGAGCGTGGCATCGCGTGAGACCGCTCGTCGACATCGAGCGTCGGCTCGACCAGCTGACCGGAAATTGGGAAATGGGGACATTCTCCAATTTCGAGTCGAAATTGGAGAATGTCCCCGCCGAGTTGCTCGAGCTTGGCGAAGAGGTCCTCGAGCATTGGGTCGCGGCCAAGGGCCTCGAGCCGACGCAGGAGCTGCGCGAAGGCTTCCGCCTGCTCGCCCTGCACGCCCAAGGCACGAAGGGCGACCCGAGCTTCAACGCGTGCCGGGAAACCTGCCGCGAACTCGTCTACCATTACAACCTGCTGACGATGGATCCGCAGCACGAGGAATCCCCTCGCCGCCTGCGGATGATGGCGCTCGTGGCCAACCATCTGCGACTTTTCGTGGTCGGCAAGCTGCAGGTCGCCGGGCTCGGCGACTTCTGCTGCTCCTCGCGCCCGGCGCGCGAGCAGGCCGCCCGCGTCGAACCGGCCTGAGGAGACCCGACCATGCCCACGGTGAAAGGCTGCAACCTTCCTGACGACCTGCTCTACGACGTCGAGAACCAGATCTGGTTCCGGGAACTCGGTGACGGCACGGTGAAGCTCGGCATGACCGCGGTCGCGACCGCCATGGCCGGCAAGCTCGTCGCCTACACGCCGAAGAGCGTCGGCAAGGACGTCAAGGCCGGCAAGTCCTGCGCCACCGTCGAGTCCGGCAAGTGGGTCGGACCCGCCAAGACCGCCGCTGCCGGAACCGTGGTCGCCGTGAACGACGCGCTCAGCGCGAACCCGAGCCTCGCGAACTCCGACCCGTACGGCGAGGGCTGGCTGCTGGTGCTGAAGCCCGAGGAATGGGACAGCGTCAAGGGCACGCTGGTGCCGGGCGCGCAGGTCGCCGGGCCGTACGAGGCGAAGATGAACGCCGACGGCTTCGCGGGTTGCGGATGAGCGGCTCCAGCGCCGCGAGGGCCGCGGCCCCGGCGTTCGTCGTCGACCGCGCCACGATCAAGCGGCTCGAGAAGAATGCTGCGCGCGCCTGCGACTTCCTCGGTGCGATGGCGAACCCGTCGCGACTCCTCATCCTCTGCCAGCTCGCCGAGGGCGAGAAGGCCGTGGGCGAACTGCAGCCGCTGATCGGGCTCAGCCAGTCGGCGCTGTCGCAGCACCTCGCGCTGCTGCGGGAGAAGAAGCTCGTGCGCACGCGCCGCGACGGCCAGCAGATCTTCTACAGCCTCGCGAGCCACGAGGCGCAGGCGCTCATGCACACGCTGCACGAGGAGTTCTGCGCGCCGAAACGCAAGGCCTGACCTGCGGCGAGCCGCGTGCCCTGGGCGCGGTACCGCCTCGAGCGGAGGGCGCTATGGATCGAAGCACCGTCGGCGAGTACCTGCGCGCGCGCGGCGTCTCACGTCGCGACTTCCTCAAGTTCTGCACCACGGCCGCCACCGTCATGGCGCTGCCTGCGTCGATGGCTCCGCGGATCGCGGCGGCGCTCGACAAGGCGCGGCGTCCGTCCGTCATCTGGCTGCCGTTCCAGGAGTGCACCGGCTGCACCGAGTCGATCACGCGCTCGCACGGCGCGACGATCGAGGGAATGATCTTCGACGCGATCTCCCTCGACTACCAGCACACGCTGCAGGCCGC
>DAOMFD010000255.1:0-2651 GCA_035429605.1 Steroidobacteraceae bacterium | reverse complement strand
CACCGCGAAGCCCTCGACGTCGGTCGCATCATCGAGTCACATCACGCGGCGCTCGCTGCGATCGCGGCTCCCGGGCGCAACGGTGCGACGGCGAGCGTGACGCAAGAGGAAGACCTGGTCCGCGACTACCGGCTGGAGCTGGAGAAGGCCCGCGGAATGCTCGAGGCGCTGGACGCCGCGCTCTCCAAGCTGCTCACGAGCCTGGTGCGGCACGGAATCTGAACCTTAGCGGCGGCGCCGGCGCGGCTCCACCCACCGCCCAGCCCGGAACGCATCCAATGTCTGCGCCGAGCCTCGCTACCGCCACTCGCGCGCTGCCCGAGAGTCGCGCGCGCCTGCTCGTCATCGCGTGCTGGTTCCTGCTGATCCTGGCCTCGATGTTCGCGTGGCTCGGCAGCTACCCGCTGTTCGAGCCGGACGAAGGCCGCAACGCCGAGGTCGCGCGGGAAATGGTTGCGACCGGCGATTTCACCGTTCCGCATCTGAACGGGTTGCCATACGTCGACAAGCCGGCCCTGTACTTCTCCGTGGTCGCTACATCGCTGCGCGCTTTCGGGCTGGACGAGTTCGCCGCGCGGTTGCCATCGCTGATCTTCACGATCATCACGGCGCTGATGATCGGCTGGTTCGGCCGGCGACTGTGGAATTCCCGGGTCGGCGCGGCGGCAGCAGCCATGACGTTGTCCGCGCCGCTGGCCTTCGGCATGTCGCGCGTCGTCATCCTCGACTCGCTGTTCTCGATGCTGGTCGTGGGATCCCTGGTTGGCCTCTACCTCGCAATCGAAGCACGTGCTGCAGCGTCGGCGGCGCAGCACGCATCCGGCGGCTCGCGTCGCTGGTCGTCGTTCGCATGGGCCTGCATCGGCCTCGGCATACTGACCAAGGGCCCCGTCGCACTGATGATTCCGCTGGCGGCCGGAATCCCGTACGCCGTGCGACGCCGCGCTCTGCCCGCGGTGTTGTTCGGGCCTGGCGTGATTCTCGCGAGCATCGTCGTCGCGCCCTGGGTCGTGCAGATGTCGCAGGCATTGCCAGGCTACCTGCACTACGTGCTGGTCACGGAGACATGGGCGCGCGTCTCCAGCGACCAGCTGCACCGCAGCGAGCCGTTCTGGTTCTTCGTTCCGGTGCTGGTCGTGGGGACGATGCCATGGATCGGCGCGGCAGTTGCGGGCGTCTGGAGTGCGATCCGCGGGCGATCGCGAACTAGGCTCGACCATCGTCTCGTGTTTCTCGCGCTATGGGTCGTCGTCCCGTTCGTGCTGTTCTCGCTCTCCCGCTCGAAGCTGCCGCACTACATGCTGCCGCTGGTTCCGGCGGTTGCGCTCCTCGCCGCCGCGTTCATGTTCGACGACACGAAGCCGGTGCCCACCGGCAGGCCGTCCGGATCGGTGATGCTGGTCACGTTCGGTCTCGCGGCGATCGGCGCCGCGCTGTTCCTGCGCGCCGGCGTGCGACTGGACGCCACCGCCCTGGCTGCCGCGCGCACGTTCTTCTCCATCTACGGAGCGGCTGCGCTCGCCGCAGGCGTAGCCGGGCTCGTCGCGAAACCGCGCGGCGCGGCGCTGGTCGCCGTGTTCTCGCTGCCCATGATCGTCGCCGGTTTCGCCTCGGGACCGTTGCTCAAGGAAGCAGCCGACGACGACTCCGCGCGGGAGTTCGCCAGGATCATCACGCAGCGCGTACCGGACCATCCGATCGTCATCGGAGTGCGCGCGTTCCCCACGTCACTGCCGTTTTACCTGCGCGGGCCGGTCCAGCTGTCGAGCACGAGCGGCATCGAGAGCACCAGCAATTACGTGCACGCGAAGTTCGACGAGTTGCTCGCCGCTCCCGGCTCGACATTGCACGACGCCGACTGGTGGCGGCACGAGCTCGAGGACTGCCGGCAACAGACGTTCTTCGTGGTGCAGCTGATCAACTCGACCGCGGCGGATCGGCTGACCAAGGCGGGGCTGCCGCTCGCAGCGACCAGTCGCCGATATGCGCTGTACGGGCCGTGCCAGCCGGTGGCCCGCACGGCGGAGTAGACCCATGTGTGGCATTTTCGGCGCGGTGGCGCTCGGCGGTGGCGTGCTGGCCCATGAGGGCCTGTTCCCGGAGATGGCTGCGTCGCTGCATCACCGGGGGCCCGACGGATCGCGCCTGCTGCGCTCGGCCCGCTGCGCGCTGGGCGCAAGCCGGCTGCGCATCGTCGATCCCACAGAGCAGGCCGACCAGCCCTTCCACACGCCGGATGGCAACAGCTGGCTGGGCTGCAATGGCGAGATCTACAACGCGGGGGCCCTGAGGCGGCGCTACGCCAGCTATCCGTACCGGTCGCGCACCGACATCGAGACGATCCTGCCCGCGTACCGCGAGCTGGGCGTCGAGGTGTTCGGCGAACTGGACGGGATGTTCGCGATCGCCATCTGGGACGCCGCGACCGGCACGCTCGTGCTGGCCCGCGACCGCGCCGGCGAGAAGCCGTTGTTCTACGCACGCATCGGCGACGAGCTCTGGTTCGCCTCGGAGATGCAGGCGCTGCTCCTGCATCCTGGCCTGGACCGCGCGATCGACGAGACGGCCGTGTCGCAGTACCTGCGCCTCGGCTATCCGCTCGAGCCGCGCACCCTGTTCGCCGGAATCCGACGCGTGGAGAGCGGCACGGC
>DAOMFD010000254.1:0-2670 GCA_035429605.1 Steroidobacteraceae bacterium | reverse complement strand
ACGTAGTCGCCGCATTGCACTTCGATCAGCGTCAGCGGCACGCGCCCGGGGTTTTCCAGGCGATGCTTGGCGCCCACCGGAACGTACGTCGATTCGTTGGGCGCCAGCAGCACGACCTTGTCGTCGACCGTGACCTTGCCGGTTCCGCTGACCACCACCCAGTGTTCACTGCGATGGTGGTGCATCTGCAGCGACAGCGAGGCGCCCGGCTTTACCTCGATCCGCTTGATCTTGAAGTTCGGGCCTTCCTGCAGCGTCGTATAGGTGCCCCAGGGCCGCGCCACGGTGCGGTGCAGCTTGTGAGTGTCGTGGCCGCGCCGCTTGAGCTCGTTGACGACGTCCTTGACCTTCTGCGAGGCATGTCGGTCGCAGACCAGCACGGCGTCCGGCGTGTCGACGATAACGACATCCTTGAGCCCCACTGCCGCCACCAGCCGGTCTTCGGTCTGGGCGTGCACATTGCGGCAGTCGGCGAGCACGACTTCCCCGCTGGTGGTGTTGCCGCCCGCGTCGCGCACGAACTCCTCCGCCACGGCCTTCCAGGAGCCGATGTCGCTCCAGCCGAAGTCTCCCGCCAGCACGACGACGTTCGACTCGCGTTCCATCACCGCATAGTCGATCGAGATGTCCGGCGCCGACTGGAACGCGACGCGGTCGAGTTGCAGGCGCTGTGGTTGCAGCGACGGCGTCGTGCCCTGCGCGACGGCTGCCCGTGCGGCGGTCAGCACGGTCGGGGCGTGCCGCTCCAGCGCGGCCAGCATCGTGCCGGCCGTGAAGCAGAACATGCCGCTGTTCCACAGGTAGTTCCCGGCGGCGACATACTCGGTCGCCTTTTCCGGCGACGGTTTCTCGACGAAGCGACGCACGGGCTGCGCGGCATCGCCGACGGGCACCGCCGCGCACTCGATGTAGCCGAAGCCAGTCTCGGGCAGAGTGGGGTGGATGCCGAACAGCACAATGCGGCCCTCGCCGGCCAGGCGCGCCGCGTGGCCCGCCACTTCGGCGAAGCGGGCCTCGTCCTGGATCAGGTGGTCGGCCGGCAGGATGATCAGCGGCTCATGGGTGCGACCCTGCTTTTCCAGCACGCAGCAGGCGGCGGCGATGGCGGGCGCCGTATTGCGACCGACCGGCTCGAGCAGCAGCTGCAGGTCAGCCGGTGCCTTCTCTCCGAGCTCGGTGAATTCCTCGATCGTCTTGAAGGTGTACTCGCCGTTGGTCACGACCAGGCAGGAGTCGGCACCCAGGCGGCGGGAACGCAGGGCGGTTCGCTGGAGCAGCGAAGGGCCGTCGCCAATCCGCATGAACGGCTTGGGCATGGCCTCGCGCGACACTGGCCATAGTCGCGTTCCGGATCCGCCGCACAGAATGATCGCCAACATGCTTCGGTATGCTCCCCATTGCCATGAGCGCAGGCCCCCACGCTCAGGCTGCCGTGGCTCCGGCGCTCGTTACAATCTGCACCAGCCGGCATTCTATCGACCGCTGGTGCTTAGCCAGGCCAGGCTGACTTCCCCAGCTGGGACTCGGATTCGATGCCGTTTCGAGACTAGCTGCAGGGTTGTGCTTGAGCCCGGGCGCCAGGCAATGAACTACCTCACCAGACCTCACCCATGAACACGCGCAAGTCAGCGGTCGTCACCGGGATCACGGGGCAGGACGGAGCCTACCTGGCTCAGCTCCTGCTGGATCGCAACTACAAGGTCTACGGCACCTACCGCAGGACCAGCTCGGTGAACTTCTGGCGCATCGAGGAATTGGGCATCCAGGACCACCCCAACCTCGAGGTGGTCGAGTACGACCTGACCGACATCGGCACCAGCATCGCCCTGGTCCAGCGCACGCAGCCGGACGAGATCTACAACCTCGCCGCGCAGAGCTTCGTTGGCGTTTCATTCGACCAGCCGACGACAACAGCCCACATCACCGGTCTGGGCGCGTTGAACCTGCTGGAGGCGGTTCGGCTGGTCAATCCGAAGACGCGCTTCTACCAGGCGTCGACGTCGGAAATGTTCGGCAAGGTGCAGGCCGTGCCCCAGGACGAGTCCACGCCGTTCTATCCGCGCAGTCCGTATGGCGTCGCCAAGCTCTTCGCGCACTGGATGACAGTGAATTACCGCGAGAGCTACGGCATCTTCGGCGCCAGCGGGATCCTCTTCAACCATGAGTCGCCGTTGCGCGGTCGCGAATTCGTGACACGGAAGATCACGGACGGGGCCGCCAGGATCAAGCTCGGGAAACTGGACGTCCTCGAGCTCGGCAACATGGACGCCAAGCGCGACTGGGGCTACGCGAAGGAGTACGTCGAAGGCATGTACCGCATGCTGCAGGCGCCCGAGCCGGAGACGTTCGTGCTGGCCACGAATCGAACCGAGACGGTCCGCGACTTCGTCCGCATGGCATTCAAGGCGGTGGACATCGAACTCGACTTCCGCGGCAGCGGAGTCGACGAGCAGGGGATCGATGCAAAGAGCGGCAAGACGCTGGTTCGGGTCAATCCCAAGTTTTACCGGCCGGCGGAGGTGGATCTGCTGATCGGGAACCCGGCGAAGGCCAAGGCCAAGCTGGGCTGGGAGCCCCGCACGACGCTGGAAGAGCTGTGCCGGATGATGGTCGAGGCGGATCTTCGGCGGAACATCCGTGGCGTCTCGTTCTGACGCCGGCCGTGTGCTG
>DAOMFD010000253.1:0-2689 GCA_035429605.1 Steroidobacteraceae bacterium | reverse complement strand
CCGGGCTGCCCGCCGTCGGGCGACGCGATCTGGAAATTCCTCATGGACCTGGTCGAGGGCCGCACGCCGAAGCTCGGCCACGGCCTCATCAGCTACGACTGACGGGGAGCGGTGGACACGCATGAGCCTCGCTGAACTGGAAACCGCACGCAATCCCGACGACCTGCGACGCGTCGTGATCGAGCCGCTGTCGCGCGTCGAGGGCCACGGCAAGGTCACGCTGCTCATGGACGAGGACGGCCGCGTGCAGCAGGCGCGGCTGCACATCGTCGAGTTCCGCGCGTTCGAGAAGTTCATCCAGGGCCGGCCGTACTGGGAAGTGCCGGTGATGGTGCAGCGGCTCTGCGGCATCTGCCCGGTGAGCCACCACCTCGCGGCGTCGAAGGCGCTCGACCAGGTGGTGGGAGCGGTGCATCTGACGCCGACGGCAGAAAAGATCCGGCGGCTGATGCACTACGGGCAGATCCTGCAGTCGCACGCGCTGCACTTCTTCCACCTCTCGTCACCGGACCTGCTGTTCGGGTTCGACTCGGAGGTCGCGCGCCGCAACATCGTCGGCGTCGCGGCGGCGTATCCGGACGTCGCGCGGCAGGGCGTGCTGCTGCGCAAGTACGGGCAGGAGGTCATCCGGCACACGGCGGGCAAGCGCATCCACGGCACCGGCTCGGTGCCGGGCGGCGTGAACAAGAGCCTGACGGTCGCCGAGCGCGACGACCTGAAGCGCGACATCTACCAGGTCGTGGCGTGGAGCCGCGATGCGGTGCGGCTGGTGCGCCAGCTGTTCGAGGCCAGCCTCGAGGAGTACCGCGTGTTCGGCACGTTCCGGGCCCACTCGCTCTGCCTGGTGCGCGCGGACGGGGCGATGGACCTCTACCACGGCGGCCTGCGCGCGCGCGACGCGGACGGTCGTCGGATCTTCGACCACGTGGATTACACGCGCTACTGGGACCAGATCTCCGAGGAAGTGAAGGCCTGGTCGTACATGAAGTTCCCTTTCCTGCGCGCACTCGGCCCGGAGGACGGCTGGTATCGCGTCGGTCCGCTCACGCGAGTCACCCGGTGCGACTTCATCCCGACGCCGCTCGCCGATCGCGAGCGGCGGGAATTCCTCGCCTTCGACGACGGCCGCGCCGCGCTTGCCACGCTCGGCTTCCACTGGGCGCGCATGATCGAGATGCTGCACGCCGCGGAGTCGATCAAGGACCTGCTGCACGACGACGACCTGCTCGGCCACGAGCTGATGGCCGGCGGCGAGCGGCAGGCCCGCGGCGTCGGCGTGATCGAGGCACCGCGCGGTACGCTCATCCACCACTATCGCGTGGACGAGAACGACCAGGTAGCGCGCGCCAACCTGATCGTCTCGACGACCCACAACAACCAGGCGATGAACCGCGCGATCCGCGAGGTCGCGCGACGCTATCTCGACGGCCGCGAGCTCACCGAAGGGCTGCTGAACCACATCGAGGTCGCCGTGCGGGCATTCGATCCGTGCCTGTCGTGCGCCACGCACGCGATGGGCAAGATGCCGCTCGCCGTCGAGCTCGTCGATGCCGACGGCGCGGTCGTCGACCGGCTGGTGCGCGGATGAGCGATGTCGCCCCCGTGCTCGTGCTCGCCGTGGGCAATCCGAGCCGCGGTGACGATGCGATCGGCCCCGTGCTGGCGGCGCGCATCGAGGCGGCCGGCTGGCCCGGCGTCGAGGTCATCACCGAGTTCCAGCTCCAGGTCGAGAACGCGCTAGACCTCGTAGGTCGCGAGAGGACCCTGTTCATCGATGCCGGCACCGGCACGCCCGGGCCGCTTGAATTGAGAAAAATCACGCCGTTGGTGCCAGGCGCCGCGTACACCTCCCACGCGTTGTCGCCGGAGGCGGTACTCGGGACCTACGCCCGCGTGCAGGCCGAATCGCCACCTGAATCGTGGATCCTGTGCGTCCGGGGAGAGCGCTTCGAGCTGGGGGAGGGCCTGTCGCCGGATGCGGCCCGGAACGTCGAGGCCGCATGGGAGGCGACTCGCGCCTGGCTCGCAGCCGAATAAGTCTTTCATATCAAAAGGTTGCGATTGTCCAGCGGGTGCCAGGCCCCGAGGGTAAACTGGTACGCCTTTTTTACTGACGGCTCGCCGGTAACCCACTGATGCAAAACGAAACTATGACTCGCGCCGCGGAACACGCGCCGGTCAACTGGGTCACGACCATTCTCTTCACGATCCTGCCGCTCGCGGCCCTGGTGCTCGTGCCGTGGTACGGCTTCGCGCACGGCTACAGCGTGGCGTCGGTCGTGCTGTTCGTCGTCCTGCTCTGGGCGGGCGGCATCTCGATCACCGCGGGCTACCACCGGCTGTGGTCGCACCGCACCTACAGCGCGCACTGGACGGTTCGGCTGTTCTTCATGCTGTTCGGGGCGATGTCCTTGCAGAACAGCATCCTGATCTGGTCGTCGCAGCACCGCACCCACCACCGCTTCGTGGACGACTGGGACAAGGACCCGTACAGCGCCAGGCGCGGCTTCTGGTTCTCGCACATGGGCTGGATCCTGCGCGACTACCCGAGCGGTGTGAACGATTTCTCCAACGCGCGCGACCTCGAGCGCGAGCCGATGGTGATGTTCCAGCACCGGTACTACCTGCCGCTCACGCTGTTCATGAACATCGCCTTCCCGCTGCTGCTCGGCTGGGCCGTGGGCGACGT
>DAOMFD010000252.1:0-2701 GCA_035429605.1 Steroidobacteraceae bacterium | reverse complement strand
CGGTCGTACATGACGATGTTGTGCCACTCGGTCTGCTCGCGCTGCTCGCCGGTCTGCTTGTCCTTCCAGCTCTCGGAGGTGGCGATGCTGAAGTTGGTGACCGCCTTGCCGTTCGGCATGTAGCGCGTCTCCGGGTCCTTGCCGAGATTGCCGACGAGGATGACTTTGTTGATACCGCGTGCCATGGCGCCTACCTGCGTGAAAAGGAATGGGATTTTACGGCACCGGGGTGCCGGGGCGATAACCGCGAATCAGGCGTGTCCGTGCCGAATCGGCCGGCCGGTGCCACCCGCGGCGGCGACTGCCGCCCAGGCCACCGCCACGACGGCGCTGCCCCAGAAGACCCCGGACAGGCCGAACTGTCCGAGCAGGATCCCGCCCAGGGCACCACCGCAGAAGGCCCCGAGGAACTGCGCCGTGGCGAAGATCCCGAGCGCGGCCCCGCGGTCCGTCCCCGGGGCCGCCTGCGTGAGCAGCGCGGGCAGGCGCGCCTCGAGGTAGTTGAACACGGCGAAGAACAAGGTCAGCGCGGCGAGCACGCGCCACAGGTGGCGGTGGTCGAGCCCGAGCAGTCCCTGGGCGCAGCCGACCAGCAGCACGGCCGCCACGAACACCAGCCCGCCCCGGCCGCCGCGCTCGGTCGCAAGGATGAGAGGCACGGTCCCGACGAGCGACGCCACGAACACGCCGAGGTAGACCTTCCAGTGCGTGGCGATCGCGATGCCGAGGTCGGTCGCGAGCACCTGCGGCACCGACAGGAAGGTGGCCGTCATGATGAAGTGCAGCGCGAAGACACCCGCGTACAGCGGCCTCAGCTCCGGGCGCGTCAGGATGTCCTTCATTTCCGCGAGTTGCCGCGCCTCCGCGCCGCCCGTGCGCACCGGCTCGACCGGCACTGCAACGTGCAGCAGGACGAGGCCGGTCAGCGCCATGGCCAGCATGATCACGAAGATCCCCGGCACCCCGACCACGGCGTCGAGCACGGGAGCCAGCACCAGCGCCAGCACGAACGACAGGCCGATGCTGATGCCGACGAACGCCATCGCCCGCGTGCGCACCTCCGGCCGCGTCAGGTCCGCGAGCAGGGCGGTCACGGCCGCGGAGACCGCGCCGGCCCCCTGGACGCAGCGCGCGAGGAAGAGAATCGCGACGCTGTGGGCGAAGGCGCCGATCAGCGAGCCAGCAGCGTAGAGCACGAGTCCGACGGTGATCACGGGCTTGCGACCATAGCGGTCCGACCATCGGCCGAACTGGATCTGCAGCAGCGCTTGCGTCAGTCCGTAGGCTCCCATGGTGAGACCGAGCAGTTCCGGCGTGTAGTCGGGCAGTTGCCGGGCATAGAGCGCCAGCACCGGGAGCAGCAGGAACAGCCCCAGCATCCGCGTGGCGTAGATGGCCGCAAGCGCGCCTACGGACCGGCGCTCGTGCGGCGTGAGCGCCGGCCTGGCAGTTTCGACTGGGGTACTGATTGGCGTTGCCTCTCGGGCTCGGCCTATATTAGCAGGCTGCCCGTCGGCCGCCGAATTCCGGACACCCGCATGGACTTCATCCGCATCCGAGGCGCGCGCACCCACAACCTCCAGGGGCTCGACCTCGACCTGCCGCGCGACCGCCTGATCGTGATCACCGGCCTGTCGGGCTCGGGAAAGTCCTCGCTCGCCTTCGACACCATCTACGCGGAGGGCCAGCGCCGCTACGTGGAATCGCTGTCGGCCTACGCCCGCCAGTTCCTGTCGGTCATGGAAAAGCCCGACGTGGACCACATCGAGGGCCTCTCGCCCGCGATCGCGATCGAGCAGAAGGCCGCCTCGCACAATCCGCGCTCGACGGTCGGGACCGTCACCGAGATCTACGACTACCTGCGGGTGCTGTTCGCCCGCGCCGGCGTGCCGCGCTGTCCGGAGCACGGCCAGGACCTGGCCGCACAGACGGTGAGCCAGATGGTGGACCAGGTGCTCGCCCTGCGGGAAGGCACTGCGGTGCTGCTGCTCGCGCCCGTCGTGCAGGACCGCAAGGGTGAGCACGCCGAGGTGATCGAGCACCTGCGTGGACAGGGCTACGTACGCGCCTACGTCGACGGCCGGCTGGTCGAACTCGACGCCGCGCCGGCGCTCGACCCACGACGCCGCCACTCCATCGACGCCGTCGTCGACCGGCTGCGGGTCCGGCCGGACGCCGGGCAGCGTCTGGCGGAATCGTTCGAGACGGCGCTCGCGCTGTCGCAGGGCGTCGCGCGACTCGCGTTCCAGGACGACGCGAAGCGCGACCCGCTCGTTTTCTCCAATCGCTATGCGTGCACGGCGTGCGGCTACAGCCTCGCCGAACTCGAGCCGCGCGTGTTCTCGTTCAACAACCCGAGCGGAGCGTGCGGCACCTGTGGCGGGCTCGGCGTGCAGGAGTTCTTCGATCCCGCGCGCGTGGTGGTCAATCCGTCGCTGTCGCTGGCGGGTGGCGCGGTGCGCGGCTGGGATCGCCGCAACGCGTACTACTTCCAGCTGATCCAGTCGCTGGCGCGCCACTATCGCTTCGACATCGAGACGTCGTGGAACGACCTTCCGGAGGCTGTGCGCCACGTGCTGCTCTGGGGCAGCGGCGAGGAGCGCGTCGAGTTCCGGTACTTCGACGCGCGCGGTGGCAGCGCGCGGCGCAGCCACGCCTGGGAAGGCATCCTGCCCAACCTCGAGCGCCGCTACCGCGAGAC
>DAOMFD010000251.1:0-2701 GCA_035429605.1 Steroidobacteraceae bacterium | reverse complement strand
GGCACGGCGCGGTCGAACGCGCCACTCTGGAAACAGTGCCTCCCGTACATGTAGTGCGCGTCGAACGACGCGGGGTTGAGGCGGATCGACTCCTCGAAGGACCGGTCGGCCTCGGCGGCCCGGCCTTGCATCGAGAGCAGCATCGCCTGCGCAAGGTACGCCTCCGGCATGCGCGGCTCGAGCTCCAGGGCGCGCCGGCCGGCCGCAAATGCTTCCTCGAAATCCGCGGGCGTCATCCCGATGCGCCACAGGCCCTTGAGTGCCAGTGCATTGGCGAGGCCGGCGTGCGCCTGAGCGAACCGCTCGTCCCGCCGGATGGCCTGGCGGAAGCAGTCGCTCGCCGGTCCCATCGCGACGTCCGTGCCGTCCCTCAGGTGGGCCTGCCCGCGCAGGTACAGGTCGTAGGCCTCGGCATTGCTCGTCCCGCGGCGCTGGATCAGCTCGCGCTCCTCGCGGCTCAGCGTGACGCGCAGCGCGGCAACCAGCTTCTGCGCGATCTCGGTCTGGATTGCGAAGACGTCCGCGAGCTCGCGGTCGTAGCTCTCCGACCAGAGGTGATAGCCGTCCGTGGAGCTCACCAGCTGCGCCGTGATGCGCACCCGCGACCCTGCCTTGCGCACGCTGCCTTCCAGCACCGCGCCGACGCCGAGCGTCCGGCCGATCTCGCGCACGTCCGCGGCCCGCCCCTTGAACTGGAACGACGACGTCCGCGACGCGATGCGCAGGTCGCGGATGCAGCACAGCGAGTTGATGATCTCCTCCGCGATGCCGTCGCAGAAGTACTCCTGGTCGCGTTCCGGGCTCATGTCCACGAACGGCAGGATGGCGACCGAGTCGGCGGATTCACTTGCGGCTGGCCCACCGATCGGAGCCGTGACCGGAGTCGCGGTCGGAGTAGTGTCGCCGGCCGGCGCTGCGTGCGACGGCGCAAGGCTGCCGGAGCCGTGGGCAAGCGCAAGCCCCGTCGGCGGCGCGGCGACTGGCGTGCGCTCGATGCCGCGCGGCGTCACGTCGAAGGCCCAGGCGAGCGCGCAGGCCACGGGGAATCCGAGCACCACCAGCGTGATCACCAGCTTCAGCGTCCAGGCGGGCAGTCCCATGGGCTCGAAGGTCGTGCCGGCCACCTGCACCACCAGCCACGCGGCGACGAGGTACACCGCGGCGACGCGAAACACCTTGCGGCGTTTCAGCTCGGCGAACCAGCCTCGTGGATCATTCGCGCCGTCGGACATCGCATCGGCCCCCGGTGCGACCGATTATAGGGATGGCGTCGCAGCGAGGAAGGACTCGATCGCGTGCGCCAGCGCCTCGGGCCGCTCGTGGTGGACCATGTGGCTCGCGTCCTCGATCACGCAGGGCTCGAGGCGGCGGATGAGGCGCGCCATGTGCTCCGGTCGCCCGTCCGCGCCGAGTCGCGGCAGGTATTCCGACTGCGCCGCCATGACGTACAGGACGGGCGCGACGATCTCGCGCCAGCAGGCTTCGGCCTCCTCGCGCCGGTACAGCACCGCATTGGTGCGCTTGTGCGCCGGATCGCCGAGAACCTGCACCGCTCCATCCGCCGCGGGTCTCGTCCACGTCTGCGCGATGAATCGCGCCCGTTCCGGCGTCAGCCGCGGATTGCGGCGCATGAGCAGGTGGGCGAACGCATCGAGCGACGGAAAGCTCGCGAACGCCTGCGTCTCGCGCAGCTCGCGCAGCCACTGCCGGTAGCGACCCGGCGCCTGGTCCGGCTGGGTCCGGGGCAGGCCGAACCCCTCGATGCAGACGAGTCGTCGGACGCGCTCCGGGCGGATCCCCGCATACAGCGTCGCGACGTTGCCGCCCATGCTGTGGCCCACCATCGTCACCGCCGCGTCGGGCGACCACGCGTCGAGCATCGCGTCGAGGTCGCCGAGGTAATCCGGGAACCAGTAGCCCTCGGTGGGCCACTCCGTGCGACCGAAGCCGCGCCAGTCGGGCGCCACGAACGAGTACTGGTCGGACATCGCGTCGACGAGGAACTGGAACGTGTCGCCCGTATCGGCCCAGCCGTGCAGCAGGACGATGGTCTCGCCGGCGCCGGGCCAGCGCGTGACGTGGTGGCGCAGCCCGCGGACCACGAGCTGCTCGTGGACCGGCGATCGTTTCGGCTGGTAGGTCCCGGTCATGTCGCCTCGTTGGCCCGGACAGGCCGCGAGCATACCCGACCCGCCGCGTCCGCTCGCGCGCGAACCGGCACTGCCGATATAGTTGCGCGCCGCGTACCGCCCCGACCCATGCGCAAGATCCTCGTCTTCCAGCACGTCGCGTCCGAGCCCCTCGGCCACCTCGATCGACTGCTGCGCACATCCGGGTTCCGCATCCGCTACGTGAATTTCGGGCGCGAGCCGCACGCCGAGCCCGACGTGCGCCGCTACGACGGCCTGGTGGTTCTGGGCGGACCGATGAACGTCGACCAGGCGGACCACCTGCCGCACCTGCGCACGGAGATGGCAGCGATCCGCGCCTGCGTCGAGGCGGACAAGCCGATGCTCGGAATCTGCCTCGGTGCGCAGCTGCTGGCCGCCGCGATGGGTGGCATCGTGCACGCAAACCACGTCCCGGAGATCGGCTGGTACCGCCTGCACACGCTGCAGTCCGCGCACGAGGACCCGCTGTTCCGTCACTTCGAGCGCCGGCCGCACTACGTCTTCCAGTGGCACGCCTACACCTTCGCGCC
>DAOMFD010000250.1:0-2732 GCA_035429605.1 Steroidobacteraceae bacterium | reverse complement strand
ACTCGATCTGGTTCATCATCTTCATGGCCTCGATGATGCACAGCACGTCGCCCGGCTTGACCTCGCTGCCGAGTTCCACGAACGGCTTGGCGCCCGGCGCGGGCGACGCATAGAAGGTGCCGACCATGGGCGCGGTCACGGCCTGGTCGGGCGCCACCGCTGGCTTGGTCGCAATCGCAGCGGCGGCCGGTGTTGCGCCGGGCGCAGCGGCGGGGGCGGGGTGCGGCGCATAGGCGATCGGTGCGTGCGCTGCGTGCACCACGCCCGTCGGATGCCGGCTGATGCGCACCGCTTCCTCGCCTTCCTTGATCTCGATTTCCGAGATTCCCGATTCCTCGAGCAATTCGATGAGCTTCTTGACCTTGCGGATGTCCATTCGGGACTCCCTGGATCCGTCGTTTGTCAGGCTTGCCCGCGCGACCGGGCGGCGAGGTACTCGGACGCCGCGCGCAGGGCGAGTTCGTAGCCGCCAGCGCCCAGGCCGGTGATGCAGCCGAGGGCGATGTCGGAGAAGTAGGAGTGATGCCGGAAGGCCTCCCGGGCGAACACGTTCGAAAGATGCACCTCGATGAACGGGATCTTCACCGCGAGCAGTGCGTCGCGCAGCGCCACGCTGGTGTGCGTGAAGCCCGCGGGATTGAACAGAATGAAGGCGACGTGGCTGCCCGGTGCGTCGTGGATGCGGGCGATCAGTTCCGACTCCGAGTTGCTCTGGAATGCCGTGAGGTGGTGCCCGGCCTCGGCGGCGAGCTTGGTCATGCGCTCGTGGACCTGGCCAAGGGTCACCTTGCCGTAGATCCCCGGTTCCCGGGCGCCGAGGAGGTTCAGGTTCGGACCGTTCAGCAGCAGGATATGTGCCATGACTGGGGTGAATAGCCCGGAGAAGGCGGCAAGGTTAACGCCGATCGCTGCACGATTGATACTATACCCCTCGATCCGGGGGGTGGGGCAGTGGCGGGGCGGCCAGGGTCCGGCCAACCTCCCGGCCAGCCGGGTGCAGGCCTATGAGGCGCCCTTGATGCGAGCGAGCGACGTCTGGATCTCCCCTCGGGCGTCCTCCAGGGTCAAGGTGCCCCGGTTCACCCGTTCGACGATGCCGAGGATGGCCTCTGCGATGGGCTGGGTCAACTCTCCCACGTGGCAGACGACGACCCGGCCCTGCCGGTCGGAGAAGACCGTGAATGGAAAGCCGACGACCTGGATGCCGAACGCGGTGGCGGCATCGAGCGCCTCCTGCTCGCCGATGAGCAGCGGGTACTCGATGTGCGCGTCGTTCGCGTAGGCGACGACCTTGTCGCGGTAGTCCGCGGCGATGCCGATCACCTGGAAGCCGTCGGGCCCATAGTGCTGCTGCAGCCGGCCGAGCAACGGGATCTCGCGCCGGCAGGGCGCGCACCACGTCGCCCAGAAGTTCACGATCAGCGACTTGCCCTGCCAGTCGGCCAGGGACCGCATCTTGCCCTCGCGGTCGGCGAGCTTGAAGTCGGGAACGCGCTGGGCGAGCTGCATCGGCGGCGCTGCGGGCGGCGAGGGCGGCGCAGCATTGCGCGCGTACTGCTGGTACGCGAGATACCCGGCCGCTCCAGTGCCGGCCGCGCCGACGGAAAGCGCGACGTATGCGACGCGCTTCACGCGCCGTTCCTACCGAATGCCTGCGCGACGTGCGCCCGGAACTCGGCCGCCGGCTGGAAGCCCACGACGCGGAAGTCCTTGCGCTCGGCTCCGTCGGCCCCGAAGAACACGATGGTCGGCGGGCCGAGGATCCCGAAGCGCGCGAGCAGGGCCTGGTCCTCATCGTCATTGGCCGTGACGTCCGCCTGGAGCAGCACGGCGCTCGCCAGCACGGCCTGGACGCCCGCATCGGTGAAGGTCTGGTGCTCCATCTCCTTGCAGGACACGCACCAGTCCGCATAGAAGTCGAGCATCAGCGGGCGGCCTGCGGCCGTCGCCGCGGCGAGTTCGCGTTCGAAGTCGGCGACCGATTTCACGCGCGTCAACGCCAGCCTGGTCCCGCTGGCCGCGGGTGCGGAAGAACGGGCCAGCCCCTCGAGTGGCCGGAGCGGATCACTGCGACCGGCCAGCGCCCCGACCAGCATCGCGATGCCGTACAAGATCGCGAGCCAACCGAGGCCGCGGCGCACCGCGAGCCAGCCTGTCCGCCCGTCCGTGGCGCCCAGGGTCAGCAGGCAGTAGCCGGAAACGAACGCGAGACCCGCCCACAGCGCGAGCGTGAGCGCGCCGGGCAGGATGCGCGAGAGCATCCAGATCGCGACGCCCAGCATCATTACGCCGAACGCGATCTTGACGCCGTCCATCCATGCGCCGGCTTTGGGCAGCAACTGCCCCGCCGAGGCGCCGACGACGAGGAGAGGCGCGCCCATGCCGAGGCTCAGCGCGAACAGCGCCGCGCCGCCGCGGAAGACGTTCCCGCTCTGGCCGATCATCGTGAGCGCCGCGACCAGCGGGGGTGCCACGCACGCCGTGACGATGAGCGACGACAGCGCGCCCATGACGGCGGTGCCCGCGAGCGTGCCCTGCTTCTGGCGGTTGCTCAGGTCGGCGACGCGCGACTGGAACGCCGCCGGCACCTGCAGGTTGTAGACGCCGAACATGCCGAGTGCCAGCAGCACGAACAGGCCGGCGAACGCGACGATGATCCAGGGCTGCTGGAAGAATGCCTGCGCCTGGCGCCCGGCAGCCGCGAAGGCCGCGCCGGCGACCGTGTAGGTGAA
>DAOMFD010000249.1:0-2742 GCA_035429605.1 Steroidobacteraceae bacterium | reverse complement strand
GCGCGTGCGCGCGGTCGCGGCGCGGCGGCCCCTGGTGCGAGCCGCCGCCCGGGGTCCGGCCTTTGCACGGGAGCCACGTGCCAGCGAGCGGCGGAGCTGGTCCACCGCGTCGACCGTGTAGGTCGCGAGCTTCGCGAGATCCGGCATCACCTCCCGCACGGCGATGAAGGTGATGTGCAGCTCGTCCATGTAGGTCGTGACCGTGACGTTGAGCGCCTGGTGCGGCATCACGACCGACACCGGCAGCGCGAGCTCGACGTCCGCGCCGTTGAAGTACACGCGATGCTCGAACCCGGCCGGGTTCGATACGACGAGGTTCGCCAGCATCGGCAGCGCGCCGAGTCCCAGCGACTCGATGAGGCTCGCGGCCACGTGGGACGCGATCGAGTAGGTCTCGAGGCTGGCGGCCGACAGCGCGCGAACCGCCTGTTTCATGCCGCGGGTTTCCTGCACGATCTGCCGCAACCGTTCGCGAGGAGTGGCCGCGGGGAGGCCCATGGGCACCTGCAGGCCCACGATGCGGTTGCCCGTGCCGCCGTCCTCCTGGAGCGCGATCGGGATGTCGACGACGAGTGGACTGCCGGACGGCGTGCCGCGATCGTGCAGGTATCGGTGGAGCGCACCGTCGAGGACGGCGAGCATCACGTCGTTGATCTTTGCGTCGCCGCGACGCGCGAGCTCGCGGGCCAGGGCCAGTGGCAGCCGGCAGTGCGCAAGCACGCGACCCTGGCTCGGCGGAGCCTTGAGGGCCGGCGGCACGTGGACGAACGGCAGCAGCAGGCCGCGGTCGAGGCCGAGTTCGTGCTGGCCCTGGCGGAAGAACAGGTTCGCCAGGCCGGTCACCGCGCCGAGGAGCTTGTCCGCGAGCGCGGGCGATGCGCTTTCACTCGTCGGTGGTCCGCGGACCTCCGCTGGCGGCGCGGCTCGCATCCCCTCCCAGATTGAATGCGGCTTGCTGCCGCGCGCCGACGTCGACACGACGCCGCGCAGGACGCGCAGGAATCCCATGCCGTCGATGAGCGCGTGGTGCGTCTTGAAATAGAGCGCCACGCGGCCGTCGGGCAGGCCCGTGAACACGTGTGCCTGCCACAGCGGCTGGTCGTGCGGCAGCAGCGGCGCGTGCAGTTCGCACACCTTCTCGAACAGGTCCTGCAGGTTGCTGCCCCGGCGCAGGGCATGGCGGCGCACCTGCTTGCGCGGGTCCATGTCCGGGTCGTCCTCGAACGCGAGCAGCGGCTGGACGGGGCCCGGCTTGACCCGGTAGCTGAAGGGCGCGCCGACGCGGCACCGGAGCATCTGCGCCACGACCTGGTCCGCAAATCTGCCGCGGGTGCCCGTCGGTGGCGCGAGCACGAGCAGGGCCCCGATGTTCATCGGCCGCTCGGCCGTTTCGAACAGCAGGAATCCCTGGTCGGTGGCGGACATGCTCGGCATGAGCCAATGCTACCCCGGCGCGGATCCGGCCGCGCTTCGCATTCGGCTAGATGCGCTGCAGCAATTCACGTTGAACGCGACTCGTCTTGTGCACCGCGGCTCGCGCCAGCCATCATGCGGCTGCGGCACCGGACGCCGGCGCGGGAGGCGACGAGACCCAGTGATCAAGTGGCGACTGATGGTGACGACGCTGCCCTACGTGGCGGCGGTCCTCGTCGTGAAGCTCGTGCTGCAGTTCCAGGTCGGGTTCCAGGGCCTCGTGGAATTCGGGGACGTCGGCATGGTGTTCACCGCCGGCGTCTTCCTGCTCGGCTTCCTGCTGGCCGGCACCATGGCGGACTACAAGGAGGCGGAGAAGATCCCGGCGGAGCTGGCGTCGACGCTCGAGACGATCGAGGAGATCTTCGTCCTCTCGGCCACCAACCACCCGCGGCTCGATCTCGCGTCGCTGCGCCGCAGCCTGCTCGGGCTGGTCGACACGATCAAGGACTGGCTGCTGAAGCGGCGGCCGGTGGCCGACGTCTATGCCGCAATGACCGGGTTCAACGGCCAGATCGAGGAACTGGAACGGCACGGGGCCGGGCCGTATGCGTCGCGGGCCGTGCCGCAGATGCTGGCCGTGCGCCGCAGTGTGTCCCGCATCGACGTGATTGCACGGACCGGTTTCCTGCCGCCGGCGTACGCGCTGCTCGAGGTGCTGATCGCGATGATCCTCGCACTGGTCGTGATCGCGCGCTTCAAGAACATCGTGGCCGAGTGCCTGCTAGTGCCGTTCATCGCGCTCATCAACATCTACATGCTGCGGCTGATCCGCGACATCGACGACCCGTTCGACTACGAGGCGGACGGGCGCCAGCACGGGTCCGGCGAGGTGCCGCTGTTCCCGCTGGACGAGTACCGCGAGCGGCTGGCCGCGCGCATCGACGGGCCCCGGCCGGGCCGCTAGTCAGGCCATCGCCGAGAGGATCCCGGATTCCTTCTTCAGCTTCTGCTCGATCTCGGACCCCGCGAACGACGCGATGACTCCGCCGAGGAGCGGAATGCCGCTCGTCACGTCGAACTTCCACTCGACCACGCAGCCGCCCTTGGCTGGCTGAAGGGACTTGGTGCCGGTGATCTTCACGGGCACGCCCTTGATCTCCACGACGATGTCGGCGCTGTAGCCGTCGCCGTCCGCGGCCCATTTCTCGGTGTGCGACACGTCGTTCACGCCCGGCACCAGCCTGCGGATCGCGGCGGGCGGATTCGCCGGCTCGCGGCGGAAGATCTCGAGGCTCACGTTCGGCGCACGCCCGCCGCGCTTGATCC
>DAOMFD010000248.1:0-2744 GCA_035429605.1 Steroidobacteraceae bacterium | reverse complement strand
TCTCGAAGTCGTCCTCGGTGAGCGGATAGTTCGCGGCGAACACGCCGTACTGCATCGCCATGTAGATGCACGTCGGCGTCTTGCCCGAACGTGATACGCCGATGAGTATCACGTCGGCGCGATCGTAGTCGGCCACCACGCCCCCGTCGTCCGCCGACAGCGCGAAGTTGGTCGCGTCGATGCGGGCGCCGTAGACGACCTGGTCCGCGATGCCGTGCGCGCGGCCAGCCCGCTCCGACGACTTGACCTCGAGTTCCCCCTCGAGCGGCGACATGAACGCGTCGAAGAAGTCCAGGAACAGCCCGTTGCTGCGCTTGACGACGGAGCGCAGTTCCGCCTTGACGAGCGTGCTGAACACGATCGGCCGGATGCCGTCCGCGGCACCCGTCGCGTCGATCTTCCTTACGGCTTCCTCTGCCTTGTCAACGCTGGCTATAAATGGCAGAGTCACCTGCCGGAATTCGAGGCCTTCGAATTGCGTGAGCAGACTGTGTCCCATCGTTTCGGCCGTCACGCCTGTCTGGTCCGAGACGAAAAACACGGTTCTCCGGTTCATGCGCGCGTTGCACTCCTTGGCGCCATCGCAGCGCAGTCTTTCACCTGTCCACCGCCAGTAGCAAGAGGCGACCCTTGAGCCGCTACACGATTCCGTTTGCAGAGCTGGGCCGGCACGACGTCGCGACCGTCGGCGGCAAGAATTCCTCGCTCGGCGAGATGATCGCCAACCTCGCCGCGCTGGGTGTCTCGGTCCCGGGCGGCTACGCCACGACGGCGGACGCCTATCGCGAATTCCTCGCCCACGGGGGCCTTGCCGGCCGGATCAAGGCGGAACTCGACGCGCTCGACGTCGACGACGTCGCGCAGCTTGCCGAAAGCGGCGCCCGCATCCGCGACTGGGTGCTGTCGACGCCGTTCCCCGCCGCGCTGGAGCGTGAGATCACCGAAGGTTATGCGCGGATGTGCGACGGCCGCGGCGACCTGTCGGTCGCCGTGCGATCGTCAGCGACGGCGGAAGACCTGCCCGAGGCCTCGTTCGCCGGCCAGCAGGAAACGCTGCTCAACGTGCGCGGTCGCGCGAACGTCGTGAAGGCCGTGCACGAGGTGTTCGCGTCGCTCTACAACGACCGCGCGATCGCCTACCGGGTGCACCAGGGATTCGACCACTCCCAGGTCGCCTTGTCCGCCGGCATCCAGCACATGGTGCGCAGCGACCTCGGCTCGAGCGGCGTGATGTTCACGCTCGACACCGACTCCGGATTCCGCGACGTCGTGTTCATCACGGCGTCGTGGGGCCTGGGCGAGACCGTCGTGCAGGGTGCGGTGAATCCGGACGAGTTCTACGTCTACAAGCCAGCTTTGCGCGCGGGCCACGAGCCGGTCCTGCGCCGGACGCTGGGTGGCAAGGCGATCAAGATGACCTACGCACAGGCCGGTGACGGTGGCCAGCGCGTGGTGACGGTCGACGTGCCGGAGGCGGACCGCCTGCGCTTCTGCCTCGACGACGCCGACCTGCGCGAACTGGCACGGCAGGCGCTGGTCATCGAGGACCATTACGGCTGCCCGATGGACATCGAGTGGGGAAAGGACGGCGAGACCGGCCGGATCTACATCCTGCAGGCGCGGCCGGAGACGGTGCAGAGCCGCGCTGGACGGACGCTGCAGCGCTATACGCTCGAGTCTCGCGGCAAGGTGCTGGCGAGCGGCCGCAGCATCGGTCACCGCATCGGCGCGGGCCCCGCCCGCGTGATCCGCGACGTGCGCGAAATGGCGCGCGTCGAGAGCGGCGACGTGCTGGTCGCCGACATGACCGATCCCGACTGGGAACCCGTCATGAAACGCGCCTCGGCCATCGTCACCAATCGCGGCGGGCGCACCTGCCACGCCGCGATCATCGCGCGCGAACTCGGCATCCCGGCCGTCGTCGGCTGCGGCAACGCGACCACCTCGATCGCGGAGGGCCAGCCGGTCACGGTGTCGTGCGCCGAGGGCGACACCGGGTACGTGTACGACGGCATGCTGCGCTTCGACCAGTCGCAGGTCGAGCTCGACGCGATGCCGCAGCTCCCCGTCAAGATCATGATGAACGTCGGCAATCCCGACCGCGCATTCGACTTCGCCGCGATTCCGCACCGCGGCGTCGGGCTCGCGCGGCTCGAGTTCATCATCAACCGCATGATCGGCGTCCACCCGAAGGCGCTGCTCGGCTTCGACGGCCTCGACCCGGAACTCAAGGACACGATCCGGCGCCAGATGGCCGGCTACTCCGACCCGGTCGGGTTCTACATTGCGAAGCTGTGCGAGGGCATCGGCACGATCGCGGCGGCATTCGCGCCGGAGCCGGTGATCGTGCGCCTGTCGGACTTCAAGTCCAACGAGTACGCGAACCTGATCGGCGGCCGGCAGTACGAGCCCGTCGAGGAGAACCCGATGCTCGGGTTTCGCGGTGCCGCGCGTTATGTCGACGAGGGCTTCCGGCCGTGCTTCGAGCTCGAATGCCGCGCGTTGAAGCGCGTGCGCTCGGAGATGGGACTGAAGAACGTCTGGGTGATGGTGCCCTTCGTGCGCACGCTGCGTGAAGCCGAGCAGGTCGTCGAACTGCTGGCGGCCAACGGCCTCAAGCGCGGCGAGGACGGGCTCAAGGTCATCATGATGTGCGAGGTGCCGACCAACGCACTGCTTGCGGACCGTTACCTCGAGTTCTTCGACGGCATGTCCATCGGCTCGAACGACATGACGCAACTCAC
>DAOMFD010000247.1:0-2812 GCA_035429605.1 Steroidobacteraceae bacterium | reverse complement strand
GGGTACGAGTAGGACAGGAGCTTGTCCATGGCGTCGTCGCTGATCGCCGGGCACGGCACGCCGATCTGCCTCGACACCTTGTCGAGCAGCACGTCGACGAGCTGCGGCACGTCGTCGAGCCGCTCGCGCAGCGCCGGCACGTGCAGCTCGATGACGTTGATGCGGTAGTAGAGGTCCTCGCGGAACTTGCCGGCCTTGACCAGCTCGTCGAGGCGGCGATGGGTGGCCGACAGGATCCGCACGTCCACCGGCACTTCGCGCGTGTCGCCGACCGGGCGCACCGTCTTCTCCTGGATCACGCGCAGCAGCTTCACCTGCATGTGCAGCGGCAGGTCGGCGACCTCGTCGAGGAACAGCGTGCCGCCCTCGGCGCTGCGCACCAGGCCTTCCTTGTCGGCGACCGCGCCCGTGAACGAGCCCTTGCGGTGGCCGAAGAGCTCGCTTTCCATCAGCTCGGTGGGGATCGCACCGCAGTTCACGGGCACGAAGGGACCGCCTTCGCGCGGGCCCGACTCGTGGATGAGGCGCGCCACCAGTTCCTTGCCGGTGCCGGAGTCGCCGGAAATGTGCACCGGCGCCTGCGAGCGTGCGACGCGGGCGACCAGGTCGCGCAACTGCTGCATCGGCTTCGACAAGCCGTGCAGGCGCATCGCCGAGCGCCGGCCGGTCTCCTCGATGTCGACACCGAGCCGGAGCGTCGCCGCGATCAGCTTGCGCAGCGCGGCGAGGTCGAGCGGCTTGGAGATGAAATCGAATGCGCCGAGCTTGAGCGCGCGGACCGCGGCCTCGACATTGCCGTGCGCCGTGATCACCGCGACCGGCACGCCCGGGCGGTGGTCCTGGATCCAGCCGACGAGGTCGAGTCCGTCGCCGTCCGGCAGGCGCATGTCGGTGAGCACGAGGTCGTAGCGCTCGGAGCCGAGACGCTTCACCGCCGTCGCGCGGTCGCCGACGGTGTCGACGGCGATGTCCATGCGGCCGAGCGTGATCGACAGCAGGTCCCGGATGTCGGGCTCGTCGTCGACGACGAGTGCGCGGGGCTGTCGCATCGCTCGGTCCGTCCGGGTCGGGTGTCCTTGCGTCAAGGGCGAGACTATACCGAATCACACCAGGCCGAGCGCCAGCCTGAGTCCGCGGTCGACCGTTTCGAGCTGCGAGGCATCCAGCCTGCCGGCGCGTGATTCAAGGAATTTCCGGTCAACGGTCAGGAGCTGAGACACATTGACAACCGAGGGCTGCGAAAGACCGCTGCGCCTGCCGCCGATGCGAACGTTACCCGGCGCCGCGGCCAGGCGCTCGTTCGTGGTGATCGTCGCGACGATGACCGTCGCCAGGCGGCTGCGATTGAAGCTGTCCGCGGAAACGATGAGCACCGGCCTCCTGAAGCCGGGTCCCGAACCTTTCGGTACCGGCAGCGGTGCCCACCAGATCTCGCCGCGGTTCACCGGGGCCTTCCTGTCGCAACCGACCTGAACTGCAGTTCCGCAAGGCCGGGCTCCAGTCCGGCATTGTCCGCCGGATCGGCATACACATCATTGAGCTGCGCGGTGACCTGGCTCTCGTCGTGGCGCGCAAGCAGGTCTTCGAGTGCCCGCCGATACAGTTCGCTACGGGACACGCCCATCCGCGCCGCGAGTCGTTCGGCGGACTGGAACAGGAGATCCGGCAGTGACACGGCGGTCTTCATGCCCATAGTATAACTTTCTTTATACCGCCGTGGCGCCCGTCCGTCCCGACGGTAATCGACCGCATTCGCATCGAATCAGGCTGCGACGCCGCAGCGGTGGCGCCTTACTCCCAGCGTTTCGGGTCGGCGAAGATGATGCGGAAGATGCTGCCACCGCCGGATCGTGCCTCGTAGGCCAGCACGGCCCCGTTGGTCTGGCACAGCTCGCGCGAGATGAACAGCCCCAGTCCAGTTCCTCCGGTCTTGCCGGTGAAGAACGGCTCGAAGATGCGCTCGGCGTTGGCGGGGCCGATACCGGTGCCGCGATCGGCGATCTCGAGGAACGGGCGGCCGGTGGAGGCGATGCGGCCAGCCCTCAACAGTATCAGTTCCGGCCGGGCGTCCGCGGCGTGCTTCAGGGCGTTGTCGCACAGGTTCCACAGCACCTGGTGCAGTTGCATCGGGTCGAAGTGCACCTCGATCGACGGCGCGTCGCCGCGCAGGTCGAACCGCGAGGTCGGCACCTGCACCGTCGCCGCGAACTCCTGCACGAAGCCCTGCAGCCAATGGCGCAGCTCGATGCGCTCCTGCCGCGTCGTTTCGCGCCGCGACAGCTGCAGCACGTTGTCGATGATGCGGCTCACGCGTGCCGCGTTCTTCTCGATGATGTCGGTGAGGTGGCGGTCGTCGTCGCCGATCGCGGGTGACTCGCGCAGCAGCTGTCCGGCGTGGCTCATCGCGCCGACGGGGTTGCGGATCTCGTGCGCGATGCTGGCGCTCAGGCGGCCGAGCGCCGCGAGCTTCGACTGCTGGACGCGCTCGGCGACGAGGCTGGTGTCCTCGAGGAACACCAGCACCGGCCCCGGCCCGGTTTCCGACAGCGGCACGAAGTGCGGGCGGATCACGGTGCCGCCGTCCGACGACACGACCTCGCCGGTGGAATCGCGTCGGTCGGAGGACTGGCGACGCCACGTCTCGAGCAGGTAGAGCAATCGCGGCGAGACCTCCGACAGCGGCGTGCCGCTTGCGACCGGGCCGCCCGTCAGCAGGCGCGCCGCGGTCTCGTTGATGAGGCGCACGTCGTACTCGGCGTCCACCACCAGGATGCTCTCGCGCAGGTGCTGCACGATGAACTCGTTCAGCTCG
>DAOMFD010000246.1:0-2824 GCA_035429605.1 Steroidobacteraceae bacterium | reverse complement strand
AAACGGCTGCGTCGCGTCGTCGCGGTGCTGGCGGCGCTCGCGTTCGTCGTCGCGGTGGTGATCGTGGCGGTGCTCGACCACCGCGTCACCCGCCAGTTCGAGGGGCGGCGCTGGACGCTGCCGGCGCGCGTGTACGCCCAGCCGATCGAGCTCTACGTCGGGCAGTCGCTGTCGGCGGCGCGCGCCGCCGAGGAACTCGACCGCCTCGGGTACATCGAGCAGGCGCGGATCGAGCGGCCGGGCATGTACCGGCGCCGCGGCGATCGCATCGACGTTTACGTGCGGGCCTTCCGCTTCGCGGAGGAGATGCAGCCTGCGCGGGCGCTCACGATCGGGTTCGCCGGGGACGCGATCGTGTCGCTGCGCGAGGCCGGTGGCGCCGACGTCCCGGTGTTCCGCCTCGATCCGATGCTGATCGGCAGCATCTTCCCGATCCACGGCGAGGACCGCATCGTGGTGTCGCCGGCGCAGGTGCCGCCACTGCTGCCGGAAGCGCTCAAGGCGGTGGAGGACCGCAAGTTCGACACGCACCACGGCGTCAATCCACTCGCGATCCTGCGCGCGTTCGCCGTCAACGTGCGGGCGGGACAGGTGGAGCAGGGCGGCAGCACGCTCACGCAGCAGCTCGTGAAGAGCTATTTCCTCGACAGCCGGCGCACGCTCGGGCGGAAGGTCGAGGAGGCGATCATGGCCGTCATCCTCGAGTCGCGGTTCTCGAAGGCGGACATCATGAACGCCTACATCAACGAGATCTACCTCGGGCAGGACGGCCAGCGCGCGATCCACGGCTTCGGGCTCGCGAGCCAGTACTACTTCGGCAAGCCGCTGGCGGAACTCGACCTCTCGCAGATCTCCCTCATGGTCGCGATCGTGCGCGGGCCTTCGTACTACGACCCGCGCCGCCACCCGGAGCGCGCGCTTGCACGGCGCAACCTGGTGCTCCAGGTGCTCGCGGATCGCGGCGTCGTCACGGCGGATGCGGCGGCCCGGGCCGCCGCGAAGCCGCTCGGCGTCGGCGAGGCCGGCCGCAAGGGCGCGATCTTCTTCCCGGCCTTCCTCGACCTCGTGCGTCGCCAGCTGCGCGCGGACTACAAGGAGGAGGATCTCACGGAGGCCGGGCTCGTCGTCTTCACCACCCTCGACCCGCTGCTGCAGGAGAAGGCCGAGGATGCCCTCGCCTCGGAACTCGATCGGCAGGACGCCTCGTCGCGCAGGGTGTCGCACGGTCTCGAGGGCGTCGTGGTCGTCACGACGCCGCAGACGGGCGAGGTGGTGGCGATCGTCGGCGGGCGGCATGCGTCCTTCGACGGCTTCAACCGCGCACTCGACGCCAGGCGCCCGATCGGTTCGCTCGCGAAGCCGCTGGTGTACCTGACGGCCTTCGAGACCGGCCGGTACAACCCGGCGTCGATCGTTCACGACCAGCCCGTGTCGCTCAAGCTGCCGAACGGCCAGACCTGGACGCCGGCGAACTTCGACAAGGAAGTGCGCGGCGACATGCCGGCGATCCGGGCGCTCACCCAGTCCCTCAACCTGCCGACGGTGAACCTCGGGATGGAGGTCGGGCTGCCCAAGGTCGCGCGGACATTCGTCCAGCTCGGTCTCGCCGAGGCGCCCGCGGCGTACCCGTCCATGCTGCTCGGCGCGACCAACCTGAGTCCGTACGACGTCGCCCAGATGTACAACACGCTGGCGAACGGCGGCTTCCGCTCGCCCCTGCGTGCCGTGCGTTCGGTCGTGGCGGAGACCGGCAAGCAGCTCAAGGCGCCGGAACTCGAGGTGGCCGAGGCGGCCCCGGCGGACGCCGTCTACATGCTCGACCGGATGCTGATCGAGGTGATGAACCTCGGCACCGGCCGCCCCGCGCGCCGGTCGCTGCCGGCGGGCCTCGTGGTGGCGGGCAAGACCGGCACGTCCAACGACTATCGCGACAGCTGGTTCGCCGGTTTTTCCGGCGCGCACCTCGTCGTCGTCTGGATGGGACACGACGACAACTCGCAGACCGGTCTCACGGGCACCACGGGCGCGCTGGCCGCATGGTCGAAGCTGATGTCGTCGATCACGACCACCTCGTTCGAGCCGCTCATGCCCGAGTCGATCGACGACCGCTGGATCGATTACTACTCGGGCCTCGAAACGTCCCCCTCTTGCGACAGCGCGGCCCTGAGCCTGCCGTTCCGGATCGGCACCGCGCTGCCGGCCGATCTCGCGTGCCCGCCGGGGCTCGCGGACGGCGCCGCGACGCAACCGGGGGACTTCGGAACCGCCACGGGTATACCGGACACGCCGCTGGCGCCTTGATCTGCGTCGGTCGCGGGCCGGACAATCGGCCGCCATGCTCCGCACTATCGTCGCGCTGATTGGACTGTCGGTGGCCGCCGCAGGCTGCGCCCTGGATACATTCCAGAAGAGCGAGCCAGCCCCGTCGTCGTCCCGTGGGAGCGCGACCAGGTCACCCGGGTCCGGACCGGTACTGAGTTCACCACCGGTCATCGCGTCGCCCGGCCAGGAGCCCGTCATCGCCGCGCCGAGCCCCACTCCGCTGCCCAAGGAGCGGCCCAAGGCGCCCGCAGCCACCTTGAGCCCAGCCAGCAAGGCGCTGGTCGCCCAGGCGCAGTCCCAGCGCAAGAAGGGCGACCTCCCGGGTGCCACGGCGTCGCTGGAGCGAGCGCTGCACATCGAGCCCAGCAATCCCCTGCTGTGGATCGAGATGGGGCGCCTGCGGATGGACCAGCGGAACTACGCCCAGGCCGAGGGAATGGGGCGCAAGGCGCTCGCAATGTCGGTGGGCGACGACCGGACGCAGTCCCTGGCGTGGCAACTC
>DAOMFD010000245.1:0-2829 GCA_035429605.1 Steroidobacteraceae bacterium | reverse complement strand
GCGGCGCGCGCTCGCGCTCCTCGGGCGTGAGGTAGCGATTGCGCGAGCTCAAGGCCAGGCCGTCTTCCGCGCGCACCGTCGGCGCGCCCACGATCTTGACCGGCAGGCACAGGTCCTCGACCGACGTGCGGATCACCGTGAGCTGCTGGTAGTCCTTCTCGCCGAAGATCGCGACGTCCGGCTGCACGAGGTTCAGGAGCTTCACCACCACGGTCGCCACGCCCTGGAAGTGCCCGGGCCGGAACGCCCCGCACAGGATGTTGGCGATGTCCGGCACGTCGACGATGGTGCTGCCGGTCGTGCCCTTCGGATACATCTCCTCCACGGTGGGCAGGAACAGCACGTCCGCGCCCAGCTCCGACAGCAAATTCGAATCGTCCGCTGGCGTGCGCGGGTACGCGTTGTAGTCCTCGTTGGGCCCGAACTGCAGCGGGTTCACGAACACGCTCGCCACCACGCGCCGGCCGTGCGTGTGCGCGGCACCGACCAGGCTCGCGTGCCCGGCGTGGAGGTTGCCCATGGTCGGCACGAACGCGATGCTCTCGCGCGCGAGCCGCCACTCACGCACGATCTCGCGCAACTCGGCGATGCGAGTGACGGTCAGCATGGAAGCCACTGCTAGAAGCAGTGCTCCGGCGCCGGGTAGGCGCGCGACTTGACGGCCTGGACGTAGGCCTTGACGGCCTCGAGCGGGCTGTCGTGGCCGGCCATGAAGTTCTGCACGAAGCGGGGCTTGCGGCCCGGCGTGATGTCGAGCAGGTCGTAGAGCACGAGGATCTGCCCGTCCGTGTCCGGTCCGGCGCCGATGCCGATCACCGGCACGTGCAGCTCGGCCGTGATCTCCTTGCCGAGCTGCGACGGGATGCACTCGAGCAGCACGATGTCCGCGCCGGCGTCCTGCAGCGCCTTCGCGTCGCGACGCATCTGGTCGGCGGCCGCCTCCTCGCGCCCCTGCACGCGGAAGCCGCCGGTCTTGTGCACCGACTGCGGCTTGAGCCCAAGGTGCGCGCAGACCGGGATGTCGTGGCTGGCGAGGAATTCCACGATGTCGACCTGGCCGGCGCCGCCCTCGAGCTTGACCATCTTGGCCCCGCCCTCCTGCATCAGCCGCACGGAGTTCTGCAAAGCCTGCTCACGCGAGGTGTAGGTCATGAACGGCATGTCGGCCATGAGGAACGGCCGCGCCAGGCCGCGGGTCACCGCGCGGCAGTGATAGATCACCTGCTCGAGCGTCACCGGCACGGTCGTGTCGTACCCCTGGATCACCATGCCGAGCGAGTCGCCGACCAGCACGACGTCCGCGTCCGCCTCGTCGACGAGCGCGGCGTAGCTCGCGTCGTAGCAGGTGACGCTGGCGATCTTCTCGCCCTCGTCCTTCATGCGACGCAGCGTCGAGACATTGACCGGGGGGCGGGCCGAACCGCGCAGCTGGAGTTGTGTGTACATGGGACGGCCTCGAAGGGACGGCAAGGATGACCGAGTGCCGGGGAAACCGTCAATGAGCGGCGGATCCGGACTTCCCGACGCTGGCGGTCGAGTGCCCGGCGCCAGGGAATCGGGGTCAGACCCCACAGTCGGGGTCAGACCCCAAATTACTACAGGAGGCTCTTCATCGGGTTGAAGTAGTGCCGCCCGCGGCGTACTCGCACGACCTCGGCCAGCAGCGCCTCGTAGTCCCGCTCGCTGCCGACCGGGTCGATTTCCGAGGCGTTCACGGTCAGGACCGGCGCGGCCTCGTATTCGAGAAAGAACCGCGCGTATGCATCGGCGAGCCGCTCGAGATACCGGCGCTCGATGCCCTGCTCGTAGGCGATGCCGCGGCGACCGATGCGTTCGAGCAGCACGTCCACCGGTGCCTGCAGGTACACGACGAGGTCCGGCACCGGCGCGTCGATCGCGAGTCGCGCATAGACCTGCTCGTAGAGCCCGTACTCCTCGTCGTCGAGCGTGAGCCGCGCGAACAGGCGGTCCTTCTCGAGCAGGTAGTCGGACACGCGGACCCGCTGGAACATGTCCTGCTGCCGCAGGTCCTGCATCTGGCGCGCGCGCTGGAACAGGAAGTAGAGCTGCGTCTGGAACGCGGCGGCCCGGGGATTGCGGTAGAAGCGCTCGAGGAACGGATTCTCCTCGCCCTGCTCGAGCACGAGGTCGCTGCCGAAACTCGTCGCCAGCCGGCGCGCGAGGCTCGTCTTGCCGACGCCGATCGGGCCTTCGACGACGACGAACCGGTGCGGCGTGTGGACGACCTGCGGCTCGTCCTTCGGGTTGCGAGGCGCGATGCTCATGCCGCGATCCGCTGCAGAGCCGAAGACGTGAGTCGGGCGGCCAACGCACGCACGCGCCCCATGTCCGGGACATCGAGGTCCGGCGCAATCTCCGCGAGCGGACCCAGCACGAACGCGCGCTCGGCGAGGCCGGGATGCGGCACCGTGAGGCCGGGCTCCGTGATGCGATGGATGCCGTGCACCAGCAGGTCGAGGTCGATGCGCCGCGGCCCCCAGCGCACGACCGGCTGGGCGCGGCCGAGTCGCTCCTCGAGGCGCTTCAATTCGGCGAGCAGGTCCGCCGGCGAGAGCGTGGTCAGGAGTCCCGCCACCGCATTGACGAAATCGGGCTGGGCGACCGGGCCCAGCGGCGGCGATCGATACAGCGACGACTTCGCGACCAGCCTCGAGCCAGGCAGTCCGGCGAGTGCATCGAACGCCCGCAGCACCTGTGCCGACGGATCATCGAGGTTGCTGCCGAGCGCGACGTAGGCCGGCATCCAGCGCGTCGCATTCGCCGGCACGGTCGTCACGCCGCACGACGCCGACGACGGCGACGGGGTCG
>DAOMFD010000244.1:0-2872 GCA_035429605.1 Steroidobacteraceae bacterium | reverse complement strand
ATGCGCCAGGCGCCGTTCATGCTGTGGATCCAGGACCTGTCGTCGAAGGATCCGTACTTCATCCTGCCGGCCATCATGGGCGCGGCGATGTACGGCCAGTTCAAGCTGAACCCGGCGCCGCCGGACCCGATGCAGGCGAAGGTGTTCGCGTTCATGCCGCTCGTCATGACGGTCATGATGGCGTGGTTCCCGTCGGGCCTCGTGCTCTACTGGATCACCAACACGGTGCTGTCGATCGCGCAGCAGTGGAACATCAATCGCCTGGTGGCGGCCGAGGCGAAGAAGCCGGGGTGAGCAGGAAACTGGGGACATTCACCCGAATTTCTCCGCCAGCAGCTTCGTCACCTGCTACCCGTGACCTGCCGAAATAGGTGAATGTCCCCTGATTCGGACACGATCGCCGCGATCGCCACACCGGCCGGACGCGGCGGCATCGGGATCGTGCGGGTGTCGGGACCTGGGTGCCGTGCGATCGCCGAATCGCTGACGGGCGGCATTCCCGCCCCGCGTATCGCAACGCTCCGCGAATTCGTCGGTGCCGACGGCGAGCCCATCGACGCCGGCCTGGCGCTCTATTTCCCGGCACCGCACTCGCTGACCGGCGAGGACGTGCTCGAGCTGCAGGGGCACGGCGGTCCGGTCGTGCTCGACGTGCTGCTCGGGCGAGTACTGGCGCTCGGCGCGCGGCCGGCCGAGCCCGGCGAGTTCACGCAACGCGCGTTCCTCAACGAAAAGATGGACCTCGCCCAGGCCGAGGCAGTCGCCGACCTCGTCGACAGCGGCTCGGCCGCGGCCGCGCGAGCCGCGGTGCGGTCGCTGCGCGGCGAGTTCTCGATGAAGGTGCACGAACTCGCCGAGGCGATGCTCGAGCTGCGCATGTGGGTCGAGGCGGCCATCGACTTCCCGGAGGAGGAAATCGACTTTCTCGCAAACCGCGCACTCGGCGAGCGCATGGACGGCATCCGGCGGCGGTTCACGGAGCTGGCGGAACGAGCGAGGCAAGGCTCGATCCTGCGCGACGGCCTCACGCTCGTGATCGCCGGACGGCCGAACGCCGGCAAGTCGAGCCTGCTCAATCGCCTCGCCGGCTACGACGCCGCGATCGTCACGGCGACGCCCGGGACGACCCGCGACGTGCTGCGCGAGCGCATCGAGATCGACGGCCTGCCCCTGCACGTCCTCGACACCGCGGGCCTGCGCGAATCGGCCGACGAGGTCGAGGCCGAGGGCATCCGGCGCGCCCACCGCGAGATCCAGCAGGCGGACCGGGTGCTGTTCGTCGTCGACGCCTCCGATGCCACGGCGATCGCAGCCCTGGACGCGGACCTTTCGGCACTGCCGACGCACGCACCTCGCACCGTGGTGTTCAACAAGATCGATCGGATCAGCGGCGGGGCACGGATCGAGACCGGGGCCGAGGCGCCCGGTCGCAACGGCCTCGCAGGCCAGGAACGGATCTACCTGAGCGCCACGACCGGCGCCGGGCTGGACCTGCTGCGCGGCCGCCTGAAAGAGTACGTCGGCTTCCATCCGGAGGCGTCCGGCGCGCTCTCGGCCCGCGCGCGGCACCTCGATGCGCTGAGGCGGGCGAGGGCACACGTCGAGGAAGCGCACCGGCTGCTCACGGCCAGGCACGCCGGGGAACTGGTGGCGCAGGAACTCACCGACGCGCAGCGGGACCTGGGCGAGATCACCGGCGAGGTCACCAGCGACGACCTGCTCGGGCGGATCTTCGGCAGCTTCTGCATCGGCAAGTAGCCGACGCTCCGACCGGGCGGTCAGCGGCCGTTCGCGTCGATGAACTCCGCAAGCGTGCGCTTGAACTTCTGCATCGACGACGGGTTCACGTACATCATGTGCCCGGCATCGTAGTACTGGATGCTGAGGTTGGACCGCACCGACGGCGGCACGTCGAGGTGGTCGATGGCGTACTCGACGGTGCGGTAGGGGCAGGCGAGGTCGAAGTAGCCCTGCTGCACCAGCACCTTCATGCGCGGGTTCATCGTCATGGCGTGCGCGAGGTCGACGGCGGTGTTGGGGAACGGCACCGTGTAGTCGATGTCGGGCTGCTTGTGGCGGTTGTCCCAGTCCTTCTCGATGTCGGCCGACAGCACGTACTCGCGGTCGGAGGCGACCTCGAGCTCCTTGCGGTAGTAGTCGTTGAAGGTCGCGACGATCGCTGGCCCGATCGCCGCATCGTAAGGGTCGTACTTGGTCACCGCGTACAGCCGGCTCAGGTCGCCGCCGCTGTAGCGGGTGTCGATGCGCCCGACCGCAATGCCCTGCTTGCGCAGCAGTTCCTGCAGGAAATGCGGCTCGTCGAGCCGCAGGTTGGCATCGTCCCAGTACGACGCGCTGACTCCCGTGTACCGCTCGAGCGAGGCGAGCACCGCCTGGCGCTCGCCGGTGGTCGCACGCGAGCCCTTGACCAGCGTCGACAGGTACGGCCCGTCGGCGAAGGCCTCGACCTCGCGCAGGAACGGCTGCAGCTCGGCCGGCCGGTTCGGCAATGCGTTGTGGAACCAGGCCGTGGCGGCATAGGTGGGAAGGAAGTTGGCGTACGGAATGTCGAGCTGCAGGCCGGCCCAGCCGGACCCCAGGTCGAGGTAGGGCGAGACGAGAATGACGCCATTGAGCGACACGCTGTGGTGGTCGAGCAGACGGTAGGCGACGCCGCCCGAGCGCATGCCGCCGTAACTCTCGCCGAGCAGGAACTTGGGCGACGACCAGCGCTGGTAGTCACCCAGGTAACGCACGATGAAATCCGACACCGAGGCGATGTCCTGGTCGACGCCCCAGAAATCCTTCGTCTCGCCCTTGCCGACGACTCGCGACAGGCCGGTGCCGACCGGGTCGATCATGACGAGGTCGG
>DAOMFD010000243.1:0-2877 GCA_035429605.1 Steroidobacteraceae bacterium | reverse complement strand
GTCGCGGTCGTCGCGCTGGCCTGGTTCCGCAACTGGAAGATCGCAGCCGTGATCTTCGCCGCGATGGTCATCAACCTGCTGGCGGCGGCGCTCGCCGGCGTCTTCGTGCCGCTGACGATGAAACGGCTCGGCGTGGATCCTGCGGTCGCCGGCGGCGTGGTCGTCACGACGGTCACCGACGTGGTCGGTTTCGCGTCGTTGCTCGGCCTGGGGACGCTCGTGCTGCTGTGAGCGTCCGCCGCCACCGAGGATCCCCAGCATGTCGTTCTCGTCGCGACGCCTGACCGTCGACGGAGTGGAACTCAGCGTCGTCGTCGAGGGCGAGGGACCCGACGTCCTGCTCGTGCACGGGTTTCCGGACGACCACGGCGTGTGGCGCGGACAGATTCCCGCCCTCGTCGCCGCCGGCTATCGCGTGATCGCGCCCGACACCCGGGGCTGCGGCGAGAGCGGGGTGCCGCCGCGCGTGGCCGACTACTCGGTCGATCGGCTCGTCGCAGATCTCGTCGGCGTGCTCGACGCGCTCGGCGTCGCCAGGGCTCGCGTGGTCGGGCACGACTGGGGTGCGCTGCAGGGCTGGTACCTCGCCATGCGCCATCCCGAGCGCGTCGAGCGCTACGTCGCCCTGTCGGTCGGCCATCCGGCCGCCTACGCCCACGCCGGCATCGCGCAGAAGCTCAAGGCTTACTATGCAGTCCTGATCCAGTTCCGCCACGTGGTCGAGTTCGTCGTCACGAGATTCGACTGGCTGCTCTTCAGGCTATTCTCGGGACATTCTGCCGAGTTCCCGCGGTGGCGTCTGCAGTTGTCGCGGCCTGGGCGCCTGACCGCCGGATTCAACTACTACCGGGCGAACCTGCGGCGAGTCCTGTCGCAGAAAGACGGGAGCGTGACGATTCCGGTCGTCGGCATCTGGAGCAGTCGCGACCGGTTCCTGACGGAGCGGCAGATGGTGCAGTCCGCGCGATACTGCGACGCGGGCTGGACGTACGTCCGAGTCGACGGGCTCGGGCACTGGATGCAGCTCGATGACCCGGACCGCGTCAATGCGCTGCTGCTCCAGCACCTGGAGTGATGCGTGCCGCCCCGTTCTAGGGCATCAGGTAGGTCTCGATCTCGGAGCGGCGCGCTTCGGCGTCCGCGCGACCGAGCCGCATGAGTTCCGTCGTGTAGTCGGATTCGAACAGCAGGTAGCTCGCGAGCAGGCCGCCGCGCGCCTCGAGCGCTCCGATCGTCCGTAGCAGCGTGCGCAGGGTCCGCGGCATCGCGCGCACGTGCCTGCGGGCGATCGCCGTCGGGTCGTCGCTCGGCTGGATCACCAGCGCCTCGATCGGCCGGCGTTCATGGTCGCGGCGCAAGCCCTCCGACTGCAGGAGCGCGTTGATCTGCCGCAGCCGCTCGAGATCGATCGACAGGCCGTCGGTGAACAGCGAATCGAGCACGAAGCCGAGCAGGTGGCCCGGGCTCGGTGGCCGATCCAGCGCGCCGTCCGCGGGCGACGCAGCCGCATCGGTGCGCGTCCCGACGACCAGCACGCGATTCGCACCGAGGTGGACCGCGGGGCTCAGGGGAGCGAGCTGGCGCATGGCGCCGTCGCCGTAGTAGTCGCCATCGACGCGGGCCGCCGGAAAGATGTAGGGAATCGCGGCGCTGGCCATCAGCACCTCGATGTCGATGCGACGACGCACACCGTTGCGGCGGACCCGCGACCACTGTGCGACGGTAGGCTCGGCGTCGAAGAATGCGACCGCCTTGCCCGTCGAGTAACTGGTCGTCGCGACGGCGAGCGCCCGGACCAGGCCCGCCCGAACCGCGTCGGTGATCCCATCCAGCGGGATCGTGCGCATGAGCAGGTCGCGCAACGGCGTCGTGTCGAGCAGCGATCGCGGTGGCGGCAGCAGCCATCCGCCGAAGACCACCGAGAGGATCCAGTGCAGGCTCGACCGCAGCATCGTGGCGGGATCGACCCGCACGACCTGCCCGACGTGGAATCCCGACCAGACGCGTTCCAGCGTGGCCACGCCGTCGCGGAATCGCGCGGCCCGCGACACGATGGTCGCCGCGTTCAGGGCGCCGGCCGACGTGCCGACCAGGACCTCGAAAGGGCAGGCCGCGCCTTCCGGCAGCCAGTCGGCCATCGCACGGAGCACGCCCACCTGGTAAGCGGCACGGGCGCCGCCGCCCGCGAGCACCAGCGCCTCGCGATTCTCGACGAACACGTAGTTCGTTTCGGTGTCCGAGTCCTGCAAGGGGCGATCCTCGCTGACAGGGTCGGGGCCCGGGATTAGTATGGCACGCGCGGGCCGACGGTCCGCCCACACGGGAGAATCCTATGACGCACGTCGCGCCTGTCCGACTCTCATTTCTGTTCGCCGCCCTCCTCGCGCTGGCAGTCCCGGCACTCGCGGACGCGCCCGCCGTGGGCAGCCCGGCGCCGGCCTTCAAGCTGCAGGACCAGGACGGCAAGTGGCACAGCCTGTCCGACTACCGCGGCAAGTGGGTGGTGCTGTACTTCTATCCCAAGGACGACACGCCCGGTTGCACGACGGAGGCCTGCGCGTTCCGCGACAACATCTTCGCGTTCGACAAGGAAGGCGCGGTGGTGCTCGGCATCAGCGTCGACGAAGTGGGCTCGCACAAGGCGTTCGCGGAAAAGCACAGCCTGCCGTTCACGCTGCTGGCCGATCCGACCAAGGCCGTGACCAAGGAGTACGGCGTGCTCAGGACCTACATGGCCGTCATGGAGATGGCTCACCGCGAGACGTTCATCATCGACCCGCAGGGGCGCATCGCGAAGCACTACGACACGGTGGATCCGGACAGCCACTCCAAGGTCGTGCTCGACGACCTCAAGGCGCTCAAGGCTGCGTACAAGCC
>DAOMFD010000242.1:0-2878 GCA_035429605.1 Steroidobacteraceae bacterium | reverse complement strand
GGCCGCATCGCGCGCTGGACCAATACGCAGAGCGAATTCGGCAAGGAGTACGACAGCCTGTCGGACATGGTCGCATTCGGGCTCGCGCCGGCCGTGGTCGCCTACCAGTGGGGCGTGGCGCGCATCGCGGAGTACGGCGCCGTGTGGGGTCGGCTCGGCTGGCTCGCCACGTTCTTCTATGCCGCGTGCGCCGCGATCCGCCTGGCGCGCTTCAATGCGCGCTCGGGCATAGCCGACAAGCGCTATTTCGAGGGCTTGCCGAGCCCGTCGGCCGCGGCCCTGCTCGCCGGGTTCGTGTGGATGCTGAACGACCTGCAGCGCGAAGGGCTGCGGGCACTGGTGCTCGCCTTCGTCGTCGCGACGTTGGCCGGCAGCCTGATGGTCAGCCGATTCCCGTACGTGAGCGGCAAGGACTTCAACCTGAACCAGCGCGTCCCGTTCGCGCTGCTGGTGCTCGTGCCGCTCGGCTTCATCGTGGTGGGGTCGAGCCCGCCCGAGATGCTGTTCGGGCTGTTCGGGCTGTACGCGCTGTCCGGGCCTCTGCTCTGGGCGTGGCACCGCGCCGCCCGCGGACGTCGCGGCGCGACCCACGGCGGCGCAGGCCACCGGAAATAAAGGGCGCCGCGGTGGATCCACGGCGTGCGGCGTATCTCGAGGCGTTGGGGGTGGACGTGTACGTCCGGCGCGGCCAGCCTGCGCTTCGGCCGGTCCGTCCGGCCGAGGTCGCAATGCCCGCGCCGGCCGAGACTCAGACGGTGGCTGCCCCGCTGGCGACGGCACCTTGCGACGTTGCCCGCCTCGGGTGGGACGCGCTGCGTGAGACGGTGGCTGCCTGCACGCGGTGCGAGCTGCACGCGACGCGCACGCAGACGGTGTTCGGTGTCGGAAGCACCGCCGCCCGATGGATGTTCATCGGCGAGGCACCGGGTGCCGACGAGGACCGGCAAGGGGAGCCCTTCGTCGGTCGCGCCGGCCAGCTCCTGACCTCGATGATCCGGGCGCTCGGCCTCGAACGAGGCGACGTGTACATCGCGAACGTACTCAAGTGCCGGCCGCCCGGCAATCGCGACCCGCGTCCCGACGAGGCCCGCGCCTGCCGGGACTACCTCGGGCGGCAGGTCGAACTCGTCGACCCGTCCATCATCGTCGCCGTCGGGCGCATCGCCGCGCAGAACCTGCTCGAAACGGACACGCCCCTCGCGAAACTGCGGGGACGCGTGCACGCGCTCGGGCCGGCCCGGCGACCGCTGGTCGTGATCTACCATCCCGCGTACCTGTTGCGCAGCCCCGGCGAGAAGCGCAAGGCGTGGCTCGACCTGCTGTTCGCGCGGCAGGTGTTCCAGCGCCTCGAGCGGGGAGAATCGGTGCTGCCGTGAGCGCCGCGAGCGCCGACACGGGCGGCCACCGCCATCGCCTGGTGAAATTCCGCGCGATGACCCCGGCGGACGTGTCCGCGGTCGCTGCGCTCGAGCACGCGGCCTACCCGTTTCCGTGGAGTGAAGGCATCTTCCGCGACTGCCTGCGCGTCGGCTACCTGTGCCGGGTCGCCGAAGTCGAGGGGGAGGTCGTCGCCTACGGGATCGTTGCGATGGGCGCGGGCGAAGCCCACATCCTCAACCTGTGCGTGCGCGGCGACCTGCGCGGGCGCAGCATCGGCCGCCAGATGCTGCTGCTGCTGCTCGAGCGCGCGCGCCAGGCGGGCATGGCCGATGCGTTCCTCGAGGTGCGGCCCTCGAACCGCCTGGCGATCACGCTGTACCAGTCGGTGGGATTCGCGCAGGTCGGTCTGCGCAAGGGCTACTACCAGGCGGAGGACGGCCGCGAGGACGCGCTGGTCCTCAAGCTCGCGCTGGGCGATCCGGACGGCGGTGCACTTGGTCCCTGATAGAATCGCGGCCCCGATTCCGACGGACGCGCCCCGACCGATGAGTTCCCTGCGCGACGAAGTGGCGCGCCGCCGCACCTTCGCCATCATCTCCCACCCCGACGCCGGCAAGACCACGCTCACCGAGAAGCTGCTGCTGTTCGGCGGCGCGATCCAGATGGCGGGCACCGTCAAGGGACGCAAGGCCGCGCGACACGCGACCTCGGACTGGATGGCGCTGGAGCAGCAGCGCGGCATCTCGGTCACCTCGAGCGTCATGCAGTTCCCGTACCAGGGCCGGATGGTCAACCTGCTCGACACGCCGGGCCACGAGGATTTCTCCGAGGACACCTACCGCACGCTGACCGCCGTGGACTCCGCGCTGATGGTCATCGACTGCGCGAAGGGCGTCGAGGAACGCACCATCAAGCTCATGGAGGTCTGCCGGCTGCGCGACACGCCGATCATGACCTTCATCAACAAGCTCGACCGCGAGGGCCGCGAGCCGCTCGAGCTGCTCGACGAGATCGAGAAGGTGCTCCGGATCACCTGCGCGCCGATCACGTGGCCGATCGGCATGGGGCGGGAACTGAAGGGCGTCTACCACCTGCTCGAGGACCGCATCTACGTGTACCACCCCGGCGAGAAGGGCCGCGCCGGTACGCATGCGACCATCCACGGGCTCACGAGCGCGGCGGCGACGGAATTCCTGGGAGACCGCGCGGCGGCCTTCCGCGACGAGGTCGAGCTGGTGCACGGGGCGTCACACCCGTTCTCGCGCGACGAGTACCTCGCCGCGCGCCAGACGCCGGTGTTCTTCGGCTCGGCGATCAACAACTTCGGCGTGACGGAGCTGCTGTCCGCGTTCGTCGAGCAGGCGCCGTCGCCGCGGCCCCGTGCAACGACCTCGCGGCAGGTGGATGCATTCGAGCAGCCGCTGACCGGCTTCGTATTCAAGATCCAGGCCAACATGGATCCCGGCCATCGCGACCGCATCGCGTTCATGCGCATCTG
>DAOMFD010000241.1:0-2885 GCA_035429605.1 Steroidobacteraceae bacterium | reverse complement strand
ACACGCGCGACCCGGCCGACGGGCTGCGCGCCGCGACCGGGCTGCTGGGTGAGTTCGACGATGACCACCTGCCCGGATTGCGCCGCCCCCATGTGCGACGGCGGCACGAGGACGCGATGGGCGATCCGCGTGTTGTCGGGAGTGAGGTACGCCACGCCGGATTCGACCTGCAGGCGCCCCACGACCTCCTTCGTGCGCCGCTCAAGGACTTCGACGATCGTACCCTGGGGCTTGCCACGGAATCGCGGCCCCTCGACCCGCACGGCCACGCGGTCGCCGTGCATGACCTCCCGCATCTGCTGCGGCGGCAGGTACACGGGTGCCGTCGCGTCGTCGGGCATCAGCCACCCGTCGCCATTGCGGTGCCCCTGCACGGTGCCCACCGTGAGGCCGGGTATGTGCTCGCGCAGGCAATACTGGCCGCGCCGGTTCTGCACGGCCTCGCCGCGCTTCACCAGTCCGGCGAGTTGTGTCTCGAGGCTGGCCCCGGCCACCGGCCCGAGTGCGGCGACGATTTCGTCCTGCGCGAGCGGCCGGCCTGCGCGCCTCAAGGCTTCGAGCACGGCCGCGCCAGGCGCCGGCGACGTTCGTTGGGGTGGACGCGGCCTTGCCGGGCCGCGTGGCGATTGGCTCGAGCGACGTTTTCGATTTCTCTGCATCAGTGTCCGGGATTGCGGCTTACGGCCAGCCCATGCGTTGACAGCCCCGAGGGCCGCCAGTAAATTGCGCCACCTTCCAGCCGGCCCCCGTGCCGAGCCGCAACCGATGCCCAGGTGGCGGAATTGGTAGACGCACTAGTTTCAGGTACTAGCGGGTAACACCGTGGAGGTTCGAGTCCTCTCCTGGGCACCATCTGCGGCGGCGTTGCGACTCTAGCATCTCGCGCCGCAACTGTCTGTTTCCCCTGGGCTTTTGTCGCCCTCGCTCAGATCGCGCGCGAGATCAGTTCCTTCATGATCTCGTTGGTGCCGCCGTAGATCCGCTGCACGCGCGAGTCGGCGAACATGCGGCACACGAGGTACTCGTTCATGTAGCCGTAGCCGCCGTGCAGCTGGACGCACTCGTCGATCACCTCCTGTTGCGTGTCGGTGATCCACCACTTCGCCATCGCAGCGGTCTCGGTGTCGAGCTTCCCCTCCACCAGCTGCGCGATGCACCGGTCCACGAAGGTGCGGGCGACGCGCGTCTTGGTGACGATCTCGGCGAGCTTGAACCGCGTGTTCTGGAACGCCGAGATCGACTGCCCGAACGCCTTGCGCTCGTTCACGTAGCGGATGGTCTCCGCGACCGCGCCTTCCATCATGCCGACGCCGCCGACCGCGATCGTCAGCCGCTCGTACGGAAGGTCGCCCATCAGCTGGTGCATGCCCTCGCCCTCGACACCGCCGAGCAGGCAGTCGGCGGGAACGCGCACGTCCTCGAAGTAGAGCTCCGAGGTGTCCTGCGCGGTCATGCCCATCTTGTCGAGCACGCGACCGACGCGGTAACCGGGCAGGTTCTCCGTCTCGACCATCAGGATCGAGAGGCCGCGCGACCGGTCCGTGGGATCGGTGCGCACGACCAGCATCAGGATCGTCGCGATCGAGCCGTTGGTGATGAAGATCTTGGAGCCGTTGATGACGTAGTCGCCGCCTTCGCGCACGGCCCGGGTGCGGATTCCCTTCAGGTCGGAGCCCGCGCCCGGCTCGGTCATGGCGATCGCGCCGATCAGTTCGCCGCGCGCCATGCGCGGCAGCCAGCGCTGCTTCTGCTCCTCGGTGCCGTAGTTGAGGACGTAGTGGGCCGCGATGCTGTGCACGCCCTGGCCGAAACCCGAGATGCCGCGTCGCGCGAGTTCTTCGTACAGCACTGCCTCGTGGCGGAAGTCACCGCCACCGCCGCCGTATTCGGCCGGCACGTCCATCAGCAGGAATCCCGCCTCGCCCACCGCGCGCCACGTCTCGCGATCCACGTGGTGCTGCGCCCGCCAGCGCGGCTCGTTCGGCAGCATCTCCGTCTCCACGTAGCGCGACACGGCCTCGCGCAGCATGCGCAGATCGTCGTCCATCCAAGGCGATTCCTGGGCGTTCATCACTGTCCTGCTCTCCGCGCGGTCATTCGAAGGGGTGCCTGAGCACGATGGTCTCGGCCCGGTCGGGGCCGGTCGACACGATGTCGATCGGCACGCCGGCCAGCTGCTCGATGCGCGCGAGGTACTTGCGCGCGTTCGCCGGCAGCTTGTCGAAGTCCGTGATGCCGCTCGTCGGTTCCGACCAGCCGGGCAGCGATTCGTACACCGGCTCGCACTCGGAATACCGATGCGACAGCAGGGGCGGCTGCTCGCGCACCTGCCCGTCGATCCGGTAGCCGGTCGCGATCTGCAGCGTGTCGAGGCCGTCGAGCACGTCGAGCTTGGTGACGCCGAGGCTCGAGAGGCTGTTGTGCAGCACGGCCCGGCGCAGGGCGACCGCGTCGAACCAGCCGCAGCGGCGCGGACGCCCGGTGACGGCACCGAACTCGTGGCCCACCCGCGACAGGTGCTCGCCGGTCACGTCGAAGAGCTCCGTCGGGAATGGCCCCGCGCCGACGCGCGTCGTGTAGGCCTTGACGATGCCCAACACCCGGTGGATGTCGCGCGGCCCGAGGCCGGTACCGACGGCCGCTGCGCCCGCGATCGTGTTCGACGACGTCACGAACGGGTACGTGCCGACGTCGATGTCGAGCAGCGCACCCTGCGCACCCTCGAACAGCAGGTTGCCGCCGCGCTGCATCTCGACACGCAGGCGCTCGGTGATGTCGTCCACGAGCGGCCGGACGCGCTCGCCCTGCGCGACGAGGTCCTCGAGCACGCGCTCGAACTCGACGGGCTCCGCGCTGAAATAGCGGCTCAGCACGAAGTTGTGGAA
>DAOMFD010000240.1:0-2915 GCA_035429605.1 Steroidobacteraceae bacterium | reverse complement strand
AAGAACTAGTCGGCTTCCTCCTGCGGCTTGAACGCTGCGACCAGTTCCTGCTGCCTGCGGGCGGGAACCGGGTCGTAGTGGCTCAGGTCCATCGTGTAGGTGCCTTCACCCCCGGTGAGCGCCTTCAGGCGAGACAGGTAGTCCTGCAGCTCGGCGAGCGGCACGGTCGCCGTGATCTGCGCGCGGCCGCCCGGCAGCATGTCCTGCCCGCTGATGCGGGCACGGCGCGTCGACAGGTCGCCCGTCACATCGCCGATCGAGGCGGCCGGCGTGTTGATGTCGACCTTGACGATCGGCTCGAGCACGATCGGGCCTGCCTCCTTGATCGCCGCGACGAATGCCTTCTTGCCGGCGGCGACGAACGCGACTTCCTTTGAATCGACCGCGTGGTGCTTGCCGTCGTACACGCTCACGCGCACGTCCTGCAGCTCGAAGCCGGCGATCGCGCCGTCCACGAGCACCTGCCGGACGCCTTTCTCCACGGCTGGGATGAACTGGCCCGGGATCGCCCCGCCCACCACGTCGTCCACGAACTCGAAGCCGGAGCCGCGCGGCAGCGGCTCGACCCGCAGGTACACCTCGCCGAACTGCCCGGCGCCGCCGGTCTGCTTCTTGTGGCGGTGGTGACCCTCGGCCGGCCGGGTGATGGTCTCGCGGTACGGCACGCTCGGCGGGCTGGTCTTCACGGCCACGCCGTAGCGCTCGGTCATCCGCTGCAGCATCACGCGCAGGTGCAGGTCGCCGAGCCCGTAGAGCACGGTCTCGTTCTGGGCGGTGTGGTGCTCGACGCGCACGCACGGATCCTCGGCGACGAGGCGGTGCAGGGACTCCGAGAGCTTCTGCTCCTCGCCGCGCTTCTCGGCGCGGATCGCCAGGCCCAGCATCGGCGGCGGGAACGTCACCGACTTCAGGTGATGGTGGTCCTCGTCGTGCGAATCGTGCAGCACCGCGTCGAAGTGCAGCTCGTCGATCTTGGGCACGGCGCAGATGTCGCCCGGAATGGCCTGCGCCACCTCCACGTGTTCCTTGCCCTGCAGCTGGAACAGGTGCGCGATCTTGATGGGCTTGCGCGCGTCGCCGACGAGCAGCTGGGCGCCGGCCTTCACCGTGCCCTGGTGGACGCGGAAGATGCCGAGCTTGCCCACGAACGGGTCGATCGTGACCTTGAACACGTGCGCCACGACGTGCTTCGACGGGTCCGGCGTGACCTGCACCCGCACCGCAGCCTCGCCTTCGCCCTTGAGGAACGGCGGCGGGTTGCCCTCCGCGGGGTTGGGTCCCAGCCGCAGCAGGACGTTCATGAATTCCTGGACGCCGGCACCGGTCTCGGCCGAGCAGAAGCAGATCGGCACGAGGTGGTCCTCGCGCAGCGCCTGCTCGAACGGGTCGTGCAGTTGCTCGGGCGAGAGTTCCTCGCCCTGCTCGAGGTAGAGCGCCATGAGCTTCTCGTCGACCTCGACCACCTGGTCGATGATCTCGGTGTGGGCCGCCTCGACCGACGAGAAATCCGTCGGCTTGCCGTGCGGCTGGAAGAAGCAGTCGACTACCGCCTTTCCTCCCTCCGCTGGCAGGTTGAGCGGCAGGCACGCCTTGCCGAAGGTCTCGCGGATCTCCTCGAGGACCTGCTCGGTGCGTGCCTCGCGGCTGTCGATCTTGTTCACGACGATCATGCGGCACAGCCCGCGCGCCTTCGCGAACTCCATCATGCGGTGGGTCATCGGCTCGACGCCGTTCACCGCGCTCACGACGATCACGGCGGTCTCGACCGCCTCCAGCGCGCACAGGCTGCGGCCGAGGAAGTCCGGGTACCCCGGCGTGTCGATCATGTTGACGCGCTTGCCCTGGGTCTCGAAGCCGCAGATGGCGGCGTCGAGCGAGTGCAGCAGGGCCTTTTCCTGCGGGTCGAAGTCGCACACGGTCGTCCCGCGCGCGAGAGAACCCTTGGACCGGATCGCACCGGACTGCGCGAGCAAGGCTTCGGCCAGCAGCGTCTTGCCCGCGCCGGCTTGGCCTACGAGCGCGATGTTGCGGATGTCGGGTGTCGAATAGGGCATTTGCTGCCTCCGTTGTTCCTGTATTGCGTGACCGAAGCATAACTCCGGAGCCGCCCGAGGCCAGAGGCGTTTGCCGGGATTGGCTTACGCCCCGGTTCAAGGTAGAAAGCCGGTACGCACGGCGGTGTTCGGGCCGTCCTCCGGGGGTATGAAGCATGACGATGGGCAAGCGCGCCCTGATCGTGGACGACTCGCGCTCGGCCAGGGTGATCCTGAGCCGCATGCTCGAGCAGCATGGCATGGCCGTGGACACCGCCGAGTCCGCCGAGCAGGCCCTCGAGTTCCTGCAGCAGCACCGCCCGGACGTGATCTTCATGGACCACCTGATGCCGGGCATGGACGGGTTCCAGGCCGTGCAGGCCATCAAGAGCGACCCGCAGACCGCCACCATCCCGCTCATGATGTACACGTCGCAGGAAGGCGAGGTCTACGTGAGCCAGGCCCGGGCGCTCGGCGCCGTGGGCGTGCTGCCGAAGACGGTGCGGCCCGTGGACGTGTCCCGCGTGCTCTACCAGCTGCACCTGCTGCCGGACCGCCGCCAGGACCGCTCGACGCTGTTCCGCCGTCCCGAGCCCTCGGCAGCATTCGCCTCGCCGGAGGGTGCCGAGCCGCCGCATCAGGGTCCACCGCCGGCCCGCGTCGAAAGCACCGCGTCGGCGGACGTCGCCATGATGTCCATGCCGGTGTCGCCCGGTGCCCTGAACGAGATGTCCGCCGGGCTGCGGCAATCGGTGCAGCAGCTCGTGAAGGACCAGCTGGCCGAGCAGCGCCGCTTCATGCTGGCGACGTTCGAGGCGTTCGCGCGCCGCCTCGGCACGGAGATCCGCGAGCAGGCGCAGAAGCCGGCGACGCCGACGGTCG
>DAOMFD010000239.1:0-2918 GCA_035429605.1 Steroidobacteraceae bacterium | reverse complement strand
CTGCTGTACCACGCCGACTTCGCCGGATTTCGCGGCGGTTTCGTCGGTGTCGACATCTTCTTCGTCATTTCCGGGTTCCTGATCACCGGCCTGATCCTGCCGGAGGTCGTGCAGGGCACGTTCTCCGTACGGAGCTTCTACGAGCGCCGCATCCGCCGGATCTTTCCGGCCCTGTACACGGTATTGGCGTTCACTGCCGTCGTCGCGGTGCTGCTCCTGCTGCCGACCGACCTGAAGTCGTTCGCCCGCAGCCTCGTGGCGACCACGTACTTCGCGTCGAACTTCTTCTTCAACTCCCAGGCGGGCTATTTCGACACGGACGCGCACAGCAAGCCACTCCTGCACACCTGGTCGCTCGCCGTCGAGGAGCAGTACTACATCCTGTTCCCGCTGTGCCTGGTGGCGGTCCAGCGTTACCTGGGTGGCCGGCACAAGCTGTTCGTCTGGCTGGTCGTGCTCGGCTCGCTGTACCTCAGCGTGACCCAGACGCCCACGCACCCGGACCGATCGTTCTATCTCGCCCACACGCGGGCGTGGGAACTCGGGCTCGGTGCCCTGCTGGCACTCGGCGCCTTTCCGAGGGCGCATCGGCGTGTCACGCGCAACGCCGCGGCCCTGGTCGGCGCGGCCCTGGTCGTCTTCGCAGTCGGCTGGTTTTCCGCGGCGATTCAATTCCCGGGCATCGCCGCCACCGTGCCCTGCGTGGGCGCGGCGCTGATCATCTGGTCCGGTACGGGCGGCCCCAACGTCGTGGGGCGGATCCTGCAGACCAAGCCCTTCGTGGCGATCGGACTCATCTCGTACTCGCTGTACCTGTGGCACTGGCCGCTGCTGGTATTCGCGGAGTACTGGACGATCCGTGACCTGACGCGACCGGAGGCCGCCGGAGTCCTGGTCATCGCTGCCGTCGCGGCAGCACTTTCATGGCGATATGTCGAGCGGCCCTTCCGGGGCAAGAGCGGCGTGCTGACCCGCAGGGCGCTGTTCGCGGTGGCGGCTGCGGCCATGCTCGTCACGGCCGGTCTCGGACGATTCGTGGTGTCGAACGCCGGGTTCCCCGGTCGACTGGACCCGACTACGGCGTCACTCATGGCCGGCATCGACGACCGGCGACCGCGCAACTGGAAATGCGGAAACCGCAACATCCGCGACGTCAGGTCGGGCGACCTGTGCCGCGTCGGTGCGTCCGGCGACGTCCTTCCGAGTTTCGTGATCTGGGGCGACTCGCACGCGCGGGCGATGGCCGACGTCGTCGGCGAGGCTGCAGCGCGCGGGGGCAGAGCGGGCCTGCTCGCGACTCGAAACGGGTGCGGCCCGCTGCTCGGTCTCGACCGGGAGCCTGACCCCCAGGCCCGTCGTTGCCCCGAATTTGCCGCTGCGGTGCTGCAATTCATCGCGGACGACCCGGCGCTCACCGACGTGATACTCATCGGCCGATGGGCAGGTTACGCCGAGGGAACCCGCTACAAGAACGAACGCGGCTCCGGATCGAGCATCTACCTCCGGGACGCAGAGACCCGGGAGCTGTCGATGACCGAGAATCAAAGAGTCTTCGCTCGAACGCTCGAGACGACGGTGGATTCGCTGCGTGCGCACGGCAAGACGGTGTGGCTGGTGTCCGCGGTACCCGAGGTCGGCTGGAACGTGCCGTCCGTGCTGGCGCGCATGCACCGCCAGGACCGGGCATTCAGCATCGCTCCTACGCTCGAGGAGTACCGGCTGCGGCAGCAGCACGTGACGCCGGTGCTCCAGCGGCTGCAGGCGGCCGGGAAGCTGAGAATCCTGTCGCCGGATGAAGTCCTCTGCCAGGCGGGCCATTGTGCGATCGTGGAATCCGGTCGACCGCTGTACTCCGATGACGATCACCTTTCGCTCACCGGTGCGGCGAAGCTGTCAGGGATGTTCACGCAGATCTTTCCGCCCGCAGCCGATGCCGGGGCGAGCGAGGCTGCGACAACTGACGTGACCGGCGGGCACTGAACTCCTCGTGGCCAGAGTGCGCCGCGGTCAAACACCGTGCGCTCGGCGCCGACACGCAGGCGAGCAATCCGTCAGGCCGGGCTCTTTGCGCCGCGCCACAGGCCCGGATCCTGCTCGATCAGGTCGAGCAAGTATCGACCGTAGCTGTTGCCGGCCATGGTGCCCGCGAGCTTCGCCAGTTCGTCGGACGATATCCAGCCGTTGCGCCAGGCAATTTCTTCGGGACAGCAGATCCTGAGGCCCTGTCGCATCTCCAGCGTTTCGACGAATCCGGATGCCTGGAGCAGTGACTCGTGAGTTCCGGCGTCCAGCCACGCGTAGCCGCGACCCAGTTGCTCGATCCGCAGTGAGCCGTCCGCGAGGTAACAGCGGTTCAGGTCGGTGATTTCGAGTTCGCCGCGAGCCGAGGGCCGCAATGACGCAGCGAACTCCGGAGCGCGTCCATCGTAGAAGTACAGGCCCACGACCGCGAAGTTGGAGGCGGGCTTTGCGGGCTTCTCGACGATGTCGATCACGCGCCCGGATGAATCGAATTCCGCCACCCCGTAGCGCTGCGGGTCACGCACCCAATAGCCGAAGACCGTCGCGCCGTGCCTGCGCGACGCGGCACGCGCCAGCATGTCGCTGAGTCCATAGCCGTGGAGGATGTTGTCGCCCAGGACGAGGCAACTCGGCTGGTCCGCGACGAAATCCCTGCCGATCACGTACGCCTGCGCGATCCCTTCCGGACGCGCCTGTGCGGCGTACGTGAATGTCATGCCCAGGTGACTGCCGTCGCCGAGCAGGTTGCGAAACCGTTCGCCCTCGTTCGGGACGTGAATGACCAGCACGTCCCGGATTCCCGCGAGCATCAGCAGGCTCAGCGGGTAGTAGATCATCGGCTTGTCGAACACCGGCAGCAGCTGCTTGCTGACCGCGAGCGTGATCGGGTACAGGCG
>DAOMFD010000238.1:0-2929 GCA_035429605.1 Steroidobacteraceae bacterium | reverse complement strand
AGCTTGCCGAACATGTCGTCCGGCGGCTCGGTGATGCCGATGTAGTTGCCCATGGACTTCGACATCTTGTTGACGCCGTCGAGCCCCTCGAGCAGCGGCATCGTGATCACCACCTGCGGTTCCTGCCCGTAGGCCTCCTGCAGCTGCCGGCCGACCAGCAGGTTGAACTTCTGGTCGGTCCCGCCGAGCTCGACGTCGGTGCGCATCGCGACGGAGTCGTAGCCCTGCACCAGCGGATAGAGGAACTCGTGGATCGCGATCGGCTGCCCCGACCGGTAGCGCTTGGCGAAGTCGTCGCGCTCGAGCATGCGCGCGACGGTGTGCTTCGCGGCCAGCTGGATCATGCCCGCCGCGCCGAGCTCGCCCATCCAGCGGGAATTGAAGTCCACCTTCGTCAGCTTCGGGTCGAGGATCTTGAAGATCTGCGCCTCGTAGGTCCGCGCGTTGGCCTGGATGTCCTCGCGCGTGAGCGGCGGGCGGGTCGCGTTGCGGCCGGTCGGGTCCCCGATCAGCCCGGTGAAGTCGCCGATCAGGAACGTGACCTCGTGGCCCAGGCGCTGGAACAGCGCCATCTTGTTGATGAGCACGGTGTGCCCGAGGTGCAGGTCGGGCGCGGTGGGGTCGAAGCCCGCCTTGATGCGCAGCGGCCGGCCGCGCGCGAGCTTTTTCTCGAGATCGGGCTCCAGCAGGATTTCCGCGGTGCCGCGGCGCAGTTCCGCGAGTTGTTCCTGGGCGGGCAGCATCGGCTCGGAGTCGCTCAAGGTGATGAGGGCCGGCGGACTGTAGGGGGTTCGCCCCGGGCAGGCAATCGCGGCCCTGCCCGAGACAGCTGTCACAGTCTTGTCAAGTGCGATGCAACTGGCTGTCCCGGCTCGAAAAAAACTGTGAACCAGGCGTTGACTCGTCGCGCCAGCGCAACTAACTTACGCCCACTCTTGCGCGGGGACTGCCACTTGCGATCGATCGACCTCAACGACCAACGCCCGGCAGCCCCGGCCGCCGATACCCAGGATTACCGCCGCTGGCTGGTCGCCGGCATGAGCTTCCCGCTGCTCGCGGCTGCGGTGGCATTCGCGCTGGTGCGCGCGCCTGCGCAGGACGCCCCGCCCGCGATTGACCTCACCCCGCTCGTGGCGACCAGCGTGGCACCGCCCGTGGCGACGGTCGAGGACGAAGGTCCCGACAGCGTCGAAGTCACGGTGCAGCGCGACGACACGCTCGACCAGATCTTCCGGTCCGTCGGCATCGACCTCGGCACCCTCGCGGAGCTGCGTTCGCGTCCCGAGGTGCGCAAGGCACTCGACGTGCTGCGTCCCGGCGACATCATCACGCTGACCCACGTGAACGGCGCGCTGCAGTCGCTCAACCGGCAGATCAGCGACACGCTGACGCTGCAGGTCTCGCGCGCCGGCGACGGCTACGCGGTCAATTACATCGAGAATCCGCTCGAGACCGAGGTCGTCGGCCATCGCGCGGTCATCGACTCGTCGCTGTTCGAGGCCGGGCAGAAGGCCGGCATCTCGTCGCAGACGATCATGACGCTCGCCAACCAGATCTTCGGGTTCGACATCGACTTCGCGCTCGACATCCGCCAGGGCGACGAGTTCAGCGTGCTCTACGAGCAGAAGTACCAGGACGGCCACTACGTGAGCGACGGCAAGGTGCTCGCCGCCGAGTTCGTGAACCAGGGCAAGACGCATCGCGCCGTGTGGTTCCAGTCGAAGGACGGCGAGGTCAAGGGCTACTTCACGCCCGACGGCAAGGGCATGCGCACGGCCTTCCTGCGCGCACCGCTCGACTTCACGCGCGTGAGTTCGGCGTTCAACAGCCGCCGCCTGCACCCGGTCCTCGGCATCATCCGCGCCCACAAGGGCACGGACTACGCCGCACCCACGGGCACGCCGATCTGGGCCGCCGGCAACGGCCGCGTGGTGTTCGCCGGCCGCAAGGGCGGCTACGGCAACGTGGTGGTGATCGACCACGGCCACGGCGTGTCGACCGTGTACGGCCACATGTCGCGCTTCGCCCGCTCGCTGCGCTCCGGGCGCCAGGTGAGCCAGGGCGAGACCATCGGCTACGTCGGCATGACCGGCCTGGCCACGGGCCCGCACCTGCACTACGAGTACAAGGTGAACGGCGTGCAGCGCAATCCCGCCAAGCTCGCGATGCCGCGCACCGAGGTGCCGGCGCAGTACATGGGCGAGTTCCGGGCCGGCGCCGAAGTCGCGCTCGCCAAACTGGACCTGACGAGCGGCACCGGGCCGCAGCAGAGGCTCGCCGCCCGCTGATCCCAGCCAGCGGCGGGGCGGCCCGCCCAGCCGCGGGTCCGCCGTCATCGATCCGCAGCGATCCCGTGGCAGACTGGGCGCTGCCACCGGCACCGGACCATGTTCGAACCACAGCCGCCGCTCAGCTCACCCGAGCTCTACATCAACCGGGAACTGTCGTTTCTCGAGTTCGACCGTCGCGTGCTCGCGCAGGCCGAGGACCCGGGCGTGCCCCTGCTCGAGCGGCTGCGCTTCCTGGCCATTTCCTGCAGCAACCTCGACGAGTTCTTCGAGATCCGCGTGGCGGGCCTCAAGCAGCGGCGGGAACTCGGATCGCTCGGCGGCGGCCCCGACGGGATGCCCGTGGACGACCAGCTGGCGGCGATCCGCGCGGAATCCCTGCGCCTGGTCGAAGCCCAGTACCAGGTCTTCAATCGCGAGCTGCAGCCCCAGTTGCGCGCGCACGGCATCCACATCCTGCGGGCATCGGAATGGACGCCCGCCCAGATCGACTGGCTGAGCGCCTACTTCGACCGGGAGGTCGAGCCCGTGCTCACGCCGCTCGGCCTCGACCCGGCGCGCCCGTTCCCGCGCATCCTGAACAAGAGCCAGAATTTCATCGTCGAGCTGTCCGGCAGCGACGCCTTCGGCCGTGACGCGGC
>DAOMFD010000237.1:0-2942 GCA_035429605.1 Steroidobacteraceae bacterium | reverse complement strand
CGTTGGTCACGGCTCACCTGGCTTCGAGCACGACTTCCTCGGGGCTCGACACGAAATAGCCCTGCACGAACTCCACGCCGAGCTGCCACAGCACGGCCATCGTGTTGGCATCCTCGACGCGCTCGGCGATGGTCGCGGCTTTCCGGCCAGTGGCCAGCTCGACCAGCCCGCGGACCTGCTCCTGGAGTTTGCGGTCATTGGCGAGGCCCTGCATGAGCGAGCCGTCGATCTTCACGAAGGTCGATGGCAGGTGCTTCAACAGCTGCGACGAGTCGCGGCCGGTGCCGAAATTTTCGATCGCGAACCCGAAGCCCAGGTGCGTCACGAGCGCGCGCAACTCGCGCGCCTCCTTGAGGTGCTTGGTCGCGAGTTCTTCGCCGATTTCGATCACCACGCGCGAGGGCTCGACGCCCGAGGCCTTGATCTGCTGGTGCAGCCAGGTGCCCAGCGTCTGGTCGCGCAGCGAGTCGCGCGAGACGCGCACGAAGACCCGGCTCGGCTTGCGCGCGGCGCAGAACGACATCGCCGCGCCGATCACCCAGCGGTCGATGTTCTTCATGAGGTCGGTGCGCTCGGCGGCGGCGAGGAACTCCGACGGCAGCACCTCGTTGCCCTTGTCGTCGAGCATGCGCACGACGAGGTCGAACATCGCGTCGCCTTCGCCGACCAGGCTCGCGATCGGCTGCTGCACCAGCCGGAACCGGTTGGCCATGAGCGCGGCCTTGATCTGAGTCGCCCAGCCCTGGTCGGCCTCCACGACGTCCGGCGTGCGACCGCTTGCGTCCGGGCGCAGCAACCGATTGCCGCCTCCGGCCGCGGCGGCGCGACAGGCCTTGACCGCCGACTCGAGCGGGCCCGCGAGCACTTCGCCCTGGGAATTCAGCACCGTGGCACCGGCGCTGCAGGTGATCGTCGCCGAGTGATGGTCGCCCGGCTGGAAGACGTGTTCGGCCATGCGCTGCAGGACCCTGGCGACCCACGCGTCGAGGTCGCGCGTGTTGCCGCGCTCGACCAGCACCGCGAATCCCCGCCTGGTGACGCGTCCTGCGATGTCTCCGGGCTGCAGCAGCGCGCGCAGCTGCGAGCCGAGTTCGTCCATGAGGTCCTCGATCGCAAGGGGACCGATGTCCGCGTCGAGCGACGCCAGCTTGTCCGGCTCGAAGTAGACGACGGCGCGCAGTCCGGCCTTCAGCACCTGCGCGGACTGGGTCGTGGCCTGTTCGCGAAATGCCTGTCGCTTCAGCAGCCCAGTCGCCGTATCGAAGCGCAGGGCCTCCTCGAGCTGGCTGGTGAGCGATTTCAGGTCGCGCTTCTGCGTCGCGACGCGCAGGCGCACCGCCGGTTCGCCGTCGAACTCGAAGCGCTCGAGCTCGAGTTCCACGGCGAGCTCCGAGCCGCCGGGCAGCACGGCAACGCTCGCGAGCGAGTGGTCCGTCCAGCGTCCATGCGCCGCCGCGACGAGGGCTCCCTTGAGCGCCGCGTGGCTGCGCTGGTGGAAGAAGTCCATGAGCGGCTGACCGAGTATGGCCCCCGCATCTTCATGGCCGAAGAGCTCGACCCACGCCGGATTGACGTCGACCACGATGCCTTCCTGGACGTGGGCGATGGCGTCCGCCGAGCCGGTCATGAACGCCTTCATCTGGTCGCGGTACTGGCGTGCCGAAGCCAGCGTGCCCGCGAGCGCACCGTCGAGGCGGGCGGAGCGCAGCTCGCGGACCGCGACGGCCTCGAGACGCGGCCTCGCGGCCAGGGTCACGACGTCCTGGGCGCCCATCTCGATGGCTCGCGCCAGGTCGGACTCCCCGACCGACTCGCGGACCAGGATGGCCGGCACGTGGGTGGCAAATCGGCTGCGGACGTCGAGTGCCGTCCTGGCCTCGTCCTCGTCCCCGACACACAGGAACATGAGTTGCGGCTTGGCCTCGGCCAGGGCCTCACCGAGGGCCGTCAGGTCGCGGGCCCACGCGCAGTGCACCGGGTGGCCGGCGTTGCGGAGTGTGCTGTTGATGATCTCGACCGGGTCCTGCTGGCGGGACAGGACCAGGAGGGGGATGCCACCGTTGTCGGCCAATCTGGAACCCTCTTCGGGGCCGGCGGGCCGGCCCGGTTGCTGCTGCGCAATGCGGCGGGACTATAGCACCGGGTTTTTGGCGGCTAACGTGACGCAGGTGGCACCCTGACCCCGACCGCCGGGGCCAGACGTGCCTCCTGACGCCTGTCTGGGGGCCGCTGCCTCCGACCTCGACGGGTCCCCGGGGCTGACGGCATCCACCGGGCCCGGGTACAATGCCCGGCTTGCCACAGCCGGGTCCGATCGAGGGCCGGGCCGGGCAGTTCGGCCCCACCAACCCCCGGTTCCAGCACCATGTCCAGCTACAACACGAACGAATTCCGCTCGGGTCTCAAGATCATCCTCGACGGCGACCCGTACACCATCGTCGAGAACGAGTTCGTGAAGCCGGGCAAGGGCCAGGCCTTCAACCGTGTCCGCATCCGCAACCTCAAGACGGGGCGGACGCTCGAGCGCAACTTCAAGTCGGGCGAGACGGTCGAGGCGGCGGACGTCGTCGAGACCGACATGCAGTACCTCTACAACGACGGGGACTTCTGGCACTTCATGGTGCCGGACACCTTCGAGCAGCACACGGCCGGCAAGGAGGCGCTCGGCGAGGCGTCGATCTGGCTCAAGGACGGCACCATGTGCAAGGTCATGCTGTGGAACGGCGTACCGCTTGCCGTGGATCCGCCCGCGCACGTGGAACTCAAGATCGTCGAGACGGATCCGGGCCTGCGCGGCGATACCGCCACCGGCGGGCAGAAACCGGCGAAGCTCGAGACCGGCGCGGTCGTGCGCGTACCGCTCTTCCTGAATGAAGGAGAGGTCATCCGCGTCGATACGCGCTCCGGCGCGTACCTGTCCCGCGCCAAGGGCTGATCCGGCG
>DAOMFD010000236.1:0-2986 GCA_035429605.1 Steroidobacteraceae bacterium | reverse complement strand
TCAACGCCTCGACCGAGCACATCCGCGGCATCGGCAGCCTGGGCATGCAGGCGCTCAGCCTCTACTACGAAACTGCCGAGTCGAAGGAAGGCGTGCGCGCCTTCCTCGAGAAGCGCAAGCCCGACTTCCGCCAGAAGTTCACTGGCTGAAGAGTTCCCCCAGCGAGGTTCGGCACCCTCGGGGTCCGCCGGCGGCCTGCCTATTGCTCCCGCCGGCGAACGCTAGGGTAAGCACTCGATTGTTTTTGATCTAACAGCCGTTAGATTGACGCCATTCGCCGGCCCTGCCCCGGCACCGTCGTCCGCGTCGAGGAAATGCTCAAGCTGACCAACGTCCAGATCGTCTACGACAACACGATCGAAGCCGTGCGCGAAGCCTCGCTGGCGTTGACTGGGGCGCGCATCGTCGCCCTGCTCGGCGCCAACGGGGCCGGGAAGTCGACCACCCTGAAGGCGATCAGCGGCGTGCTCTACCCCGAAGACGGCGAGATCAAGGGCGGCGACATCAGCTTCGAAGGCCGCACGCTGCGGGGCGTCCCCCCCGACCGCATCGTCCGCGCCGGCATCGTCATGGTGCCCGAAGGTCGGCGCCTGTTCGACCAGCTCACCGTCGAGGAAAACCTGTTGATGGGCGGCTATACGCGCAGCCGGGCCGATTCGCGGCGCGGTCTCGAGCGGGTCTACGAGATGTTCCCGCGCCTGACGGCCAAGCGCACGACGGTATCGGGCTATCTCTCGGGCGGCGAGCAGCAGATGGTGGCCATCGGCCGCGCGCTGATGTCGAGCCCGAAGCTGCTGATGCTCGACGAGCCCACGCTGGGCCTGGCGCCGCAGATCTGCGAGGAGATCTTCGGCATCGTCACTCGCCTGTGCCGCCAGGATGGGGTCAGCATCCTGCTCGTCGAACAGAACGCGCAGATGGCACTGACCATCGCCGACGACGGCTACATCATGGAGAACGGCCGCATCGTGATGGACGGCCCCGCGGAAAAGCTGCTGCGCAACGAGGACGTGCGCGAGTTCTACCTCGGCTTCGGCGAAGGCGGCTCGCGCAAGAACATGCGTGACGTCAAGCACTACAAGCGCCGCAAGCGCTGGCTGTCGTGAGCGGCGCGATGCACCACGACGACGCCCTGCTGAAGGTCGAGAATTTGTCCAAGCGCTTCGGCGGCGTCGAGGCCGTCGCCGGCGTCGGCTTCCATGTGCGGCGCGGCGAGATCTACTCGTTGATCGGGCCCAACGGCGCGGGCAAGACCACCACCTTCAACATGATCAGCGGGGTCGTGCCGCCGAGCGGCGGCACGGTGCACTTCGACGGCCGCCCGATCACCGGCACGCCCGCCCACCGCATGGCGGCACTGGGCATCGGCCGCACGTTCCAGAACCTGGCCGTGTTCAAGCACGCCACGGTGGTGCAGAACCTGCTTGTCGGGCGCCACTGCCACATGCGCAGCAACGTGTTCGATGCCGCCTGGTTCTTCGGCCGCGCGCGGCGCGAGGAACTGGAACACCGGCGCAAGGTCGAGGAGATCATCGACTTCCTCGAGATCGAGGACATCCGCGACATGCCGGTGGGCGCGCTGTCCTACGGGATGCAGAAGCGCGTCGAGCTCGGCCGGGCGCTGGCCACCGAGCCCAAGCTGCTGCTGCTCGACGAGATGGTCTCGGGCATGAACACCGAGGAGACCGAGGACATCGCGCGCTTCGTGCTCGACATCCGCGACGAGCTCGGCATCGCCGTGCTGATGGTCGAGCACGACATGGGCATCGTGATGGACATCTCCGACCGCATCTGCGTGCTCAACTTCGGCCGCAAGATCGCTGAGGGCACGCCGGGCGAGGTATCGGCCGACCCGGCCGTGATCGATGCCTATTTGGGCGGGGCGAAAGCCGCATGAACACCATCGGAGAGGTCTCGCTCGACGCCGCGCTGAACGCCGGCGAACACACCCTACCCCGGCTTCTGCAGCACTGGGCGCAGACCACGCCCGATGCGCTGGCGCTGCGCGAGAAGGATCTCGGCGTCTGGAGCCGCGTGACCTGGCGGCAGTACCACGACACGGCGCGGCGCTTCGCGCTCGGCCTGCTGCACCTGGGCTTCCGGCGCGGCGAGCGGCTGGCCATCGCCAGCGAGGACACGCCCGAGTGGATGTATGCCGACCTGGCCACGCAGGCGATCGGCGGGGTCACGGTGGGCATCTACCCGACCAACCCCTGGCCGGAGCTGCAGTACATCGTCCACCACTCGAACAGCCGCTTCGTCGTGTGCGGTGACCAGGAACAGGTCGACAAGGTGCTTGACGCGATGGGCAAGCACGAGGTCGGGCTGCCCGAGGTCGCCAAGATCATCGCGGTCGACATGAAGGGCATGCGCAACTACCCGCGCGACAAGCTGCTCTCGTTCGACGAGGTGCTCGAGTTCGGCGACCGCCACGCCGCCGCCTCGCCCGAGCAGGTGCGCGCCTTCGACGACGGCATCGCGGCGACGCAACCCGACGACACCTGCATGCTGGTGTACACCTCTGGCACCACCGGGCCGCCCAAGGGCGCGATGCTGTCGCACCGCAACCTGCTCGTCACCACCGACAAGCTGCGCCGCCACTTCGGGCTCGACGGCACGAACATGCAGGTGGTCTGCTACCTGCCGCTGTGCCACGTGGCCGAGCGCGCCTTCTCCACCGTGATGCACATGATGACCGGCGGCGTCGTCAACTACGCCGAGTCGATCGACACGGTGCAGATCAACCTGCGCGAGATTGCGCCGACCGTGTTTCTGGGCGTGCCCCGCATCTGGGAGAAGCTGCAGCAGGGCATCGTGATGCGCATGCAGGACGCCACCCGCTTCCAGCGCTGGGCTTTCGAGCGCTGCTTCGCCTCGGGCAAGGCCCTGTTCGAGCGCGTCGAGCAGCGCGGCGGCGAGCGCAGCTGGGCCGACCGGCTGCAGTTCTTCGTGCTGTGGCTGCTGATGTTCCGCAACCTGCAGAAGT
>DAOMFD010000235.1:0-2988 GCA_035429605.1 Steroidobacteraceae bacterium | reverse complement strand
GCACGCTCACGTGGGGCGCGACGTGCGCGGCCACGTAGGCGGGCAGCCCGGGCTCCGCGTCGCGCATCACGAACACGTCCACCAGCATCGACTGCAGCGTGTAGATCGTGTCGAGCACCGTCTCACCTTTCACGCGGGAGGACGAGTGCAGGTCGAGGTTCACGACGTCGGCGCCGAGGCGCCGCGCGGCCAGCTCGAAGGAGACTCGGGTGCGCGTGCTCGGCTCGAAGAACAGGTTGGCGACCGTGCGTCCCGCGAGGCTCTGGTCGCGCGGCGGCATGTCGCCGGGCGTGCGCACGTAGAACTGCGCGAGGTCGAGCAGCTGCTCGAGTTCGTCGCGGGACAGGCCGTCGAGGGTGAGCAGGTGGCGCAGCCGGCCCGCGGCGTCGCGCTGCAGTTCGGCTCCGGTGTCGGTGGTCAAGTCGTGCTCCTGCTCAGGTACGGTGTTCGCGCAGCCAGGTCTCGAGGATCAGGCGTGCGGCGTTCGCGTCGATGTCCTCGCGCCTCACCCGCCGGGTTCGCGCGCCCGACCGCCTCGCCTCGCGCAGGTCGGCCTGCGCCGCGACCGAGGTCAGTCGCTCGTCCACGAAGTCCACCGGCAGGCCGGAGCGCCGCGCGAGTTCGCGTGCGAAGGCGCGGCAGACTCCGGTGAGGACGGTCTCGGAACCGTCCATATTATAAGGGAGCCCCACCAGCAGCCGCGTCGGCGACCAGCGGCGGATCAACTGCTCCAGTGCAACCCAGTCCGGAGCCGCGGCAACCGCCACCGTCCCGGCGGGGCTGGCCGAACCGGTCAGCGACTGCCCGACCGCCACGCCGATGCGGCGGGCTCCGTAGTCGAAGGCGAGGAGGACTTCCGCTGGGCCTGCCACGGGCCGGGTCAGGCGTGCCCGGCCTGGCTGCTCAGGTGCAGCAGGTTGATGCCGAGGAGGCGACCGGCCGCCTGCCAGCGCTCCTCGGCCGGGACGTCGAACAGCAAGGTCTCGTCCGCAGGCGCGGTGAGCCATGCATTGCGCGCGACTTCGTCCTCGAGCTGCCCGGCGTCCCAGCCCGCGTACCCGAGCGCGATCACGGCTCGGTCCGGGCCGCCCCCGCCGGCCAGCGCATCGAGGATGTCGCGCGAGGTCGTGAGGTGCAGCCGATCGGAGACCGGCAGCGTCGACTCCCATCCAGGCCCCGGGCTGTGCAGCACGAATCCGCGGTCGGTCTGCACCGGGCCTCCCTGCAGCACGTGCTGGCTCGTCACTCGCGATTGCGAAGCGTCGAGTCCGAGCTGAGCGAACACGTCTCCCAGGTCCATGCTGAGGGGGCGGTTGATCACGATGCCGAGCGCGCCACGCTCGCTGTGATCGCAGACGAGCGTCACCGTCTGGGCGAAGTTCGGATCGTCCATGCCCGGCATCGCGATCAGGAACTGGTTCGTCAGGTAGCTCGCCGGCATGTGCGAAGTATCCTGCCGGCCGGCGGCGCGGGACAAGCGCCGGGCGTGACGTCAGGGGGCGTCGGTGTACACGGCTCCATCGTCGAGGCGGCCCTTCAGGAACTGCCATTCGTAGGCGAAGCGCAGCACGGGGTAGCGCTCGCGCATGGCCCGCGGGAAGGGGTCGAACGGCGCGGCCAGCTTGACGATGCGCAGCGCGGCGTTGTCGAGTTCGCGGTGGCCGCTGCTGCGGCGCACCAGTACCTGCACCAGGTCGCCGTCCGCGCGGATGGCCACCTCGAGCACGGGGTTGCCCGACAGGGCCTGGCGCCGCGCCGCGTCCGGGAAGTTGAGCGTGCCGACGCGCTCGACCCGCCGCTTCCAGCCGTCCAGGTAACCGGCGATCAGCGACTCGCGCGTGTCGGCAAGCAACCGGTCGTCCTGGGACGGGTCGCCCCTGAGGTGCAGGGATTCGTCGGCCGCGTAGGCGTTGACGCCGATCTGGGCCAGGGGACGCGAGTCGAGCGGGATTGCGGTCGAAGCCCGGGAGGTATCGGTGCCAGGCACCCTGCGCCCCGCCTGCGGCGAGGTGGTGGCCAGCAACTGGATGCCTCCGGACGTCGCCGTCGAGCTTTCCTCGTCCAGCGAGTCGCCGCCGGGCTCTCCCTGGTGCTCGATGAGGCTGGCCGAGGATTCCGGCAGCGAGGTGCGCTTGCGGTCGCGACCCGTGCCGGAGCCGTGCTGGCTGCGCTGCGCGATGTAGCCAGCGGCAGGATTGTCCTTCTCCGCGGGGCCATCGGGCACCAGCAGCACCTCGAGGGTCGGCAGCGGCTGCTCGCGCGGCGGCGGCGCGCTGAAGCGCACGCCGAGGATCACGAGCCCGTGCACGAGGGCGGCGACGAAGATCGCCGTCATGAGGCGGTCTTCGGGCCGGTCGATGCGTGAGCGGAGGTCCATCGGTCAGGCGCGCCGCTTCGCGATCGCGTCCATGAGCAGGCCCGTCACGTCGAGCCCGAACTGGCGATCGAGTTCGCGCGCGCCGGTCGGACTCGTCACGTTGATCTCCGTGACGTAGCCGCCGATGACGTCGAGCCCGACGAACAGCATGCCCCGGTCGCGCAGTGCGGGCCCGATGCGGCCGGCGAGCCAGCGGTCGCGCTCGTCGAGCGGCCGGCCGACGCCCTTGGCGCCGGCGGCGAGGTTGCCGCGGTTGTCGGCGGGCGAGGGGATGCGGGCCAGCGCGTAGGGGACCGGCTCGCCGTCCACGAGGATCACGCGGGCATCGCCGGTCGCGACGATGTCGGGGATGTAGCGCTGCACGATCGCGTAACGGCTGCCGTACTCGGTGAGGGTCTCGAACACCACGTTGGCATTCTTGTCGCCAGCTTCCAGGACGAATATCGACCGCCCGCCCATCCCGTAGAGCGGCTTGCACACCGCGCGGCCGTGCTCCCTGAGGAACGCGTGCATGTCCCCCATGTCGCGCGTGATGAGCGTTGGCGCGCAGCATTCGGGGAACCAGGCCGTGTAGACCTTCTCGTTCATGTCGCGCAGGCCCTGCGGCCGGT
>DAOMFD010000234.1:0-3002 GCA_035429605.1 Steroidobacteraceae bacterium | reverse complement strand
CCGAGCGCCGCGACCTGCGCGATCGCGAGGTCGATGAACACGATGCCCCGCCGCAGCACCTGCTGACCGAGCGGAACGTGCGAGATGGCGACGAGCAAGCCGGCGACGAGCGCCGGCCAGAGGATGCCCAGGGTCGAGGTGAAGTCGCTCATTTGCCCGCCGCCAGCAGCCGGTTGAGGGTGTCGTCGAACAGGCCGAACAGGTCCTTCGCCTCCGGCGTGCCGCCGACCGAGAACGGCAGCAGCACGACGGGCGTGCCGATCTTCTGCGACAGCCAGTCGACGGCCTTCGGATCGTTGTAGGCGTTGCGCAGGATCATCGTGGGCTTGCTCGCCGACAGGCGCGTGACCAGTTCGGCGAGATAGCCGGCGCTCGGCGGCACGCCGGGCTTGGGCTCGATCGTGGCCAGCTGGACCATGCCGAGCCAGTTGAGCAGGTAACGCTGGTCGGTGTGGATCACGACCACCGGCACGCCCTTCAGCTTCGCGCCTTCCGTGGTCCATCGCGCGATCGCCTGCTGCCAGCGCCCCTGGAAATCGGACCCGCGTGCCTGGTAGTACGCCGCATTCGCCGGATCGATCGCAGCGAGTCTCGCCGTCAAGCCCTTGGCCACGGCAGCGACGTTCCGCGGGTCGAGCTGGATGTGGGGATTGCCGAGCGGGTGGATGTCGCCCTGGGAGCGATCGACGGCCGTCGGCACGTCGAGCAGACGGACGAATGCCGTGGCCTCGAAGTAGCCTGGGGTGCCAGGCTGGATCTTCGTGTTGCCGGATTCCTGGAGCAGCACCGGCAGCCAGCCGATCTCGAGGTCGGCGCCGTTCGCCACGACGAGGTCAGCCGTGCGCGCACGCGCGACGAGACTCGGCTTGGCGTTCACGAAGTGCACGTCCTCCAGCGCGCTGGTTGCCGTGTAGACATTCACCTTGTCGCCGCCGAGCTCGGTGGCGAGCGAGCCCCAGTCGGCGGTGGTGGCGAGCACTTTCAAGGCGGCCTGCGCCGGTTGCGTGACCAGCAGCGCCATTGCGAGGCTGGCGCCGATGAATTTGCGGATCATGGTTGGCTCCTAGAACTTGTGGGCGCCGTGCGCGCCGAGTGCGTAGATGTACTGCAGGAAGAACTGGTCGTCGGTGGGCCCGGCCGATGCGTCGTCCCACGCGTACTGCGCGCGCAGCCGCGAGAACTCCGTCGGGCTCCAGTCCACCATCACCGACGTGCGGGTCGGCGAGCCGGACAGCAGCAGCGGGAAGTCCGCGGGGCTCAGCAGGCCCTGCTGCACCAGCCCGATCTTCATCGTGCCGGAGTCCATCGAGTCATAGCGGGCACCGATCCTCCACCGTGGCAGGAAGCGGTAGACCGCCTGCAGGTACCAGCCGGACTGATCGCTGCGGTAGGACCCGTCGAGGTCGGTCGCGTCGTAGGCGTAGGAGAGGTGGCCATCCTCGCGACGCTGCATGTACTCGCCCTGCAGCTTGAGGTACTGGTTGCGCGGATCGCCGATCGGCGTCCACTTGAGTTCGGCATCGGCAATCCAGGTGGTCGATGCGCCCGTGAAGGCGCTCGTCGAGTCACCGCCGGCCGGGTTGGGCTCGTCGAAACTGCGATCGTCGGCATGGAGGTCGACGTACGAGAGGCCCGTGCGCCACGCGACCGTGTCGCCCAGGTCTCCGCCGAGGTGCACGTAGGCGTTGTAGCCGTTCAGCCCGTTGCGGGTCAGCGACGTGCCCGGGAAGTAGTTGCCATTGCCGGACTCCGTGCCGAACTCGAGCAGCACCTCGTCGAGCGGCGCCACCCACTTCGCCTGCACGCCCTGCACGTGCATCTGGCCGTCGAAGAATGCCTGGTAGACGAGCGGCAGGTCGACGAAGTCCCAGTTGTGCGAGTGGACCTCGTTCAGGTAGCCGATGCTGGAGAGGAACTGGCCGCCCTTGACGTTGAGCCCGAACGGCAGCGCCGTCGTGCGGAACCAGGCCTCCTCGAGCTCGATCGAGTTGTCCGAAGTGATCGAGGCGGTGAGGTTGCCCATGAAGTACGGGTCGATGCTGGCCGCGAGCGTGAGCTCCGACTCACCGAGGTTGAAGCTGCGATTGCCGGGCCCGACCCCGTCACCCGCCGGGATGAATCCCTGGATCGCGTAGTCGTCCGGGTTCCGCGACAGGTCGGCGTAGTTGCCGGTCAGGACCAGCGAGATCGCGGGATTGAAGGCCGTCGCAGCGTTCGCGGCGGCCGGCGGAGCCGCGGGCGCCGCCGCCACCTGCTGGTCGACAGCGGCGGTGGCGCCGACATCGGGATTCGCCTGCAGTTGCTGCACCTGGGATTCGAGCGCCGCGATGCGCTGCGCATACTCGGCCTTGAGTGCGTCGATCTCCTTGCGGAGCGACTCGACGTCCGCATCGGTCGCGGCACTCGCGACGGCCGGCAGCATGGCCGCGCAATACGCCGCGACGGCCAAATGAAATGGGACCTTTCCCATGGGGGAATCTCCTCGATGAACACGATCGGCCGGCCCGGGTCGGGCCGGTGCACGGGCAGTGGCGATCGATCAGCGAGGAGGCGCGCGGGAGCGGAAGGCGAGATGGGGGCGGGAAACGACGGCGCCCGTGTCGAGCAGGCGCACGAATGCCTCGATTCCGGCCGGCGCGACCGCGAGCGCGGTGACACCGCCACCATGCGCCGAGGTGAGTGGCGCGAACGACACGCACTCGAGGCAGAACTGGACGTGGGTACCACCCGGGAGTCCGGTGGAGTCGCCGCTTCGCAGGTGCTTGACCGCGTGCATGCCCGCGGCGACCTGCGCGACGAGCAGCGCCACCAGGGCCAGCATGGCCAGCGGTCGTCCGAACGACTTGACGGCGCGCACCCTCGTCATGGCGCGCGATGTTAGCCGAAGTCGCAGCGTGTTCGCCCATCCTCGACGAGTGGGTCGGGGCTCGTCGCGCGGTCTGGCGTGTCGCCGCCATCGCCTCGTACGGGCGGCATCGCCCGAGCAGCGGTTATCGCAGCTG
>DAOMFD010000233.1:0-3003 GCA_035429605.1 Steroidobacteraceae bacterium | reverse complement strand
ACTGTCACTGCTCGATGTGCCGCCGCGCGCACGGCGCGGGGTTCGTGACCTGGGTGGGATTTCCACGCGGTGCGGTGAAAATCGAAAAGGGCGACGACCTGCTCGTCCGCTTCCGATCGTCCGCCAAGGCTAGGCGCTCCTTCTGCAGCCGCTGCGGGTCGACGCTGCTCTTCGAATCCGAGAATTGGCCGGACGAAACGCACGTGACGCTCGCCAACCTCGACTCTGCCGAGGGACTCGAGCCGCAGGCACACGCCTACTGGTCGAGCCGCGCGCCGTGGTCGGACTGGAGCGGCAAGGAACTGCCGACCGTCGATCCGCCGGACCACGGGGAAGACGCCTGACATGGCGCTGGGGCCGAGGTCGCCGTCGCAGCGTCGTCCACCTTGCGCTCGGGCCCACCTGACTGCCGTCACGGACCAATACCCGGTGGTGCCCGGCGGCTGCTGGGAAGTGACCGGCGTGAAGCTCAAGGACGGCGGCACGCTCGCGTATGCCGATTACCTTGCCGGCGAATGGCGCGCCAACGTGGAATCTGCGAAATCGAAGGGCTGGATCAAGGGATACCTTCTGTTCCAGAACTCGTAGCCACGAGCCGGGGAGCCCGATCTGTATCTGGTGACGATCCGCAGCTACATCGAGTCCGCGGCGGAGACAGAGAAGCGCGACGCCGAGTACATGGAATGGAAGAAGAAGACCATCGCGCAGATGGACAAGCAATCAGGTGATCGCGCGGAGTTTCGCGAGATCCTCGAGAAGTCGCTGCTGCACGAACTGAAGTTTCGAAAGTGACAAGGGCGGGCCGGCGGAGGCCCAGACGAACCATGCCGTGCCTACTCGATCACGACGAGGTGGCGTTCCCCTGCACCCGGGACCGCCGCGACCGGCACGCGCCTGTCGAACGTGACGAATCGCCCGCGATGCGCGACGGCGAGCGAGAGCAGGTACGCATCGGTGACGAACCGCGATCCGAGCACGCCCTCCCAAGCGATCGATCGCCCGGACAGCAGGTCGACGCCCGCGCTCCAGAACTCGTGATGACGGTCTTGAGCGGCCATGCGGAGCCGCTCAGCCACGAGTGCGGCGGGCTGCGGGTTGGGATAGGCCGGTTGGGACATGATCCTGATGCAGCCGATCTGCGTGAGCGGGCACGACGCCCAGCCGTGGCGGATGTTCCCGGTCAGCCAGTCCGTTGCGGACCGATGGTGGACGTGCGCCTCATCGAGCAGTGCGATGAGCACGTTGACGTCGAGCAATCCGCGCATCAGACGCCTTCGCGGTCGCGCAAGTCGTCGATGGTCTCATTCGTGACGATCTTGCCGTCGGCCGCGAACGGTTTGAATCCGTAGGTCGCGCGCGTTTCCCGCACGCTCGTTTCAGGGCCCGGCCCCGTCAATGCGCGACGCGCGAGCGAGGAGATTACGTCGCCGGCCGTGCGTCCCTGCCGTCTCGCGATTTCTTTCGCGGCGGCGAGGACGTCGTCTTCGATGTCGAGGGTGGTGCGCATATGTGATGCGGTGATGATAAGGCATCAGATGCGAACCCGCAACGTGGCTGGTTGCCAACTCACTTCGCGGTCTGGATCCGTGTCCAGGCCCGGTCCACCTCGCGCATCTGCGCCGGCGACCAGGAGCGGTCGACGGTCAGCCGCTGGTACGTCTCGTCGGTCGGATAGATCGCGGGGTTATTGCGGATAGCCTCGTCGACGTACGGCGTGGACGCGGTGTTGCCGTTCGCCTCGCCGACCGTGTTCGTGATCGCCGCCATCACCTTGGGCTCCATCAAGTAATCGATGAACACGTGGGCCAGTTCGGGATGCGGCGCATCGACGGGAATCTGCACCAGGTCGCTCCAGAGGGGCGCGCCCTCCTTTGGAATGACGTAGACCACTTGGACCGGTTGCGCAGCTTCCGCGCCGCGCGCGCGTGCCTGCTGGATTGCGCCGCTCCACCCGATCGAGACACACACGTCGCCGCTGGCGAGGTCGTTCAAATACTGCGATGAACTGAAGTAACGCACGTACGGGCGAACTCGAGTGAGCAGCGCCTCGGCTGCCGCCCGGTCCTGCGGACGCTCGCTGTTGGCGTCGAGCCCGAGGTAGATAAACGCCACCTGGAACAGGTCGGCCGGCGAATCGAGCCAGGTGATTCCGCACTTCGCGAGCTTGGACGCAATGGCCGGATCGAACACCGCGGCGAAGCTGTCGATCGTCCGCGTGCCCAGAGCCTTCTCGACCTGGTCGGGGTTGTAGCCGATGCCGGTCGTCCCGAGGAGATACGGCACGGTGTGTGCATTGCCCGGATCGTAGTACGTCTGGAGCTGCACGATCCGCGGGTCCAGGTTCGCCAGGTTCCGGAGCTTCGAGCGATCGAGCGTCTTGATGGCGCCCGCGTCGATGAGCTTGCGGGTGGGCCCGCCGGAGGTCACCACGACATCGTAGCCCGAGTGACCCGTCAGGAGCTTGGTTTCGAGGACCTCGAACGAGTCGTACACGTCGTAGACGACCTTGATCCCGGTCCGCGTCTCGAAATCCGCGATCGTCGTCGGCGCGATGTAGTCGTTCCAGTTGTAGACGTGCAGGACCTTCTCTTCAGCCGCCGTGGCAGCTTTGTCGTGGCCGCTGCCGCACGAAGCCACCGACGACAGCAGTGACGCGAGCAGCGCCGCGACCAGGCCAGCGTGGGCAATGGATCGCACGAGTCGCCTCCCCGGCGGATGTTCTTGGCTGGCCTGATTACATCACGACCGCGATCCGTCGTTGTCACCCGTTCGGGTGCGACGAAGCACGCGGCTAAGACCCGTCATCCCCCGCCTCGTAGCGGATCTCCGTCACGACGTAAGTCTTCCGGCCCCCCGGCACTTCGACCGTGAATTCCTCGTCGCGCTGCCGGCGCATCAGCGCGCGCGCCAGCGGCGAGTCCATGCTCACATAGCGCCTCGCGGGATCAATCTCGTCCGGGCCGACGATGCGCAGCTCGATCTCGTGGCCTTCGTCGTCCTCGA
>DAOMFD010000232.1:0-3005 GCA_035429605.1 Steroidobacteraceae bacterium | reverse complement strand
TCCTCGCCGGTCTTCGGATTGCGGCCCGGGCGCTGGTTCTTGCTGCGCAGGTCGAAGTTGCCGAAACCGGAGAGCTTCACCTGCTCGCCGGTCGCGAGCGACGCGCGCAGTTCCTCGAAGAACAGGTCCACGAGCTCCCGCGCCTCGCGCTTGTTGAGCCCGAGCTGGTCGAACAGTGCTTCGGCAATTTCCGCCTTGGTCAATGCCATTTATTTATCTCTGATCGTGGCGCCATGCTCCCGCTCCAGGTCGCGAACGACCTGTGCCACGACGGCATCCGTGTCAACGTCGGTAAGGGTGCGGGAAATATCCTGTAAATTCAAGCCTATCGCGATGCTTTTACGACCCGACGTGATGCCCGCGCCGCGGTAGATGTCGAACACGACCAGGTCCGTGAGCAGCGCCCCGGCACTCGCCCGGATTCTGTCCAATAGCGCGTCGACCGGGACCGACTCCTCCACGATCACCGCGATGTCGCGCCGTACGGCCGGGAACCGCGAAATCTCCTGGTGCTGGGGCACGACGGCCGCCAATCCGGACTCGGTCTCGATCTCGAACACGAGGGCAGAATATGTAAGATCGAGCCGGCTCTCGATCTCCGGATGGAGACGTCCCAGCCAGCCGACCGGCCTGTCATCGCGAAGGATCCGTGCGGCCTGCCCCGGATGCAGGGCGACGTGCTGCGCCGGCACGAACCGGAAGTCCCCGCGAGCGCCCGTGGCGCTGAGCAAGGCTTCCACGTCGGCCTTCACGTCGAAGAAATCGACCGGCTCCGCGCGCGTGCCCCACTGCTCCGGCAATGCCGTGCCCGCCGCGATGCCGGCGATGACGCTGACCTCGGTCAGTCGGCCGCCCGGCTGGTTGAAGCGGCGCCCGATCTCGAACAACCGCACGCGCGACTGCTGGCGCCGCTGGTTTTCGACCAATGCCTTCGCGAGCCCGGGCCACAGCGACACGCGCATGACGGCGAGGTCCGCGGCGATCGGATTGGCGAGCGCGAGCGCCGCTTCGTCCGGACAAAACAGTGTCTGCACCGCTGGATCGACGAAGCTGTAGGTGATCGCCTCGTGATAACCGCGCTGCACGAGCATGTCCGCCGCCGCTTCGCTCGCGACACGTCTCTCGGTCAGTGACGGCATGGACTCGCGCACGGAGGCATCCGTCTCGGGAATCTCGTCGAAGCCGTGCACGCGCGCGATTTCCTCGATGAGGTCCTCTTCGATGCCCAAGTCGAAGCGCCACGGTGGCACCGTGACCTGCCACGCCGCCGCTGTTCGACTCACCGCCATGCCCAGCTTGTCGAAGATGCCTGCCATTGCGTGGTCCGAAACCGGCGCGCCAATCACGCGGCGCGCCCGATCCGGACGGAATGAAATCGAGCGCCGGGGCGGCAAGTCCTCGGTCCGCTCGGCGACAGCCGTGGGACCGGGTACGCCACCGGCGCATCCGAGCAGCAACTGCGTGGCACGCTCGATGGCGCGCTCCTGCAGCGTCGGGTCAACGCCGCGCTCGAAGCGCTGCGACGCGTCCGTGACGAGTCCGTAGCGGCGCCCTCGCCCCGCGACGGCATCCGGCAGGAAGAAGGCGACTTCGAGCAGCACGTCCGTCGTGGTGGCGGAGATGCCCGAATGTTCGCCACCCATGATCCCCGCGAGTCCGAGCGGCTTGGCGCGGTCGGCGATGACAAGGACCGATTCATCCAGCGTGACGTCCCGCCCGTCGAGCAGTCGCAGCGTCTCGCCGGCCCGCGCGCGCCTGACGACGATGCCGCCCTCGAGTTCGCGCAGGTCGTACGCGTGCATCGGCTGGCCAAGTTCCAGCATCACGTAATTCGTGACGTCCACGATCGCGCTGATCGGCCTCAGCCCGGCGCGCCGCAGCCGCTCGCGCATCCACAGCGGCGACTGGGCATCGGCGCGCACGCCCCGCACGACCCGGGCGACGAAGCGTGCGCAACCCGCCCCTGCCTCGAGTTCCACCGGGAAGCGGTCCTGCGACTGCGGCGGGACTGCGACGGCCGCCGGGCCGCCCAACGTGGCGCCCGTGAGCAGGGCCGCCTCGCGCGCGATGCCGAGCATGCCCATGCAATCGCCGCGGTTGGGCGTCAGGTTGACCTCGAGGATCGTGTCGGCCAGCGACAGTGCATCGGACAGCGCGGCGCCGGTCGGCGCCTCCGCCGGCAGCTCCATGAGTCCCGCGGCGTCCTCGGACAATCCGAGTTCGCGCGCCGAACACAGCATCCCGAACGACTCGACGCCGCGCAGCCTGGCCTTGCGGATTTCCATCCCGCCGGGGAGTTTCGCGCCGATCGTCGCGAGGGGCGCCTTCATTCCCGCACGGGCGTTGGGCGCACCGCAGACGACCTGGACCACCTCCGCCCCGGTGCTCACCTTGCAGACGCTCAGGCTGTCCGCATCCGGGTGCTTCGCACGCTCGAGGATTTCGCCGACGATGACGCCCGGCAGCGGCGGCGCGGCCGGTTCCACCGCCTCGACTTCGAGGCCGGCCATGGTCAACCCTGCCGCGAGTTCATGGGGCTCCGGCTTCGTGCCCAGCCATTCACTCAACCAGTCGATGCTGACGCGCATGTCCGTGCTCCTGCCCGTTCAACCGAACTGGCGCAGGAAGCGCAGGTCGTTGTCGAAGTACATGCGGATGTCGTTGACGTTGTAGCGCAGCATCGTGAGGCGCTCGATGCCCATGCCGAACGCGTAGCCCGTGTAGCGCTCCGGGTCGATGCCGACGTTGCTGAGCACGTTCGGGTGAACCATCCCGCAGCCCGCGACCTCGAGCCAGCCGGTCGTCTTGCACACGCGGCAGCCCTGGCCGCTGCAGAACACGCACTCGATGTCCACCTCGGCCGACGGCTCCGTGAACGGGAAGTACGAGGGCCGGAAGCGGATCCCGAGCCGGCGCTCGAAGAACCGCTCGACGAAGTGGTGCAGCACGGACTTCAGGTGCGCGAGGCTCACGCCCTCGTCCACCACCAGGCCTTCGACCTGGTG
>DAOMFD010000231.1:0-3016 GCA_035429605.1 Steroidobacteraceae bacterium | reverse complement strand
CGCGCCCATGCCGCGGCGCATGAATGGGCCGTCAAGCTGTCGGAGCACCTGCTGCCGCGCACGCGCGCCTACCACGAGATCTGGCTGGACGGCGAGAAAGTCGCGGGCACGCCGGAAGTCGAGCCGATCTACGGTCCGACGTACCTGCCACGCAAGTTCAAGGCCGCGATCGCCGTGCCGCCCGTCAACGACGTGGACGTGTTCGCGCAGGACCTCGGATTCGTCGCGATCGTCGAGGACGGGGAACTCGCTGGCTTCAACGTCACCGTCGGCGGGGGTCTCGGCGCCACGCACGGCGAAGCGGCGACGTACCCGCGGCTTGCAGACGTCGTGGGCTTCGTGAAGCCGGAGCAGTTGCTCGCCGTGGCCGAAGCCGTGGTGACGACGCAGCGCGACTTCGGCGACCGGGCGAACCGCAAGCACGCGCGCCTCAAGTACACGATCGACGAGCGCGGACTCGACTGGTTCGTGGCGGAGATCACCCGGCGGCAGGGCTTCGCGCTCGAAGCTGCGCGGCCGTTCGAATTCACGTCGAATGGCGACCGCTTCGGATGGACGGAGGGACACGACGGACGCTGGCACCTGACGCTGCGTATCGAGGCCGGGCGCGTCGCGGACACGGCGGCCGGAAAGCACCTGACGGGGCTGCGCGAGATTGCGCGCATCCATCGCGGGGATCTCCGCCTGACGCCGAACCAGAACCTGATCGTCGCTAACGTCGCGCCATCGGAGCGCCGCTTCATCGACGCGCTGGTCGTGCGTTACGGGCTGGACGCGCATGCACGGCGCACCCCGCTGCGCCGCGATGCGCTCGCCTGCGTCGCGCTGCCGACCTGTCCGCTGGCGATGGCAGAGGCGGAGCGCTACCTGCCGGACTTCGGGCGCAAGGTGGAGCGGCTGCTGGCCACGCACGGACTGCGCGACGAGCCGGTCACGCTGCGCATCACGGGGTGCCCGAACGGCTGCGCACGGCCGTACCTCGCGGAGATCGCGCTGATCGGCAAGGCGCCGGGACGCTACAACCTGCACCTCGGCGGCGACGGTCGCGGCATGCGGCTGAACGCGTTGCGCCTCGAGAACGTCGACGAGGCAGCGATCCTGGGTGACCTGGACGGGGCCTTCGCGCGCTACGCGGCGGAACGCCAGCCGGGCGAGCGCTTCGGCGACTATGCGTGGCGGGCAGGGCTCGTCGGCGTGGCAGGAGACACCCGTGGGCCTGCGTGACTTCGAAGCCGAGGCCGCGCGCGTCGAGCCGAAGTTACTCGATGCGGCGAACGACGCGCTCGGACGCATGCACGCGAGCCAGCGCGTCGAGTGGGCGCTGGAGCACCTGCCGGGCCATCACGCGCTCTCGTCGAGTTTCGGCGCGCAGGCGGCCGTGTCGTTGCATCTCGTCACTCGCGCGGCGCCGCAGATCCCGGTCATCCTGGTCGACACGGGCTACCTGTTCGCCGAGACCTATCGGTTCGTCGACGAAATCGTCATGCGCCTCGGGCTGAACCTCAAGGTGTACCAGCCCCGCGTCTCGCCGGCCTGGCTCGAGGCGCGACACGGCAAGCTATGGGAGCAGGGCGTCGACGGCATCGAACGCTACAACGACCTGCGCAAGGGCGAGCCCATGCTGCGCGCGCTCGACGAACTCGGTGTCGCGAGCTGGTTCGCGGGATTGCGTCGATACCAGTCGCGCACCCGTAGTTCCGTCCGTCCGCTCGAGTACCGCAGTGGACGGTGGAAGGTCCACCCGATCGTGGACTGGACCGACCGGCAGGTGTTCCAGTACCTGACCCGCCACGATCTCCCGTACCACCCGCTGTGGCACCAGGGCTACGTGTCCATCGGCGACTGGCACACGACGCGCACGCTCGCCGAAGCCGGGGACGCCGAAGCGACGCGCTTCTTCGGCCTCAAGCGCGAGTGCGGCATCCACGGGCTCGAGGGCTGACCGGGTGAAGTACTTCCCCATGTTCGCCGACCTGCAGGAGCGCCGCGTCCTCGTGGTCGGCGGCGGCGAGGTGGCCGAGCGCAAGGTCCGCCTGTTGCTCGAGGCCGGCGCCCAGGTCGAGGTGGTCGCTCCGGCCCTCGGCGATTCGCTGCAAGGCAGGCTGGCCGAATCTCCGGGTCGGGTGGCGTGGATCGCGCCGCGGTTCGACGAGGCGCAGCTGCAGGGTGTCGCGCTCGTCATCGCAGCGACCAGCGATGCCGCGGTGAATTCGCAGGTTGCGGCTGCGGCACGTGCCCGCGGCCTATTCGTCAACGTGGTGGACGACGCGGGGCGCTCAGGGTTCATCGTGCCCGCGATCGTGGACCGGTCGCCACTAGTGATCGCCGTGTCGAGCGGCGGCGCGGCGCCGGTCCTTGCACGCCTCGTGCGCGAGCGCATCGAAGTCGTCGTGGACGGTTCGGTCGGCGCCCTCGCGCGACTGCTGGAACGCTGGCGCGCGCGGATCAAGGCGGCGATTCCCGACGTGACGCGTCGCCGGCGCTTCTACGAGGCCACCTTGCGCGGCGACGTGGCCGCCGCCCTCCGCGGCGCGCAGCCGGAAGCCGCCGAGCGCGCTCTTGCGCAGGCGCTGGCGCGAGGCGTGACCGCGGCGGGCTCGGTGGCCCTGGTCGGCGCCGGCCCGGGCGATCCCGGCCTGCTCACGCTCAATGCGCTCCGGGCGCTGCAGGACGCGGACGTCGTCCTGTACGACCGGCTCGTCTCGAGCGAGGTGCTTGGCCTCGCCCGGCGCGACGCGACCTGCATCGAGGTCGGTAAGCGGGGACGCGGCCGGTCCGTGCCGCAGGACCGCATCCACGAACTCATGCTCGAGCATGCCCGGCAAGGACGGCGCGTGGTGCGGCTGAAGGGCGGGGACCCGTTCATCTTCGGGCGCGGCGGCGAGGAGCTGGAATTCCTTGCGGCCCACCGCGTGCCGTACGAAGTCGTGCCGGGCATCACGGCGGCAGTGGCCTGCGGCGCGTATGCGGGTGTGCCGCTCACGCACCGCGAGCACGCGCAGTCCGTGCGGTTCGT
>DAOMFD010000230.1:0-3020 GCA_035429605.1 Steroidobacteraceae bacterium | reverse complement strand
GCAAGGCGCGGCACCTCCGCAATCGCGTCTCCAGCTATTTCAAGGGGCACGCGCATGGCGAGCGCACCCAGGCGATGCTCGGCCAGGTGGCTCGCGTCGAGGTGACGGTGACGGCCTCGGAGATCGAGGCACTGCTGCTCGAGGACAACCTGATCAAGCGGCACCGGCCGCGTTACAACGTCCTGCTCAAGGACGACAAGAGCTTCCCGTTCATCCGCATCACGGCCCACGAGTTCCCGCGGCTCGAGTTCTACCGCGGGTCGCGCAAGGAGGCCGGCCGGTACTTCGGCCCGTATCCAAGCACGGTCGCCACGCGCGAGACGCTGCTGCTGCTGCAGAAACTCTTCCGGCTGCGGCCCTGCGAGGACACGTTCTTCGCCAATCGTTCCCGGCCGTGCCTCCAGTACCAGATCCAGCGCTGCACGGCACCGTGCGTGGGGCTCGTGTCGCAGGACACTTACTCGCGCGACGTCGCCGACGCCGCCCGCGTGCTGGAGGGTCGCAATGACGAAGTGGTGACCGACCTGCGCCGGCGCATGGACCTGGCCTCGGGCGAACTCCGGTTCGAGGAGGCCGCGAGGCTGCGGGACCAGGTCGCGATGCTGAAGCAGGTCCAGGCCAGCCAGTCGGCCACGCGAGCGCGCGGTACGGATGTCGATGCCGTCGCGGTCGCGAGCGCCGGGCAGGACTGTTGCGTGTCGGTCGTCTTCGTGAGGGGCGGGCGCAACCTCGGCAGCAGCAACTTCCACACCAAGGGCGGACTGGGCGGCGCAGCCGAGGCCCTCCGCGCATTCGTCGCGCAGCATTACCTGGCCCGCGAGGCCCCGCCCGAGATCCTGCTCGGCGGGGCGGTGGACGATGCCGAACTGCTCGAGACCGCGCTCGCGGAGCGCAGTGGCCACGCGGTGAGGATCCGGACCGCGGTGCGCGGCACGCGCGCACGCTGGGTGGCGATGGCCCGGGCCAATGCGGAACTGGGGCTCACGATGAAGGCCGCGAGCCGCGCCGGCCTCGAGGAGCAGTTCGAGTCGCTGGGAACGGAACTCGGACTCGGCCGCGCGCCGACACGCATCGAGTGCTTCGACGTCAGCCACACGATGGGGGAGTCCGCGGTCGCGTCGTGCGTGGTGATGGGAGCGGAGGGACCCATGAAGAGTTCGTACCGCCGCTTCAATCTTCGCGACCTGACTCCGGGTGACGACTACGGTGGGCTGCGCCAGGCCGTGGAGCGACACTACACGCGAATCGCGAAGGGCGAGATGCCGGCGCCGGACGTGCTGCTGATCGATGGCGGACCCGGACAACTCGCCGCGGCGATGGAGGCGCTCGACGTCACTGGAGTCGCGCCTGAAATCGTGGTCGGGGTCGCAAAAGGCGCCGACCGACGCCCAGGCCAGGAACGCCTGTTCTTGGCCGGTCAGGAGGCCCCGCTTATACTTCAGCCGGGTTCACCGGCGCTGCGGTTGATCCAGCGGGTGCGTGACGAGGCGCACCGCTTCGCGATCACCGGGCACCGCAAGGCGCGCGACCTCGCGCGGCGCGAGTCGTTCCTCGAGGAGATTCCCGGTCTCGGCCCGGCCCGGCGCCGGGAGTTGCTCAAGGCCTTCGGCGGGCTGCAGGGCGTGAAGCAGGCGTCCGTCGAGGACCTGGCCAAGGTGCAGGGCATCAGCAGGAAGCTCGCCCAGAGGATCTACGAACGGATGAACCCGGGGCCGGAGCGCGCGTGAAAATCGAAGACCTGCCCAACGTCCTCACCGTCGGCCGCATCGTCGCGGTGCCCCTGGTCGTCGTGCTGTTCTACTGGGCCAACCCGTGGTCCGACCCGCTGGCCGCGCTGGTCTTCATCGCCGCGGCGATCACCGACTCGCTGGACGGCTGGCTCGCGAGGAAGATGGGCATCACGACGCCCCTGGGCGAGTTCCTGGATCCCGTGGCGGACAAGCTGATGGTTGCCACCGCGCTCGTGCTGCTGGTGGGTCACGACACCCGGCCGCTCATCGTGATCACGGCCGTCGTGATCATCGGTCGCGAGATCACCGTCTCGGCGCTGCGCGAGTGGATGGCGCACCTCGGCGCGCGCGCCAAGGTGGCCGTATCCGGCATGGGCAAGCTCAAGACGATCGTGCAGATGACGGGCCTCAGCATGATGATGTTCCGGCGCGACGTCCTCGGCCTGCCTGTCTACGAGATCGGCGTGGTGCTGCTGGTGCTGGCGGCCGCGCTCACGTTGTGGTCCATGGGCAGCTACCTGAGGGCGGCCTGGCCGGAACTGCGGCGTGAGCACGTCGCTTGACAGTTGGACCTAACCCTTTGAAAATTCGCGTCCCCCGGCGACCAGGGTCGCCGGGATGCCCGGGCGGGAATAGCTCAGTTGGTAGAGCACGACCTTGCCAAGGTCGGGGTCGCGAGTTCGAGTCTCGTTTCCCGCTCCAGTTTCTCACGTGACCCCGGGCCAGCCCCGGGGTCACGCGTTTCTGGCGGGCGCAGTGTCGCCATCGCGGCTAGGTGGCAGAGTGGTCATGCAGCGGCCTGCAAAGCCGTGTACGCCGGTTCGATTCCGACCCTAGCCTCCATCGACAGGTCCGCACCAGTTCCCCGTTCAACGGGTGCCGGCGGACCTCGCGCGCTGGCTCAGCCCCGCTTGAGGCCCCAGCGCTGCAATCCCGCCTCGTTCAACTGTGCGAACAGCCTGGCATCCATACCGATGGCCTCGGTGAGCCACTGCCGAAGCGTCGTCGGCAGTTGCTCGCCGGCGCCGTAGGCGCCCGCTTCGTATGCGTCCATGACATCGCGCACCTGGTCGAGCAGGCGGTAGTGGATCTGTCGTCGCGCAGGGAAGTCCGGGTGACGTTCCTCCTGAAGGATCCGTTCCTCGAGCGCAAAATGCGCTGCCGCCGCGGTATGGAATTCCCCGAGGGCTTCGGCGATTGCCGCGGCCCCGGCGCTGCCCGCGATCAAGTCATGAATGCCATTCAGCGCCGCCACCATCCGGTGGTGGTCGTCGTCGATGCTGACGATGC
>DAOMFD010000229.1:0-3021 GCA_035429605.1 Steroidobacteraceae bacterium | reverse complement strand
AGCGGCACGCCCACGAACAGGAATGCCAGCTGGTCGAGCAGGTAGAGCCCCGTGACGACGTACGGCCACGAGCCCAGCACCTGGTAGACCTTGCTCGGCAGCAGCCGCAGCACCGGGATGAGCGCGAACAGCAGCGCGGCCTCGTGCCGGATGATCGGCGCATTGGGCTCGAGGAACAGGATCCCGACCAGGACCAGCACTAACCACGACGAAATCGGCCGCAGGAGCACCCGCGCGGACGATTCGAGTTCGGGGTCGTTCGCCACGATCTTCCGGCTGCGCCGGCTCAGCCAGATCAGCAGCGGCAGCAAGACCAGCGCCGCCGCAGTCAGCAGCTTCAGGCTCTTCGCGTGGCGGGCGTTGTACTCGTCCAGGAACTGGGTTTCGATCCCCAGCCCTACGAGTGCGGTCGACAACTCGCGCCCGGAGGCGCCACCAGTGCGCCACGCCTCCCAGATCGGCGGCGCGTCGATCACGCCCAACCGGCGATCGAAGTTCTTGATCGCAGCGTCCACCGCCTTCTGGCCGGCGTCGACGGCCTGCTGCACCGAGTTCCCGCGTCGCGCGAGGCGGAACTGGTTGTCGAGCGGGACCGACAGGACCTGCTCCGCGTCGCCGATCTCGGCCAGCATCGAGTCGACGCGCTCCGCCAGCGCCGGCGTGAGGCCGCTGCCCTCGGCCGCCGTGCGGGTCGCCTCCCAAGCAGCCCGCCGCTTTGCGAGTTCGGCGGCGTCCTCGGAGTAACGGGCCGTGCCGCGTTGCAGTTCGGCGCGCCAGTCGGCGAGCTGCTGGTCGTAGAAATTCCAGTGCCGCTCGAGACTCTCGAGCCGCATGGCCGGCAGCGACAACAGCTCGTCGCGCTTGAAGGTCTCCGAGAGCTTCTTGATGCCGGTGGCCATCTCATCCAGCCGCCCGGCGAGCTTCATCGAAGGGTCGGGCTGCCTCGCCCGCGCGATGACCTCCTGCACGTAGCGCTCGTCGATGTCCGATCGCAGCGGGATCTCCGCGGCGCCGATGACCTCCGGGGCCGCAGGCTTCGCGGCTCCCCCCGTGTCCTTGGACGGGGTTGCCGCGGCCCCTGCGCCAGCCGCGTACTGGACGGGAAGCAGCAGGACGATCAGGCAGGCGAAGGACGCGTACAGGCGATGCATAGGGACCGTTCCAGCCCAGGTACGGGGCAGCAGCCATTGTCGCATCAGCGGCGCGCGTTCGGCACCGCGACCATTCCGCGGGTTGTGCCCCGCGATCTGGCAGAATGCCCTGCCGCGCCGGTCAGGCCCGTCCGCCGCGCGCCAGGTCGGACCCGCCCCCAGCATGCGTGATTTCATCGCAACGTTGATGCACTGGTACCTCGGTGCCCTGGACCAGGGGGGGTACCTGCTCATCGCGCTGCTCATGGCGGCGGAAAGCTCGATCCTGCCCGTGCCGAGCGAGCTGGTCATCCCGCCGGCGGCCTACCTCGCGCACGCGCACGGCACGTTTTCGTACCCAGGCATCGTCATGGCGGGCACGATCGGTTCGTGGGTGGGCGCCACCGTGATGTACTGGGTCGCGCGCCTGCTCGGCCGGCCGCTGCTCATGCGCTACGGGCGCTACGTCATGATCACGCCCGAGAAGATCGAGCACGCCGAGAACTGGTCCGCGCACTACGGCGGCATGGGCGTGTTCGTGGCGCGCATCCTGCCGGTGATCCGGCACCTGATCGGCATCCCCGCCGGCATCGTGCGCCTGAACTACTGGAAGTTCTCGCTCGCGACCGTCGCGGGATCGGCGCTGTGGTGCAGCGTGCTGGTGTGGCTCGGCGTGACCGCCGGCCAGGACAAGCTGCTGCTCGAGGGCAGCCTGCACCGCATCTCGCTGTGGGGCGGCGGCGTGCTGGTGTTCGTCTGGGGCCTGTACTACATCCTCGTGCATCGGCAGATGCGGCGCCGGGGCGAGCGACGTGCCGACCCCTGACCGGCCCGAAGTGGTCACCGCAGCGGGCGAGAGCCTCGAGTCGCGGCTGCCGGCACGGCGCCTGACGGCCGACGGCAAGGCCCATGTGGACTACGGGGCGATCGGTGCGCTCGCCTGGCCGCTCATGCTGAACAGCAGCCTGCAGGCGGCCATCAACCTCACCGACACATGGTTCGTGGGGCACATCTCGACCGCGGCGATGGCGGGCATGGCCGCCATCTTCTGGCTCGTGTTCTTCTTCGTGATGCTGCTCGGCGGCATCGGGCTCGCGGTGCAGACCTTCGCCGCGCAGTACGAGGGAGGTCGGCGCCGCTGGCGCGCCGGGCACGCGACCTGGGTCGCACTGTGGGGCGCGGTGGCCACGCTGCCGGTCTTCGCGGTGATCGGTTGGGGCGGTGACCTGCTGCTCGCACCGTTCGGCCTCGACCCGGAGGTCGAGCGCAACGCGCTCGCGTTCTGGCAGCCCCGCATGCTGGGCGCCCCGCTCGGCGTGGGACTCTGGGCGTTGCTCGGATTTTTCAATGGCGTGTCGCGGCCCCGCATAACCGTGCTGGTCACGCTGATCGTCGGCGTCGTCAATGCGATCCTGAACGAGGTCTTCATCTTCCGCCTGGGTTGGGGCATCGCTGGCTCGGCCTGGGCGACGAACGTCAGCATGGGGATCGGCCTCGGCGTCGCGCTCGCGATCTTCCTGCGCGCCGACCTAAGGCGGGCCTACCGCACGCACCTCACGTGGCGGCCCGATCTCGCGAGCCTCTGGCGGGACCTGCGCCTCGGCCTGCCGATGGGCGCGATGTACGCGGCGGACCTGTTCGGCATGGCGCTGTTCTCGCTGATGCAGGTGCGGCTCGGGCAGGTCGACGGCGCGACGACGCAGATCGTCGTGATGCTCACCTCGATCGCATACCTGCCGGGCGTTGGCCTTGCGCTGGCCGGGACGACGCTGGTCGGCCAGGCAATCGGCGCGGGCGACCGCGACTGGGCGCGCCGGCTCGGCAACACGGTGATCGCGATCACGATGGGTTACATGGGCTCGGTCGGCGTGCTGCTCGCGCTGCTCGGGCC
>DAOMFD010000228.1:1338-3026 GCA_035429605.1 Steroidobacteraceae bacterium | reverse complement strand
GCGGATCTCGAAGTTGTTGCCGGCCTGGCCCATGATGCCGTTGCCCTTGTAGTTGCGGATGGTCAGGTTCTCGACCACGAAGTTGTTGCCGGAGTACAGGACGGCGTCGTTCAGCTTGCCCTCGCCGTCGAGCACCGGGCGCCGGCCGGCGTCGATCACGCCGATGATGCGGATGTCGTCCTTGTCCACGTAGACGGTCTCGTGATACGTGCCGGGCATCACGCGGATGATGGTGCCCGCGGACGCGGCCTTCACGGCGGCCTGGATGGACTCGCCGTCCTTGACGATGGCTTCCTTCTGCGGCGCGGGACCGGCGACCGAGCGGATCGTGCCGGCCTTCTCCGCCGCTGCCGCGGCGCTGTCGGCCTTGAAGCCACCGGTGTAGCTCGCGCCGCCGCTGCCCGAGGTGACGACCATCGCGGACTTCGACGTGCGGCCGTACCACGCGCCGCCCGCGAACGCGGCGATGGCGGCGACGACGGCCAGTACCAGACCCTTCTTCATCGGAATTCTCCTCGTGTGTTCTTTTCTTGCGCCATTGCAGTGCGGGTGGCCGCGGCGCCTTGCGGCGGGTTGTCGATCGGACGCAGGCCCGAAGGCACGCGTGCCGGGATCTCCGGCATGAAGGTCTCGTCGGTGAGTGCCTGCATGAAGTCCACCAGGCGGTCCACCTCGTAGTCGGTGAGGTGCGGGGACCCGATGTGCCAGTGCAGGTACAGCGTCATCCCCTTCGGCACGGCGTTGCCGCGGCCCTTGTTGTAGAAGACAACGGTGTCGCGCAGCGTGCCGAACGCTCCCGAGTGCATGTAGGGCGCGGTCCTCGCGATGTTGCGTAGCGTCGGCACCTTGAATCCGCCCTTCAATTTCGCGGCGTGGAACGTGGCCTCGGCACCGACGTCGAACGGGCGGCCCTTCGGTTCCGGCGCCCCGATCACCGCGACCTGCTGGTTCGTGAACAGCGGCGGCGTGTGGCACTCGGCGCAGCGGGCGACGAACGAGCGGAATACGTTCAGACCCTCGATCTCGTGCTCGCTGAGCGCGGCGTGGTAGCCCTGCGCATAGCGGTCGTAGCGGCTGTTGAGCGAGATGAGCGACGACTGGAATGCCGCGAGCGCGCGCTCGACCTGCGGGAGTGCGATCGGCTTGCCACGCAGTGCCGGGAATGCGTCGGCGAACAGGCGCCGGTAGTCGGCATTGCCGTTCAGCCCGGCGAGCAGCCGCTCGGGCGTGTTGCCCATCTCCTTCGACGAGAAGAGCGGGCCCACGGCCTGCGCTTCGAGCGAGCCGGCCCTCGCGTCCCAGAAGAAGCTCTTCAGGAACGCGACATTCCACAGCGTCGGTGCCGCGCGTCCGACGTCCTGCCCGTGCACGCCGATCGAGCGCGGGCGCCCGTCGCTCAAGCCCTGTTCTGGCCGGTGGCAGCTCGCGCACGAGAGCGTGCCGTCGCCTGAGAGCAGCGGGTCGAAGAACAGATAGCGGCCGAGGTCGATCTCGGCCGGGGTGAAGCCGTCGCGATTCGGCGGCAGGCCGGTCTGGGTTCCACCGAGGCCCGCGCCTTCCAGCGAATCGTAGAACTGGTAGAGATCGCGCAGCTCGCAGGTGCCCTGCGCGGTCTTCTCGAAACTCGGCGGGCAGCGTTCGCTCAGCGTGATGAGACTCGCCGCTGCATCCTGGTTCATCACCATGCC
>DAOMFD010000228.1:0-1238 GCA_035429605.1 Steroidobacteraceae bacterium | reverse complement strand
GTGGACATCGCCGCGATGCCTTCCGCGCGCCCGCCGTGGCAGGCACCGCACTTGCCCTGGTAGACGTTGTTGCCGTTGCGCAGGTTGGCGCCAGCCGCCGGCTTGACGATCGGCGGAGGCAGCGATGCGAGATACGCGGCCACGGCTTTCACCGCGGCCGGGTCCGTGAGTGTCGCGGCGATGGCGCGCATCTGGCTGCCGTACGTGTCCTTCGGATCGGCGCCGCGCAGCCCCGTGCGAAAGTCGCCGAGTTGCCGCTCGAGGTAGGCCGCTGCCTGTCCCGCGAGTGCCGGCGCGCCAACCGCCGGATTGCCCTGCGCATTCGCGCCGTGGCACGCGACGCAGGTCGCGGCGAAGATGTCCTTGCCGCTGGCCGCACCCGCCGATGGCGCCGCGGACAACATGGTCACGCACAGCAGCAGCCGCGCGACGTGGCCTGCATTCATCGAGGGACCCCGTGAAACGAAAAGAGCGCCTTGCGGGCGCTTTCTAACTGGTACGTTTGTACCATTTCGGCCTTCCCCCCGTCAACGCTTCGTTCAGCCCCGGTGACCGCCGCTCAGCGCATTGCACAGGTAGTGCACCAGCACCTCGCGCACCCACTCACGGTCGAGCGCGTCCGGGTCCGCCAGCAGCGCCGCCTTCTCCAGCCCGAGCAGCAGGCTGAAGGAAATCTGGGCATCGAGGACCGGGTCGGGCGAGCCGGCCGCCGCGTGGAACTGCTCGAGGAAGCGGCGGTCCTGCATCTGGCGCTCGCGCACCGCCGAACGCAGTCGCGGCAGCCGCGCTGCCTCGTGCAGGAACGCGAACTCGAGCACGCGATCCGGCCGGTGGTTCAGCACCTGGTCCACGACGTAGTCGGACGCGGCGTCCGCCAGCGCATCGACCAGGCCCGCCTGCCCGGCGCGCTCGCCGCCGGCCCGCCTGACGACGTCGAGCGCGGCGGCGTGGAATTCGCCCACGACCCTGAGCTGCGACCCGGACCAGTGCAGGAACGCCTCCGTGATGAGGTCCTCGAGGTCGCTGAAGTAGTAGGTGGTGGCCGCGAGCGGCACGCCGGCCTCGGCGGCGACGGCACGATGACTGACCGCCCGCAGCCCGTCGCGCGCCATGATGCGCAGCGCCGCGTCGAGGATCTCGAGGCGACGACGCTGCCCGCGGTCGCTGAGCGCGACCGCCGGCGCGCCCGTGCGCACTGGCCCGCTCATCGTCGACGCCTGCGCGGCGCGCGCAGCGTG
>DAOMFD010000227.1:0-3041 GCA_035429605.1 Steroidobacteraceae bacterium | reverse complement strand
CCCAGCACGAACACGCCGAGCACGACGCTGAACAGCGGATTGATGAAATAGCCGAGGCTCGCATCGACCACGTGGCCGTTCGCCACGGCCCAGACGTAGATCAGCCAGTTCAGGCTGATGCACACGGCCGACGCGGCGAGGCGATGGCGGGTCCCGGCGCTGGCGAGCGCCGACCGGACGGAGCCGAGTTCCCCGCGCGCCGCAAGCCAGGCGAACACGAGGATGCAGCACCAGACGATGCGGTGACCCATGACCTGCAGTGTCGGCACCGCGGCGAGCGGCTTGAGGTACAGCGGGAACAGGCCCCACATCGCAAACGCGCTCACGGCCGCCGCGAGCCCGGAACGGCGGGGGGCGTGTCCAGCTGCGGCGACTGTCGTATCGTTCGAATTCGAGGCGGCCATCGCGGCCCGGCGGGGCAGTGGGACGAGGGCCGGCATTCTCGCAGATCCGGATCCCTGGAGCGGCTCGGTGATCAGGTCGACATCACTGACGCTTGCTGGCGACGACCGGCCTGGCCTGCGGCAATCCACGAGGGTTGAGCGAGCCCTCCGGCGGCATCCTGCGCGCATGAATCGCTGTCTGACGGCCGCATGTGCGGCGACGATCCTTTACGGAGGTTCCGTCATGGCCCTCGAAATCCGATCCACGGCATTCGAGTCTGGTGGCGCCATCCCGTCGCGCTTTACCTGCGAGGGCCGCGACCTCTCGCCGCCCCTCGAGTGGCAGGGCCTGCCCAGGGGCACGAAGTCGCTCGTGCTGATCGTGGACGACCCCGATGCACCGGACCCGGCGGCACCGAAGATGACGTGGGTGCACTGGGTGCTCGCCGACCTCCCGCCGGAGACGAAAGGACTCGACGAGGGCGTGGCGCCGCGTGCGCTGCCCGCAGGCACGGTCGCGGGGGTGAACGACTGGGGGCGAACCGGGTATGGCGGTCCGTGTCCTCCCGTCGGTCGCCATCGTTATTTCCACAAGCTCTATGCGCTGGATGCGGTGCTCGCCCTGCCGCAGCGGCCGACCAAGGCGCAGGTCGAAGCCGCCATGCGCGGCCACGTGCTCGCGCAGGCGGAGCTCGTCGGGACCTACCAGAAGTCGCGATGACGAGACACGTGACCGGACGATTGGACCGTGAGTTCCGCACCATGCAGCGGATGGTGGAGATTCACTGCGCGGACAAGCACGGTGCTGAGCGCGGGACTCTCTGCGCAGACTGCGTTGAATTCCTCGGCTACGTGCAGCGCCGGCTGGAGAAGTGCCCGTACGGCGAGGACAAGCCGACCTGCGCGCGTTGCCCGATCCACTGCTACAAGCCGGCGCAGCGCGAGATGGCCCGCGAAGTGATGCGCTACGCGGGCCCGCGCATGCCCTTGAGCCATCCGTGGCTCAGCCTACTCCATGTCCTGGACAAGCTGCGGCGCGTCGAACACCCGATGGAGACGCGCCGGCGGGAACGCGGCTGACGCCTCTCAGGCGGCGCTGCGCGGGCGTTCTGCGGGCGACGGCGGCCTCGTGACGATCTCGTCGCGCAGGAAACCATTCGACGGCTTCCACTCCAGCGACTCGAGCTTGCGGCGCAGGGCCGCGGCCGCGTCATCGTCGACCAGGCGGACCCTCGGCGAGAACTTGAGGCTGCGATTGGCGATCCAGCTGAGACTCATCCCGTCACTCCATCGTGCGCGCGAAGCTGCGCCCGTGTGTATCGATGCAGGTTGTGTGCCAGTTGTGCCCGCACAGCCTGAATGCCAATGATTACGCGGGTGTGACGGGCCGGCGGCGACCACCGGCACCTGCCGGGAGTAAACCGGGACGACAGCGAATCGTCGTTGCGTGACACCAACAACTCGCCATAACGCGTGACGTGGTTCACGTTCTGGGGCTGGATGCGCGCTCCTTGCGACATAACTCGCCGCCAGGGTGTTGGATTTATGTGTCAGGAATTCCGACGGGCGGTGGTCACCCTCCGGGTCAGGACGTGAATCCGCGCAGCCCCGCGAACTCATCGAGGTCCGCGCGATCGGTGCGCAGGCGGTTGATCGGGGCCGACTCGTCGCGGTGGCCGAGCGCCATGCCCGAGAAAAGCATGAGCTCCGGCGGCACCTGCAGGAATGCACCGATCGTCGGGTACCACACGGACCACGCTTCCTGCGCGCACGTGTGCAGGCCGCGCTCGCGTGCCAGCAGCATCACGGTCTGCATGAACATGCCGAGGTCCGCCCACTGCGGCGGGCCCATCTGCCGGTCGATGTAGAAGAAGAGGCCGACCGGTGCGCCGAAGAACGCGTAGTTCTGCGCGAACTGGCGCAGGCGCGCCGGCTTGTCCTCGCGCGGCACGCCGATGGTGGCGTACATGTCCTCGCCGCACTTGAAGCGGCGCGAGCGGTATGGCTCGCCGAGGTTCTCCGGATAGATCGAATACTCCGCTCCTTCCCCGCGCGGGTGCGAGAAGAGCTTGCCGCGCACCTGCGCGAGCAGCTGGGCGAGGGGCTCGCCCGCCAGCGCGTACACCCGCCAAGGTTGCAGGTTGCCGCCCGAAGGGGCGCGCCGCGCCGCATCGAGGATTTCGCGCACCGTCGCCTCGGGCACGGGCGTCGGCAGGAAGGCGCGGCAGCTCATACGCGATTCGACGGCGTCGGTGACGTTCACTGCGATTCCTCCAGGCTGGCGCGGGATTCTCGCGGGCGAGGGGGAATTTCGCTAGGCTCGCGGGCCGAGGTGCGCATGAACGAACTGAAGGACCTGATCGTCGACGTCGCGGATTTCCCCAAGCCGGGCATCCTGTTCCGCGACATCACGCCGTTGCTGCGGCGGCGTTTCCCCGAGACCGTCGGCGCCGTCGAGTCGCTCTTCACCGCGGCGGAGTGGGACCAGGTGGACGCGGTCGCGGGCATCGAGTCGCGCGGCTTCATCCTGGCCGCGGCGCTGGCCGAGCGGCGGCGCAAGGGATTCGTGCCGATCCGCAAGAAGGGCAAGCTGCCGCCGCCGGTCGTCGACGTGGCCTACGACCTCGAGTACGGGTCGGGGGTGCTCGAGATGCAGAC
>DAOMFD010000226.1:0-3047 GCA_035429605.1 Steroidobacteraceae bacterium | reverse complement strand
TCGCCCGCCATCGTGCTGTCCGACCAGTTCCTCGGGCAGGCGCGTGCCGTCGTCGACCGGCCGCCGGATGGCGACGCACCAGGCACCGGTCCGAGGGTGCTCGCCGCGGCCCATGAGCCGGGTTTCCTGCGCTACAAGATCACCGCGAACGGAATCTCACCGATGGCGATTCCGGGCACCGCGGGTGTGACCTACACGGCCGACGGTCTCGAGCACGGCGAGCGCGGCGCGCCGTCCTCGCAGGGCGCCGACCACCTGGCGCAGCTCGAGAAGCGTCGTCGCAAGCTCGATCTCCACGACTACGGGCCCGACTGGGCCGACGTCGAGGGCGCAGGCGACCTGGCCGTGCTGACGTTCGGATCGTGCACCGGCGTGGTCCGGGAAGGACTGTCCCGCGCACGCGCCGACGGCGTCGCGGCCCGCCTCGTCTCGATCAGGCTGCTGTCGCCCGCGCAGCCGGAGCGCCTGCAGGCGGCCCTGGCCGGGGTGCGAAGGGTCCTGGTCGTCGAACAGAATCACTCGGGGCAGTTCTACCGCCACCTGCGTTCGGAGTACGACCTGCCGTGCCCGGTCACGGCGTGGCACCGGCCGGGTGCGCTGCAGTTCAGCCCCGGAGAGATCCACCGCAGGCTCGTCGACTGGAGTCGATCATGACCGGGATGCTCACGCACGCCGACTTCAAGTCCGACATCAAGCCGGTCTGGTGCCCGGGCTGCGGCGACTTCGGCGTGGTCAACGCGCTCACCAAGGCGCTCGCGAAGATGGAGCTTCGTCCGGAAAACGTCGCGGTCGTCTCCGGCATCGGCTGCTCGTCGCGCATCCCTGCCTACACGAGCTGCTATGGCTTTCACGGCGTGCACGGTCGCGCGCTCGCCGCCGGCACCGGTCTCAAGGTCGCGCGGCCGGACCTCACCGTGATCGTCACCGGCGGAGACGGCGACGGCTACTCGATCGGCGGCAACCACTTCCTGCACGCCTGTCGCCGCAACGTCGACCTCACCTACATCGTCATGGACAACCGCGTGTACGGCATGACCAAGGGCCAGCCCTCGCCCACGACCGAACCCGACTGGGACTCGAAGCTGTCGCCCGAGGGAACGGGGCTGCGGGAGTTTCATCCCATGATGATGGCCCTGACGGCCGGCGCGAACTTCATCGCGCGCGCCTTCACCGGCGATCCGAACGGCCTCGCCGACGTGATCGTGCAGGCGGTGCGGCACCCCGGGTTCTCGTTCGTCGAGGTGTTGTCGCCCTGCGTGACGTTCCGCCCGGAGCAGCGCGACTGGAAGAAGCTCGTGAAGCACGACGCGCTCAAGCCGGCGACGGACATCGCGCGGGCGGCGAGGCGGATGCTGCGCGACACCGGCTTCGACCTGGGCGTGCTCTACGCGGGTGATCGCAGGCCCTATGAGCCGCGCGGCCGCCGGGAACAGCGCGCCGTCGCGGCGCTCGAGGCGAGGTTCACACCGTGAAAGGCAAGGTGCCGCGGACCGTGGACGAGTTCATGGCGTGGGCGTGGGCCATGGAGGTCGAGGCTGTCGAGCGCTACGAGGAACTCGCCGAGCAGATGCTCACTCACCACAACGCCGAGGTCGCGACGCTGTTCGCGAGGCTGGCGCGCATCGAGGGCAAGCACCGCGACCAGATCGCGCAGCAGATGGGGTGGACCCGGCCGCCCGATACGGGATCGTTCCACTGGCGGACGCCCGAGGGCCCGGAGACCACCGATTACGGCGACCTGCACTACCTGATGCAACCGTATCACGCGCTCAAGCTCGCCGAGCACAACGAGGAACGAGCCGCGCAGTTCTTCGAGCACTTCGCCGCGGCGAAGCTTCCCGCCGACGTGCGGGCCGCTGCAGCCGCGATGGCGGCCGAGGAGCGCGAGCACGTCCGGCTGATCAGGGAGTGGCTGGCGAAGTACCCTGAGCCGGAGCCTGGCTGGGACGAGGATCCGGACCCTCCGGCGGTGGCGGATTGACCGCACCCGGCACGACGTAGGCCGGCATCGGGGCCGTTGCCGGTGCCGCCGCTGGATCGACGACCTCCGCCTCCATGTACTTCTGCATCGCGGTCAGGAAGGCGTCGAACCCGAGCATGACGATGCCGACGAGCACGAGGGCGGCTGCGAGCGCAATCGCGTGCTGCAGCCAGCGGCGGGCCGCCGGCTCCCGGTCGCGCTCCGCCTGCATGCGGGCGCGCTCCATGAGCGCGCGCTCGACCGCGCCGCGTTCCCGTGGCGAATTGCTCACGGCACTTCGCGACGCGCGAGCCCGCGCTCGCGATTACTGCAGTTCGTAGACGAAGTCGTACGCCGAGCCCTTCGCGTCGCGCGCGTGCAGCTTCATCTGGCCGCGTGAGCCCGCGTACTTGCCGGTCCCGCCGGTGACGGCCATGACGGAATCGCCCGCGTCGAGGAACGGACCTTCGACCGTCAGCTGTCCGTCCTTCAGCGTCAGCGTCCACATGCATTCCCACGCCTTGCCGGCGACGGTGCGCACGCAGAAGCCCTGGTCCGTGCCGACCTTGACCTTGTTGGCCTTGTCGAACACCGGATTCGCGAACGTAAGAATGTCCCCGACCGAGTCGCCCTTCGCGCCCGTGTCCGTGGTCGCATCCGTGTCGGCGTGCTCGACGACGGCGATGACTTCGCCGGCCGAGGCCCGTGCAGTTCCCAACATCAGCATCAGCACCAGCAATCCGTAGCGGTTCATGATTCGTCTCCCCCCGTGTCGTACCAACGTGATGAACGCGTCCCGTCAGTTCAGGCCTGAATCCTTGAAGTACTTGCTGCCCTGGACGGTCAGTTCCGCGGCGAGGCCAGCGTCGGAAAGCTGGTACAGCCACGCTCCCGGAGACGCCTCGACCGCACCGTCGTACATGCCGCCGCCTGCGCCGGGATTCACCGTGAGATTGGCGTCGGCGCCGATCTCGATGCCGGTATTGACGAAGTTCGCGTACGCATCCGGCGTCTCGAAGACCCAGATGAGGTGGCTCTTGCTGACGCCCATGCCGAGACCCGCCGATACCGTCACCAACGTCATGTA
>DAOMFD010000225.1:0-3076 GCA_035429605.1 Steroidobacteraceae bacterium | reverse complement strand
CAGCCGTTCGCGTAGCGGATGCGCGCGTTGGCGATGTCGAGTTCGCCCGAGAACACCGAGGTCCCGACCGCGTCGATGGACACGATCGGCGCGCGAACCAGGCTCTGGATCAGGTCGATGTCGTGGATCATGAGGTCCAGCACGACGTTGACGTCGGTGCCGCGCTCCTTGAATGGCGCGAGGCGGTGCGACTCCACGAAGCGCGGCGTCTTGAGCGTGCCCTCGAGAGCGGTGATCGCGGGATTGAACCGCTCGAGGTGACCGACCTGCAGCACGCAGCCGCGGCGCGCCGCGATCTCGACCAGGCGCCTGGCTTCGTCGAGCGTCTCGGTGACGGGCTTCTCGACCAGCACGTGGATGCCGCGCTCGAGGCATTCGCTCGCCAGGGCGAAGTGTGCCGGCGTCGGCGTGGCGATGCTGACCGCGTCGACCTCGCCGAGCAGCTCGCGGAAATCAGCGACCGCGCGGCACCCGACCTCCGCGGCAACGCGATCCCGCGTCGCGGGGTCGGCGTCGACCACGGCCACGAGCCGCGACTCCGGCAGCGACGCGTACTTCTGCGCGTGGAACCGGCCGAGGTAGCCCACGCCGATGACGGCGGTTCGAACAGCCTGCATGCCGGCGATCATACCGAATGGGCTATTGCGGTTCGCGCCGGCCGGACTCAGGATGCCGTCGATGAAGTCGCGCCACACCCTGCGCTGGATCCTCGCGGCGCTGATCTTCGGCACCGCCGTGCTGCCGTGCCTGGTCTACCTGACCGGAGTCCGCATCCTCGGTCCATACGGTCCCGGCGGCGTCGGGGCCTTCTACGGCATGTTCCTGCGCGACCTGGCTCAGCTGCGGCCGGCCGCCTGGACGCTGGCGCTCGGCCCGGCGGTCCTGGTCCTCGCCTGGCGGGTGGTCACCGCATTCGCCTGGGCCGACGACGCCTGAAGGTCGCCGCCGGCCATCGAGCCCCGGCCCTGCCCCCGGGGGGGTCAACTGCGCGTGGACCAGTACAGCGCGGCGAGCGCGACGAGCGCGCCCCACATGGCGAACTGGGCCCGGCGCCGCCACGGGCGCTCGCGCGCCTGGCCGATGAAACTGACCGCTGCGAGCGCGGTCAAACCTGCGAAGAGTGCGACGTACAGGGTCAGCAGCGGCAGCTCGGCGCGAAACTGCGGGTAGTCGCCGGAGAGCACCAGGAACACGACCAGGGTCGCCCCGAGGCCGAACGTGGTGGCGGCCGAGGATCCGAGGACGATTCCGGTCAAAACGGTGAGCGGTCGCACGGTTGTCGCGGGTGCCCGACACGACGACGCTTGAGTCGCGGCCGGGGTGTCTCTAGCCTAGCTGGTGGCAAAAACGAGCCGAGGGTCCGGGAAAGTGTATCAGGCAGGTCATGGGGACGAATCGAAGTCGCGGCCGGTGAGCCGCGGCCGGCGCAGCGCGACGGCCCTGGCGGCCGTGGTCGTGGCCGCCTGCACGCTGCTGCTCGGGACCGCCCGTGCGCCGTCGGCGTCGACCGGGGCGAACGGAGCCGACCTCGCGCCGACCGAGCGCGAGGCCAAGGTCTCCCGGCTCGTGAGCAGTATGTTCGAGCGCTCCCATTACCGCCAGGCGCCGGTCAACGACCCCGTGTCGTCCCTCGTGCTCGACCGTTATCTCGAGTCGCTCGACGGCAACCGCAGCTATTTCCTCGCGAGCGACGTGCAGGAGTTCGAGCGCTACCGCTACCAGCTCGACGACGCCATCACGCAGGGCAAGCTCGAGCCCGCATTCGCGATCTTCAACCGCTTCCAGCAGCGCAGCCGCGAGCGCATGGCGTACGCGCTCGCCTCGCTCAAGACGGAGCCCGACTTCACGCTGCAGGAATCGTTCGAATTCGACCGGGAGCACGCCCCGTGGGCGACGTCCCAGGCCGAGCTCGACGAGATCTGGCGCAAGCGCGTCAAGAACGATGCCCTGTCCCTGATGCTGACCGGGAAGACCTGGGCCGAGGCGAGCGACATCCTGCAGAAGCGCTACGAGCGCGCGGCCAAGCGCAGCGAGCAGGTAACCTCGGACGACGTGTTCGAGAGCTTCATGAACTCGTTCGCGAGCGTCTTCGACCCGCACTCGAACTATTTCTCGCCGCGCAATTCCGAGGAATACCGCATCCAGATGAGCCTCTCCTACGAGGGCATCGGCGCATCGCTGCAGGTCGTCGACGACTACGTGACGATCATGGAGATCCTGCCGGGCGGGTCCGCGCAGCAGAGCGGCGAGTTGAAGGCGACCGACCGCATCCTCGCCGTGGGCCAGGGCAAGACGGGTGAGATGGTCGACGTCGTGGGGTGGCGGCTCGACGACGTCGTCGACCTGATCCGCGGCCCGGGCGGCTCGTTCGTGCGCCTGCAGATCCAGTCGGGCAACGCCGCGCCGGGCGCGGCCGAGCGCGTCGTCACGCTCACGCGCAAGAAGATCACGCTCGAGGCGCAGGCCGCGAAGAAGGAACTGCGCACGATCAAGCGCGGCGACCAGGAGCTCAGGATCGGCGTGATCAACGTCCCGTCCTTCTACCAGGACTTCGACGCGCGCACGGCGGGCGACAAGAACTACCGCAGCACCACGCGCGACGTGCGACGCCTGATCGAGGAATTCCAGAAGGAAGGCGGCATCGACGGGCTGGTGCTCGACCTCCGCGAGAACGGCGGCGGGCACCTCACCGAAGCCATCGGCCTCGTCAACCTGTTCGTGCCCAAGGGCCCGGTCGTGCAGCTGCGCGAGGCCGGAGGCCGCGTCGAAGTGCTGGAATCCGAGGACCAGGGCGTCGCCTACTCGGGCCCGCTCACCATCCTGGTCGACCGCTTCAGCGCGTCGGCCTCGGAGATCTTCGCCGCGGCAATGCAGGACTACGGGCGCGGCATCGTGATCGGGCAGGAGACCTACGGCAAGGGCTCCGTGCAGAACCTGTATCCGCTCGACCGCTATGCGCTCGGCCAGGACCCGGGCTACGGCCAGCTCACGGTCACGATCGGCATGTACTACCGGGTCACCGGCGACAGCACGCAGAATCGCGGCGTCCAGCCGGACATCCGCCTGCCCTCCGCGA
>DAOMFD010000224.1:0-3102 GCA_035429605.1 Steroidobacteraceae bacterium | reverse complement strand
TGCCGGATACAGCCACGTGGGCATGGCGTTCCCGGAGGACGAGAAGGGCGGCTGATTCGCGCGACCATGGCCCTCGATGGAGGGTCCGGTCGCTGCCTACTGCCCTTCGTCGTTGCTGAACACGTTCTCGTTCAGCTTGACCTTGGCCGTGCGCTCCAGTTCCTTCACGTAGGCCCTGAACTCGGCGATCGCGGCCGAGTTCTGCCCCTTGCGCGCGACCTGCGAGAGCTCGATCGCGGCGGTGTCCCCGGTCGGCGCAACCCCGGCGTGCACGGCGTTCACGACGAACACTGCGACGTCGCCGTTCGCCAGCACCGCCGTCCCGCCCGTGGACTTGCCCGGCGCAGGCCGCGGCGCGGCGAAGATCGCCTTGAGCAGCTCCGGTGGCACGCCCTCCGCCGTCCGGTCCACCTTGGCAGGCGCGACCGGCACGGCACCGGCTGCCGCCGCGACATCGGCGAACGGCGTCGCGCCGGTGATCCTGTCGGCGCTCGCCTTGGCGGCGGCCTCGGCAGCCTTGCGGGCGCCCTGCTCGCGCAGGGCCGCCTCGATCTCAGGGCGCACTTCCTCGAGCGGTCGCTGCACCGACGGCTTGTAGTCCGTCACCCGGAGCACCACCACTTCGTCGTTGGCGACGTCGATCGCCGGGCTGTTCTGCCGCTCCTGCAGCACCTCGTCGCTGAACACCGCGTCGATGACCTTCTTGTTGTCGCCGAACGGACCGCCGCCCTTGCGCGTGAATCCCTCCACGGTCATGAGCTGCAGGCCCTGCTTCTTCGCCACGCTCTCGAGTTCGCTCAGCGAGGCGAACGCGTCGTCGGCCAGCTGCTGCGACTTCTCGTAGAACAGCGACTGCGCCTGCTCGTTGCGGTAGTCCTTCTCCAGGTCGGCACGCACCTCGTCGAAGCCGCGCTGGTGCGCCGGCTGCACGTCCTCGAGCTCGATGATGTGGTAGCCGAACTCGGTCTTGACCGGACCGCGGATCTCGCCCTTCTGCATCGAGAACAGCGCGTCCGCGAACGCCGGGACGTAGCTTTCCTTGGTCGCCCAGCCGAGCTCGCCGCCCTGCGCCTTCGACCCCGCGTCGTCGGAGTTCTCGCTCGCGAGCCTGGCGAAATCCTCGCCGGCCTTGGCGCGCGCGTACAACTCGTCGGCCCTCTTGCGCGCCGCCGCGTCGTCCTTGCCGGTCTCGACGAGGATGTGCCGCGCGCGGCGCCGCTCCGGATCCACGTAGCGCTCCGGCGCCACCTGGTCGTAGTACTGGCGCAGGGCCTCGTCGGTGACGGAGACCGTGGAGGCGACGTCGGCGGCCTTGAGCTCCACGTACTGCAGCGACACGGTCTCGGGCGTCACGTAAGTGGCCTTGTGCTGGTCGTAGTACGCCTGGACCTCGGCCGGGGTGACCGCGACCTGCGACGCATACGGGGCCGCAGCAACCGTGTACCAGTCGACCTCGCGGGTCTCGCCCTCCAGCGCGACACGCCTGCGGAGCTCGCCGACCGTGGTGAATGCCGAGATGCCGATGCCGTTGCGGAGTTGCCCGATCTGCAGGTCACGGCGGAACTGCTGCTCGAACTGGGCCTCGCTCTCGCCCTGCTGGCGCAGCAGGGCGGCATAGCGGTCGCGCGAGAACTTGCCGTCCACCTGCAGGGCCGGGATCGCCTGGATCTCCTGCGCGATATCGGCGTCGCTCACGCGATAGCCCATCGCCTGGACGTGCTGCTGCAGCACCTCCCGATTGACGAATTCCTCGAGCAGCTTCTGCTGCTCCGTCTTGATCACGGCCTCCGGCAACTCGTTGCGCGCAGCCTGCTGCAGCTGCGAGAGCCGGTCCTGCCAGGCGCGGCGCACCACCTCGACGGAGATGGTCTCGCCGTTCACCTTCGCGGCGGCGGCGCGCGGGCCGGACTCGAAGCGGATGCCCCAGAAGATGAACACCACGGCGATCGCGCCGAGGAACAGCGAGGCGAACCAGCCGGTGATCTTGTCGCGGATCTGCTGCAGCATGGGATGTGCGTGGTGACTGTTGGTGCGTTCTTATACAAGAAAGCCCGCGTGGGCGGGCTTGCGCTACGTAAACTGGCGGAGCGGACGGGACTCGAACCCGCGACCCCCGGCGTGACAGGCCGGTATTCTAACCAACTGAACTACCGCTCCGCGTGCGACTGGTGGGTGCTGAGGGGATCGAACCCCCGACCTTCGCCTTGTAAGGGCGACGCTCTCCCAGCTGAGCTAAGCACCCGCGCCCCCTGGGGAGCGCGCTAGTTTAGGGCATCCTTCAGTGCCTTGCCAGCCTTGAACGCGGGCGCGCGGCTTGCGGGGATCGCGATCGCCTCGCCGGTGCGCGGGTTGCGGCCGGTGCGGGCCGCGCGGGCCTTCGCAACGAAGGTGCCGAAGCCCGAGAGCGCCACGGTGTCGCCGGCGCGCAGCGCCTCCGTGACCGCGGCGAGCACCGCTTCCACCGCCTGCGCGGCATCGGACCGCGCGAGTCCCGTACGATCACTCACCGCTTCCACGAGTTCGTTCTTGTTCATCGCTTGCTCCTGAATGTGTTCGCGCCTGGACGTCAGTGCGCGTGAACCGGCTTGGCCTGCCGGCGGCCGGGTCGCTTGGCCGGCTTGGCGTCTTCTGCAGCGGATGTCACGACCGCGGGTTGCGGCATGTTCCTGAGCGCCAGCTGCAGCACTTCGTCGATCCATTTCACCGGCTTGATGTCGAGGTTGCCCTTGATGTTGTCCGGGATCTCGGCGAGGTCCTTCACGTTCTCGTCCGGGATCAGGACCGTGCGGATGCCGCCGCGATGCGCGGCCAGCAGTTTCTCCTTGAGCCCGCCGATCGGGAGCACCTCGCCGCGCAGCGTGATCTCGCCGGTCATCGCGACGTCGCTGCGCACCGCGCTGCGGGTCAGCGCGGAGACCAGCGCCGTGCACATGCCGATGCCGGCGCTCGGGCCGTCCTTGGGCGTGGCGCCCTCCGGCACGTGAATGTGGACGTCGGCCTTCTGGTAGAACTCGGGCTCGAGGCCCAGCACAGCGGCGCGACTGCGGACCACGGTCATCGCGGCCTGGATGGACTCCTGCATCACCTCGCCGAGCTGGCCGG
>DAOMFD010000223.1:0-3105 GCA_035429605.1 Steroidobacteraceae bacterium | reverse complement strand
CGCCGGTTGCGCGGCAGCAGCGCGAAGCGCGCCGTCGGGATGCGGTGGTAGGACAGGATCTGCTTGGAGAGCACCTTGTCGCGCGAGATCATCATGCCGCGCGGGTTGCAGCCGGTGTAGGGCAGCCTCATCAGCTCGAGGAAGGCCACCACGTACTGGTCGTAGGTGACGATCCCCTGGAATTCCTCGAGCAGGTTGAACGCGATGTCGGGCTTCCAGTCGGTGATCGCGTTGCGCAGGTCGGCGAGGTTGTCGCCCAGCCCGAGCACCCTGACCTCGTGCCCCATGGCCCTGAGCGACGTCATCACGTCGTATTCCGTGCGCCAGCTTTCGATCTCCTGCTCCGAATAGCCCTTGAGGTCCTCGGGCGGCACCAGGGTCTCGTGCACCAGCACCAGCACGCGCAGCATCTTCATAGTGCGAAGTTCTCCCGATCGCGCAGCAGCATGTCGATCATGATTCGCTCGACCATGCCGAGCACCTCGCGCTTGGTCCGGCGCTGGCTCGCCTTCAGCCTCAGGTCGAGCGAGCGCGCCCGCTGCGTGGCCGTCCGCAGCACGTGGCTCACCAGGTACGGGTGCATGCGCGCCCGCCGCACCAGGAACCGCTTCAGCTGCGGCTGGACCGTGCGCAGGAACCGGCTCGCCACCGGGCGGTGCGGGTGATCCTCCGCCCGGCCGAATACGCGCAGCAGTCGCCGGTCGTAGGAGCGCGCGAGATTCACTTCGTAGCGCGCCTGCTTGCGGCGATAATGCTCGCGCAGCGTGCGGGTGCTCGACGCGAGCGGCTCGATCGTGTCGCGGTTGAGGTGCACCGCGCGCCGCCCCTCGAGCCCGCGCATCGTCGCGTCGACGAACTCGAGCTTGGCCAGCGCAGGCCAGCCCTGGTACTGGCTGCGCCAGCGCGAGCGCCGCGGCAGCCAGACTGCGAACGTCTCGGCGAAGTCCTCCGTCGGATGGCTCTGCGCGTACCAGTGGCCGAGGTGCAGGACGAAATTCTGGCTCGCCGGGCGCGGCGAGTAGCGGGACGGATAACGCCTCGACGCCTTGCCGAACGTGCGCCTCCACGCCTTGCGCCGGCGCAGCGTGAACGCCGTGTCGATCGCGTGTCCGGTCTCGTGGCGCAGGATGCGCATCAGCCACTTGTCGTTGCCGCCCTCGACCTCGTGCATGTAGCGGCGCTCGAGCCGCATCAGCCGGGGATGGGCGAGGTAGAACGGAATCGCGATGCCCGGCACGCCGTCCGGCGAGAACCACTCCTCGGACAGCCAGAAGTGCGGCCTGAAGCGGATGCCCTTCGCGGCAAGTTCGCCGTACAGCCGCCGCACGCCATCTTCTAGCCGGGTGCCGGCGAGGCCGAGGCGCAGGTCGCAGAGTCGCTTGTCGAGCAGTGCCTCGTCGTCGAGGCGGGCCCACGCGGGCTCCCGTCGACGGCGGGCGACCTTCCCGCCCGGTCGCTTGCGCGTCCCTGCGGCGGCCCGCGTCATCCCTTCGGTTCCCACCCGCGTGCGACGGAGCCCGACTGGGACAGCCGCGAGGCGAACGACTCGATCAGTTCGCGCCGCGCCAGTCGCGACACCGCTTCGCCCGTGACGGCACGCTCGCCGTGCACGGCGCCGTACAGTGCTCCCGTCAATGCCGCCTCGAGCGCCGGCTCGGCCGCGTGCGCCGCGGCCGCGCGCACGGTCTCATCGAACCCGCGGCCGGAAATTACGGCGTCCCGCGCGCGCATGACGGCCTGGATCGCATCGGCTCTCGGCGGGTCCGGCACGGCCTGCGAGATCTCCACGCTGCGTGACCGAAATGCGGCGGCCACTGCTGGCTTCAACGGCCGCTCGACCCAGAGTCCCGGCTCCGGCTCGTACAAGCCAGCGCCGAATGCGTCGGACGCCGCTCCGCGCAGCGCCCCGACCAGCAACGCGCCGAAGTATCGGCACGCATCGATCACGAATGGCGACTGGTGCGTCGTGCGCGAGGATTCACCGGCCAGGCGGACCGCGCTGGGCGCATCCGTCCGCGCGAATGCGACGGCGGCGAGCACTCGCGGCAGACTCGCCGTGCTGCGGTCGCGCGGGTCGTGTGGCCCCGCCAGCGCCTTCTGCCGCCACTGGTAGTTGGCGAGGGCCTTGGCGACGTCGGGCGTGACCGCCATGGGACGACCGTCCGGCGACAGGTGCCCGTCGCGGTGGCAGCGCAGGTAGCGCTCGATCTGGTCGCGCGGGTCAGGGCCGCCGCACTCGAGCAGGCTCTCCGCAAGGCACAGCGTGAGCGCCGTATGCTGGGTCCACAGCCCGTTCGGCGCTCGACCCGCCTCCCGTGCCTGACCTGCGTCGTCGCCCGCGGCGAGTCCGAGCAGCGCACCGCGCACTCGCTCCTCGGCGCTCGACGCCGCAGCCTGCGGGCGTGACGGTTGCTGAGCCTGCGCCTGCCACCGGCGGACGTAGGCCTCCTGCTCGTCCGTCTCCGGGACCACCGGCCACGCCGCTGACTTGGCGCATTGTCGCCAGCGTTCACGAAGTATCGCGATTGGATCGCCCTGCGGACCGAGCTGGCCCGCGAGCCAGCACCCGGCGACCAGCGCGCTGCGCCCGATGCCGGCGCGGCAATGCAGGTACACGACGTGCCCCGCCTGCAACGCGCCGTCGAGCGTGGCGACCGCCTGGTGCATGTCCTCCGGGTTCGCCGGCACGCCGTGGTCCGGAATCGGCTCGCGCAGGTACTCGATCCGGCGCCCGTCCTGCGTCTGCATGGGCAGCAGGGGCTCGTAGCCGGGCAACTCGGCCAGCTCGGTGAGGTCGATGAAGCAGGTCACGCCGGCGTCGGTGAAGCGGCGCAGGCGGTCCATCGCAGATGCGCGCGATGCCGAGCCCGGATACTCGCCCACCAGCAGCCGGCCCGGCACCACCCAATAGCACTCCGGGATCGGCCGGGGCGGATCCTGCTCGACGGTCTCCTGGGCAGTCGCGGTCATGGAGCGAATGATACGGCAGCCGCAACCGGTGCTGCGGACGGCGGCAGGGCTGTGAGAGACTTGGATCAAGAGCAATACAGGGGGCGCTCCAGGTGCTGAAGCAACTCGTGGCCCGCAAGCCGGTCGCCAGGATCA
>DAOMFD010000222.1:0-3130 GCA_035429605.1 Steroidobacteraceae bacterium | reverse complement strand
AATTCACCTGGAACGGCATCACGCAGCAGAACCGCAACGGCCTGCTGTGGCGCGACCCGAGCGTCGACGGCGTGAAGACCGGACACACCGAGACTGCGGGCTATTGCCTGATCGCCTCCGCCAAGCGTGACGGCATGCGCCTCGTGTCGGTGGTGATGGGCACCGACTCGATGAAGGCCCGCGAGGATGCCAGCGCGTCGCTGCTCGGCTACGGATTCAACTTCTACGAGACGAAGCGCGTCTACGGCGCCGGCCAGGCGCTCACCACGGCGCGGGTCTGGAAGGGCGCCGAGTCGGAGGTGGGCCTCGTGCTGCACCACGACCTGTACGTGACCGGCCAGCGCGGCCAAATCGGCAGCGTGCAGGCGCAGTTCGAGCTGCCGGCACGCCTCGTCGCGCCACTCGCGGCCGGCACGGCCGTCGGCAAGGTCAAGGTCGTCGTCGACGGCAAGCCCGTCGCGACCTACGACTTGTACCCGGCGGAGGACGTCACCGCTGGCGGCATCTTCCGCCGCGCCATCGACACGGTGCGCCTCTGGTTCAAGTGACATGGCTGCCCCCTACCCGACCTGCTACCTGGACGGGGCGTGGCTGCCGCTGGCCGAGGCGCGCATCTCGCCGCTCGACCGTGGCTTCCTGTTCGCCGACGGCGTGTACGAGGTGGTCCCGGTGCACCGCGGGCGCCCGTTCCGCCTGCGCGAGCACCTGCAGAGACTGGACGACAGCCTGCGCGCGATCCGCATCACCAATCCCCACGACCCGGCGGGCTGGGCGGCCGTGCTCGGTCGCCTCGCCACCGAGGCCGGCGACCGCGAATTGCTGCTGTACCTGCAGGTGACGCGGGGCGCGGAAGCAGGTCGCAACCACCTCCTGCCGAAGGACGTGACGCAGACGGTGTTTGCGTTTGCGAGCCCCTACCCGGCGCCGTCGCCGACCGTCATGCAGCAAGGCCTGCGGGCCGTGACGCTCGAGGACATCCGCTGGGACCGCTGCGACATCAAGTCGGTCGCGCTGCTCGGGAACATCCTGCTCAGGCAGGAGGCCGCCGATCGCGGCGCCGACGAAGCGCTGCTCGTGCGCGATGGGCGCCTGCTCGAGGGCTCGTCGAGCAGCGTGTTTCTGTGCGCCGGCGGGACGCTGGTGACGCCGCCGAACAGCCACCGCATCCTGCCGGGGACGTCGCGGGACGCGGTGCTGGAGCTGGCGGAGGGATGGTTGCCTCGTCAGGTCGCGGACATCGATGCCCGCGACATCGCGGGCTGCGACGAACTCTGGATCTCGTCGGCCGGCCGCGGCGTGCTCCCGGTCACCACGGTGGATGGCCAGCCTGTCGGCACCGGCCGACCCGGTCCCCTGTGGGAGGAAATGTACTCGCGACTGCAGCGCCACCTCGACGACATCGCGTCCACGCCGGCGCTCTGAGCGATGACCGAGGAGACGCTGCTCGAGTTTCCCTGCGACTTCCCGATCAAGGTGATGGGGGCGGCGACCGACGAGTTCCGCAGCCTGGCACTCGGCATCATCACAAGACACTTCGGGAGTCCCGCCGCTGGCAGCATCGAGGAACGGCCGAGCAGCGGCGGCAAGTACCTCGGCCTCACGATCACCGTGCGCGCCGAGAGCAAGGCGCAGCTCGACGCGGCCTACGTCGAACTCACGTCCTGTCGCCAGGTACTGGTCGCACTCTGACCCGGCAGCGGCAGGTTCAGCGCTGCCAGGAGCCGGGGCGCGAGCGCGGCGGCCACCACCTCGAGGTCCGCGGGACCACCCAGCTCGCTCACCTGCGTCATCTCGAGGCCCGCGTAGCCACAGGGATTGATGCGGCGGAACGGCGACAGGTCCATCGCCACGTTGAGCGCGAGGCCGTGGTACGACCGCGCGTGACGGATGCGCAGGCCCACGCTCGCGATCTTGCGGCCCTGGACGTACACTCCGGGCGCGTCGCGTCGGCCGATCGCCTCGATCCCCCATTGCGCGAGCGTGCCGACGATCGCGCGCTCGATGCCCTCCACGAGGGCCCGCACGCCAAGGCCGGCGCGCGCCAGGTCCACCAGCGGGTACACGACCAGCTGTCCCGGACCGTGGTAGGTCACCTGCCCGCCGCGGTCGATCTGCACCACGGGGATCTCACCGGTCGAGAGCAGGTGCTCGGGTCTCGAGTTCATCCCGAGCGTGAACACCGGCGGATGCTCGAGGAACCAGAATTCATCGGCGTCCTGCGCCTGCCGCTCGTCCACGTGACGCTGCATCGCGCGCCACGTCGGCTCGTACTCGACGAGGCCGAGCCAGCGGAGGATCGGAGGCGGAATCACGGCCGGCGGAGCCCGCCCTCGCCGAGTCCTGCGTTGTTCCGCGCGAGCGCCTGCTCGGCGCGATAGCTCGAGCGCACCAGCGGCCCGGCGACGCACTCGAGGAACCCGCGCTCGAGCGCCGCCGCTCGATACGACTCGAACTCCGCGGGAGCGACGAACCGCTCCACGGCGAGGTGGTGCACGGTCGGGCGCAGGTACTGCCCGAGAGTGAGGATGTCCACGCCGACCCGGCGGAGGTCGTCCATCGTCTGGAGGACCTCCGAGTCGGTCTCTCCCAGGCCGAGCATCAGGCTGGTCTTGGTGAGCAGCGACGGGCGGCGCTTCTTCGCGTGCGCGAGCACCGACAACGTCTGCTCGTAGGACGCGCGCGGGTCGCGCACGGGGTGCGTCAACCGGCGCACGGTCTCGACGTTCTGTGCGAATACGTCGACACCGCTGTCGACGACCGTCTCCACGTCGGCGAGCACGCCCTCGAAGTCCGGTGTCAGCGCTTCCACGGCCGTCTGAGGGTTCACACGCTTGATGGCGCGCACGCAGGCGGCGAAGTGGCCCGCACCGCCGTCCTCGAGATCGTCGCGGTTGACCGAGGTCAGCACGACGTACTTCAGGCCCATCAGCTCGACGCTGCGCGCCGCGTTCTCCGGCTCGTGCTCGTCCAGCCAGCCGCGCGGATTGCCGGTGTCCACGGCGCAGAATCGGCAGGCCCGCGTGCAGACCTCGCCCATCAGCATCAGCGTGGCCGTGCCGGCATTCCAGCATTCGCCGATGTTCGGGCACCTGGCCTCCTCGCAAACGGTCGCGAGCCGGTGCTCGCGCAC